>NZ_JBIUVW010000022.1:0-86441 GCF_044743155.1 Pseudomonas sp. NPDC087697 | reverse complement strand
CAGGTCCCTCCCTCGATGATCAGTCGAGAACTATCGCTCCTGACGGAGCGATAGTCGAGATACAAGGAGCTGCCGCAGGCTGCGATCTTTTGATCCGGTTTTTTAAAAGTCAAAAGATCGCAGCCTGCGGCAGCTCCTACACGGGCGATGTTGGCCGCTAGATGGGTTAAAGGTTTTGCAGCGTTTCGAGCAACACCTTCACCTTGGTGATGGATTCCTGATACTCGGCCTGCCAGTCCGAATCGGCGACGATCCCGCCACCGCCCCAGCAGCAGACCTGACCATCCTTGACCAATAAGCTGCGGATGGCGATCGAGCTGTCCATTTCCCCGCGTACATCCAGGTACAGCAACGAGCCGCAGTACAAACCACGACGGGTCGGCTCCAGCTCGTCGATGATCTGCATGGCGCGGATTTTCGGCGCGCCAGTGATCGAGCCGCCGGGGAAGCTGCCGGCGATCAGGTCCAGGGCGTCTTTGTTGTCAGCCAATTCGCCGGTGACGCTGCTCACCAGGTGATGCACGTTCGGATAGCTTTCCAGGCTGAACAACTCTGGCACGCGCACCGAGCCAATGCGGCAGGTGCGGCCCAGATCGTTGCGCAACAGATCGACGATCATCAGGTTTTCCGCGCGATCCTTGGGGCTGGCCAACAGTTCGGCGGCGTTGGCTGCGTCTTCGACGGCGTTCTGCCCACGCGGGCGGGTGCCTTTGATCGGGCGGGTTTCCACATGACCGTCGCTGACTTTGACGAAACGCTCCGGTGACAAGCTCAGCACTGCGCCGCCGTCGGGCAAGCTCTGGAAGCCGGAGAACGGTGTTGGGCAGGCTTCCCGCAGCGCGCAATACGCGGTCCACGGATCGCCCTGGCATTGAGCGCGAAAACGTTGTGCGAAGTTGACCTGATAGCAGTCGCCAGCCTGGATGTACTGCTGAATACGCCCGAACGCCCGCTGATAGTCGCTGGCGCTGAGGTCGGGGCTCATGGCGCCGCTCAGGGTGAACGGTGCCGCAGCCGCAGTCGTGGGCTGGCTGAACAGTTCGATCAGACGCTGGCGCTCGGTTTCGATCAGGTTTGGATGGAACACCAACTGGCTGCTGCCGATCAGGTGATCGCTGATCAGCGCCCAGTCGTACAGACCGAAGCGTGCGTCGGGCAGTTGCAGGTCATCGTGAGCCCAGGAGGGCAGGGCCTCCAGGTGACGGCCAAAATCGTAACTGAGGTAGCCGATCAAGCCGCCCGCGAACGGTAACTCGTAGGGGGCAGGGATCGCTGCGTCGCCGAGCTGGGCCAGCGTGTCGCGCAGACGTTGCAGGAAAGCGCTGCCACTTTCGTCAGGTGAAACCGCCAGTGTTGCGAGCGGCCAGGCGCTGAGCACGTCATAACGTCCGCGCTCGGCACTCGGCCGGCCGCTGTCGAGCAGCACACTGCCCGGGGCATGATGAATCGCCGCGAAATACTCGGCGGGGTTGGCGCGATAGGGAAGCGGGTATACGGAGCAGGTCAACATGAGCGGGGCAGATCAGCCATCGAGGCGGGGTGGCGATTGTAGTCCTCTGCGGGAGTTGCTCCTAGAGGGGATGTCGGGGATTGGCAGGTTGGAGGCAGGGCTGAAGGTTTTGGTGACTGTCAGGCCGCCATCGCGAGCAAGCTCGCTCCCACATTAGATCTTTGGTGCGACACAAATCCAATATGGGAGCGAGCCTGCTCGCGATGGGCTCGCCTCGGTCTCGAATCAACCCTCAATCGGAGGAATGTGCCCAAACATGTGCTGAACAAACTCCACCCGTTCTTGCGGCGTTTCGGTAATCCCTCTGGCCTTCAGCTCTTCCAGTCGAGCCTCGACGGCATGAGTACGCGAGGTCAACCCACAGTCATTGGCAATCTGAATATTCAGCCCTGGCCGCGCGTTGAGCTCGAGAATCAGCGGGCCTTTTTCCTGGTCCAGCACCATGTCTACACCGATGTAACCCAGTCCACACAGCTCATAACAACTGGCGGCGAGTTTCATGAAACCATCCCAGTAGGGCAGTTGCACGTCATCCACCGGGTTGGCGGTGTCCGGGTGCCTGGCGATGAATTTGTTCAGCCAGGTGCCGCGCAGTGTCAGGCCGGTGGCCAGGTCGACGCCGACGCCGATGGCGCCCTGGTGCAGGTTGGCCTTGCCGTTGGATTGCCGGGTGGGCAAACGCAGCATGGCCATCACCGGGTAGCCCATCAGCACGATGATGCGGATGTCCGGCACGCCTTCATAACTGATGCTTTTGAAGATCTGGTCGGGAATCACCCGGTACTCGATCAGCGCACGGTCGCGGTGACCGCCCAGGGAATACAGTCCGGTCAGAATGCTGGAAATCTGATGTTCGATTTCCTCATGGCTGATGATCTTTCCGGAAACCGTGCGGTACTGGCCTTCGAAGCGGTCGGCGATCACCAGAATGCCGTCACCGCCGGCACCCTGCGCCGGTTTGATCACGAAGTCGGTGTGGTTGCCGATGATCTCGCCGAGTTTTTCGATTTCCTTCTCGGTGGAGATCACACCGTACATCTCCGGCACGTGAATGCCGGCCTTGATCGCGCGTTCCTTGGTGATGATCTTGTCATCGACAATCGGGTACAGGCTGCGCTTGTTGTACTTGAGTACGTAGTCCGCGTTGCGCCGATTGATGCCCATGATGCCCCGGGCTTCCAGGGCCTTCCAGGCCTTCCAGAGACCGAACATTACGACTCAGCCTTGACGAAGGCCTTGAAGCGTATGAGCTCGGTCAGGCGGTAGCCGCGATAGCGCCCCATGGCCAGCATGAAGCCCACCAGGATCAACAGGATTGCCGGGAAGGTGAACACAAAATAAATCAGTTCCGGAATACTCATGATCAGGTGTCCCAGAGAGGCGGCGAACAGCGTACCCATCGCGACTTTCAACGCATGTCCTGCACCGCGTTCTTCCCAGGTGATCGACAGGCGTTCGATGGTCATGGTCAGAATCACCATCGGGAACAACGCCACCGACAGCCCGCGCTCCAGGCCAAGCTTGTGGCTGAACAGGCTGATGGCGGCAATCAGCACCACGACAAAGGTCAGCACCACCGACAGCCTCGGCAGCATTTGCAGCTTCAGGTGCTCAAGGTAGGAGCGCAGCGACAGCCCCAGCGCCGTGATTACTGTAAACAGCGCGATACCGAAGCCCAACCCGGTCTCGCGGAAGGCCAGAGCAACCAGCACCGGGGTAAAGGTGCCGAGGGTCTGCAAGCCGATCAGGTTGCGCAGGATCAGGATCACCAGCACACCGATCGGGATCATCACCATGATCATGAAGGTTTGCTGGGTTTGCAGCGGCAAGCCGTACAGCGAGTAATCAAGGAAGCTGGCGTTGGTGTTTTCGTCGGTCAGCTTGGCCAGGCGAATGGCGTTCATTTCGCTGTTGTTCAGGCTGAAGGTGACGTTGGCTTTCTTGCCGCCCTCGACGGTGATCAGGTTGTCATCGCCGGTCCACCACAGCAGGCGATCGGTGGGTAGGCCTTGCTCGCCGGTTTCCGGGTTGAAGTACAACCAGTCAGTGCCATTGAAACTACGCAGCCAGAGCTCCGGTATTTGCGGCTGATCGGCCACCAGGCGGATGGTGTGGACCTTTTCCATCGGCACGTGGGCAATGGACAGCAACAGCTCGACGATTTTCGCTTTGTGCGCCGGTGACGGATCACCGGCCAGCAGCAGTTTTGCGTTGTCGTCATTGGAGTTGTTGACGCGTTTGATCGCTTCGCCGATGAAGGTCTCGACGTCTGCCGAGTGCTGGCGAATCGGCGCGAGCAGGGCATCGGCGGCGATTTTCTCCGGGCCTTCGACGGCGATGCTGTCGCGGAAGGTCGGGCCTTTGACTTTGGATTTTTCACCGGTGTAGCGCTTGGTCAGCACCAGGCGGTAGTAAAGCGTCTGGTTGCCCTTGGCTCGACGTGCCGACCAGGTGACTTTGCGGTTGCCATCGACACGGTTCACCGCAACACCGTAGTTATTGGAGATAAAGCTTTCGTTGAGGCTGACGTAATCACGGCTCAAGGGTGGCACGAACATCTGGATCTTGACCGGATCCTTGGCACTGGCGACGAACTCGACCTTGGCGTCGATGTTCCACAAGTCGTCGGTGGCGTCTTCGGTTACCGGAATGCCCAGCACGAAAATCTGATAGGCCGTAACTGAAATGCCCAGCGCCATCAATATGGCGATCAGGATTTTCAGGTGGAGGGTAAGAGAGCGCATGGGCATTACTCTGCGGTATGAGCGTCGGTGGCGCAGGCGGGTTTGCCAGCAGCGTATTTAAGACTGGGGTCGACCAGCGCATCAAAGCGTTTCAAGGCTTCGGAACCGATCAAAAGCGGGTACTGGAATGCACTTCGGTCGGTCAGGTTCACTTCTATGCTGCGTAGCGCCGTGCCCATGCAGATATCCAGCTCGATCACCGGGCGTGCGGTGTACTTCTTGCCTTCATCGGGATCGATGTCGCCAGCGCGGCGTTTGATTTTGCTGACCCGTGCCAATGGACGCTCGATCGGGTGCGAGTGGGCGGTATCGATAGCCAGATAGAAGCGCACCCAGGATTCGCCATTGCGTTTGAAGCGTTTGATGTCGCGGGCACTGAGGGAGGCGGTTTTGGCCCCGGTGTCGAGTTTGGCCGCGACTTCCAGGTCGATCCCTGCCAGCTGCGCGTACTCGTTGAGACCGTACACAGTCTTTTCGCCCGCAATAGCGAGACCTGGCAGGCAGAGTAGGCAGAACAGGGTGAAGGGCTTGAGTCTCATAGATCCTGGCGCGGTGCCGTCCGTTCTTCAGTTCAAGGCGACTGGCATTGCTGCACAAGCTCCTTCTCATGCCTGCCATAAAAAGATGACAGACAAATGCGGGCGGCATTCTAGCACGGTGGTTTTATGGCGCCAGCCGCGAGGTTGTCCTTTACTTAGGTTTTACCAAAGGCGTTTATTAGACGATTGTCGACAATAGACATATTTCCTTTGACTGATTGCGCGCTATTAGCTAGTTTTTGCCGCATTGGCTTATAAGGTGTCGACAATATGCTGGATCAACTCGATCCCCCGGTGATAGCGTCAGACGATTCGGAAACCCTTTCCGAAAACGTCTTCCGGCGCATTCAGGCGGCCATCGTCAAGGGCGAAATCGCCCCGGGCAGCAAGATCTCCGAGCCTGAGCTGGCGCGCACCTACGGCATCAGCCGCGGGCCATTGCGTGAGGCGATCCACCGTCTGGAAGGTCAGCGCCTGTTGGTTCGCGTCCCGCATGTGGGGGCCAGGGTCGTATCACTGAGTCACGCCGAACTGCTTGAGCTCTACGAAATTCGCGAGTCCCTGGAAGGCATGGCCTGTCGCCTGGCCGCCGAGCGCATGACCACCGAAGAAATCGACGAACTGCGCCGCGTGCTGGAAACCCACGAGCGTGATGCGGCGTTTCAGGCCGGTGTCGGCTATTACCAGCAGGAAGGCGATTTCGACTTCCATTACCGGATCATTCAGGGCAGTGGCAACCGCACGCTGACGCAAATGCTCTGCGGCGAGCTGTATCAACTGGTGCGCATGTACCGCATCCAGTTTTCCGCCACGCCCAATCGGCCGCGCCAGGCGTTCGCCGAGCACCACCGGATTCTCGATGCCATCGCCGACCGAGACGGTGAACTGGCCGAGTTGTTGATGCGCCGTCACATCGGCGCTTCAAAACGCAATATCGCCCGTCACTATCAGGACGGCGCCCATCAGACAGCCACTCCACGAGGTGAGTCATGAGTTCCAACAAGAGCACACCAGGCCAGCGTTTCCGCGATGCGGTTGCCAGCGAGCATCCTTTGCAAGTGGTCGGCACGATCAACGCCAACCATGCGCTGCTGGCCAAGCGCGCCGGTTTCAAGGCTATTTATCTGTCCGGTGGCGGGGTCGCTGCCGGTTCTCTCGGTGTGCCGGACTTAGGGATTACCGGTCTCGATGACGTCCTGACCGACGTACGCCGGATCACCGACGTCTGCGACCTGCCGCTGTTGGTGGACGTGGACACCGGTTTCGGTTCCTCGGCGTTCAACGTCGCGCGCACCGTGAAGTCGATGATCAAGTTCGGCGCGGCGGCGATTCACATCGAAGACCAGGTCGGTGCCAAGCGCTGCGGTCACCGTCCGAACAAAGAGATCGTTTCCCAGCAGGAAATGGTCGACCGGATCAAAGCCGCTGTCGATGCGCGCACCGATGACAGCTTCGTGATCATGGCCCGCACCGACGCCCTGGCGGTGGAAGGTCTGGAGTCGGCACTGGATCGCGCCGCGGCGTGCATCGAAGCCGGCGCCGACATGGTGTTCCCGGAAGCCATCACCGAGCTTGAGATGTACAAGCTGTTCGCCAGCCGCGTCAAAGCGCCGATCCTGGCCAACATCACCGAATTCGGCTCGACGCCGCTGTACACCACCGAGCAACTGAAAGCTGCCGATGTGTCGCTGGTGCTGTATCCATTGTCGGCCTTCCGCGCCATGAACAAGGCAGCGGAAAACGTCTACACCGCGATCCGCCGCGACGGCACGCAACAGAATGTCATCGACACCATGCAAACCCGCATGGAGCTTTACGATCGCATCGATTACCACACCTTCGAGCAGAAGCTCGATGCGTTGTTTGCTGCGAAAAAATAAAGATGGACGCATTCCCGTAGCAGCTGCCGAGCCTGCGAGGCTGCGTTCGGCCGCGAAGCGGTCGTAAAAACCGACGACGCGGTTTATCTGGAAAATAGCGTCGCCTGATTGGCGAGTCCTTCGGCCTCGAACGCAGCCTCGCAGACTCGGCAGCTGCTACGAAAGCAAGATGACCCGTTAGAACTTGCCGATTCCCTAACAAATTCAAGATTGGAGACAGCAATGGCCGAAGCAAAAGTATTGAGTGGCGCCGGGCTGCGTGGCCAGGTGGCCGGGCAAACCGCACTGTCCACCGTGGGCCAAGAGGGCGCAGGCCTGACCTATCGCGGCTATGACGTGCGCGAACTGGCTGCCGAAGCGCATTTCGAAGAAGTGGCCTACATGCTGCTGTACGGCGAACTGCCGAACAAGGCGCAACTGGCCGCTTACATCAGCAAATTGAGCAAGCTGCGTGACCTGCCGCAAGCGCTGAAGGAAGTGCTTGAACGCATCCCGGCGGACGCCCACCCGATGGACGTGATGCGCACCGGTTGCTCGTTCCTCGGCAATCTTGAACCGGAGCAGAACTTCTCCGAGCAACACGACAAAACCGACCGCCTGCTGGCCGCGTTCCCGGCGATCATGTGCTACTGGTATCGCTTCAGCCACGACGGCAAGCGCATCAACTGCGTGACTGATGAAGAGTCCATCGGCGGGCACTTTCTGCACCTGCTGCACGACAAGAAACCGAGCGAGTTGCACGTCAAGGTGATGAACGTTTCGCTGATCCTTTATGCGGAGCACGAGTTCAACGCATCGACCTTCACTGCCCGGGTCTGCGCTTCGACCTTGTCCGACCTGTTCTCCTGCGTCACCGCGGCCATCGGTTCCCTGCGTGGCCCGCTGCATGGCGGCGCCAACGAAGCGGCGATGGAAATGATCGAACGCTTCGCGTCGCCGGAAGAGGCGATCAAAGGCACCCTCGGAATGCTCGAACGCAAAGACAAGATCATGGGCTTCGGTCACGCGATCTATAAAGACAACGATCCGCGTAATGAAGTGATCAAGGGCTGGTCGAAAAAGCTCGCTGACGAAGTCGGCGACAAGGTGTTGTTCGCGGTTTCCGAAGCCATCGACAAGACCATGTGGGAACAGAAGAAACTGTTCCCCAACGCCGATTTCTACCATGCCTCGGCGTACCACTTCATGGGCATTCCGACCAAGCTGTTCACGCCGATTTTCGTGTGCTCGCGACTGACTGGCTGGGCGGCGCATGTGTTCGAACAGCGTGCCAACAATCGCATCATCCGCCCGAGCGCCGAGTACGTCGGCGTCGAACAGCGCAAGTTCGTGCCAATCGAACAACGCTGAATGGTGGAGGCCTGAGTGCCGGTTACTGAATGAAACGAAGAACCCTGTAGGAGCCGAGCTTGCTCGCGATAGCGGTGTAACTGTTGACATCAATGTTGAATGTCAGTCCGTCATCGCGAGCAAGCTCAGCTCCTACAAAGGTCAGGTTTCAGTTCCGGCGTCAGGCCCCACCTTTTGTAACTACCGCGACCGAGTCCTGACGATGAACACAGAATTCCGCAAACCGCTGCCCGGCAGCCATCTGGATTACTTCGACGTCCGTGCGGCAGTCGAGGCTATCCAGCCTGGCGCCTACGACACACTGCCGTACACCTCCCGCGTACTGGCGGAAAACCTGGTGCGCCGCTGTGACCCGGCCACGCTCACCGAATCCCTGAAGCAGTTTATCGAGCGCAAGCGCGACCTCGACTTCCCGTGGTTCCCGGCCCGAGTGGTGTGCCACGACATTCTTGGCCAGACCGCGCTGGTGGACCTCGCCGGCCTGCGTGACGCTATCGCCCTGCAAGGCGGCGATCCTGCGCAGGTGAACCCGGTGGTACCGACGCAATTGATCGTCGACCACTCCTTGGCCGTCGAACGCGGCGGCTTCGATCCGGAGGCATTCGAAAAGAACCGCGCCATCGAAGACCGTCGCAACGAAGACCGTTTCCACTTCATCAACTGGACCAAAAAGGCCTTCAAGAACGTCGACGTGATCCCTCCGGGCAACGGGATCATGCACCAGATCAACCTGGAGAAAATGTCTCCGGTGATCCAGGTGCGTGACGGCGTGGCCTTCCCGGATACCTGCGTCGGCACCGACAGTCACACCCCGCACGTCGATGCATTGGGCGTGATCGCCATCGGTGTCGGCGGTCTGGAAGCTGAAAGCGTGATGCTCGGCCGTGCGTCCTGGATGCGCCTGCCAGAAAGCGTTGGCGTCGAACTGACTGGCAAGCTGCAACCGGGCATCACTGCCACCGACATGGTGCTGGCGCTGACCGAGTTTCTGCGTCAGCAAAAAGTGGTCGGCGCATGGCTGGAGTTCTTCGGTGAAGGGGCATCAAAGCTGACCCTCGGTGACCGCGCGACCATTTCCAACATGGCTCCGGAATACGGCGCCACCGCGGCGATGTTCTATATCGACCAGCAGACCATTGACTACCTGAAGCTCACCGGCCGCGAAGACGAGCAGGTGCAGTTGGTGGAGAACTACGCTCGGCAGACCGGTCTCTGGGCCGACAGCCTGAAGGGCGCGCAGTACGAGCGTGGGTTGAGCTTCGATCTGTCTTCGGTAGTGCGCAACATGGCTGGGCCGAGCAATCCCCACGCCCGTGTTGCCACTTCTGACCTCGCGGCCCAAGGCATCTCTGGCCAGTGGGACGACGTGCCCGGTCAGATGCCGGACGGCGCGGTGATCATCGCCGCCATCACCAGTTGCACCAACACCAGCAACCCGCGCAACGTCATCGCCGCCGGTCTGCTGGCACGCAATGCCAACAAGCTCGGGTTGACCCGCAAGCCGTGGGTCAAGTCGTCCCTGGCTCCAGGTTCCAAGACTGTAGCGCTGTACCTGGATGAAGCCGGCCTGACCACCGAACTGGAGCAACTGGGTTTCGGTGTGGTGGCATTCGCTTGCACCACCTGCAATGGCATGTCCGGCGCACTGGACCCAGTGATCCAGCAAGAAATCATCGACCGCGATCTATACGCCACGGCTGTGTTGTCGGGTAACCGCAACTTCGACGGACGTATTCACCCGTACGCCAAGCAGGCGTTCCTCGCGTCGCCGCCGCTGGTGGTGGCTTACGCCATTGCCGGGACCATCCGTTTCGACATCGAAAAAGATGTGTTGGGCCTGACCGCCGATGGCAAGGAAATCCGCCTCAAAGACATCTGGCCGAGCGACGAAGAAATCGACGCAGTGGTCAAGGCGTCGGTCAAGCCGGAGCAGTTCCGTCAGGTCTACATTCCGATGTTCGCCATCCACGAAGACACTGGCCCGAAAGTCGAGCCGCTGTACGACTGGCGCGAGATGAGCACCTACATCCGCCGTCCGCCGTACTGGGAAGGCGCACTGGCCGGGGCGCGTCCGCTCAAGGGCATGCGCCCGCTGGCGGTGCTGCCGGACAACATCACCACCGATCACCTGTCGCCGTCCAACGCCATCATGCTCGACAGCGCGGCGGGTGAGTATCTGGCGAAAATGGGCCTGCCGGAAGAGGACTTCAACTCTTACGCGACGCATCGCGGCGACCACTTGACCGCGCAACGCGCGACCTTCGCCAACCCGAAACTGTTCAACGAAATGGTCAAGGAAAACGGCAAGGTCAAGCAGGGTTCGCTGGCGCGGGTCGAGCCGGAAGGCCAGGTCATGCGCATGTGGGAAGCCATCGAAACCTACATGGAGCGCAAGCAGCCGCTGATCATCATCGCAGGTCAAGACTACGGTCAGGGTTCGTCCCGCGACTGGGCAGCCAAGGGCGTGCGTCTGGCCGGTGTCGAAGCCATTGCTGCCGAAGGTTTCGAGCGCATCCACCGTACCAACCTGGTAGGCATGGGCGTGTTGCCGCTGGAGTTCAAACCGGGCACCGACCGCAAGACCCTGGGGATCGACGGCACTGAAACCTTCGACGTGATCGGCGAGCGCACTCCGCGCGCCACTCTGACGTTGGTCATCACTCGCCACAACGGTGAACAGGTGTTGGTGCCAGTCACTTGCCGTCTCGACACGGCTGAAGAAGTCTCGATCTACGAAGCCGGCGGCGTGTTGCAGCGTTTCGCCCAGGACTTCCTTGAATCGGCTGTTGCCGTTTAACGCGACTTGCCGGGGCAGGGCTTCGAGTCCTGCTCCGGCACAGAAGGAACACTATGGCTCACGTACCTCAAATCAAGATCCCTGCCACCTACATGCGTGGCGGCACCAGCAAAGGCGTGTTCTTCAGCCTGCAGGATTTGCCTGAATCGGCACAGGTTCCGGGCCCGTCCCGCGATGCGCTGTTGTTGCGGGTAATCGGCAGCCCTGACCCGTATGAAAAGCAAATCGACGGCATGGGCGCAGCGACTTCCAGCACCAGCAAAACGGTGATCGTGTCCAAGAGCATCAAGGACGATCACGATGTCGATTACCTGTTTGGTCAGGTCTCCATCGACAAGCCTTTTGTCGACTGGAGCGGCAACTGCGGCAACCTCTCGGCGGCGGTCGGTTCGTTCGCCATCAGCAGCGGCCTGGTAGACGCCAGTCGCATCTCGCACAACGGCGTGGCGGTGGTGCGCATCTGGCAGGCCAACATCGGCAAGACCATCATCGCCCACGTGCCGATCACCGACGGCGCGGTGCAGGAAACCGGTGATTTCGAACTCGACGGCGTGACCTTTCCGGCCGCTGAAGTGCAGCTCGAATTCATGAACCCTGCGGCCGAGGAAGAGGGTGCAGGTGGCTCGATGTTCCCCACCGGCAACCTGGTCGATGACCTGGAAGTGCCAGGTGTTGGCACCCTCAAGGTGACCATGATCAACGCCGGTATCCCGACGATTTTCGTTAACGCCGAAGCCATCGGCTACACCGGCACCGAGTTGCAGGGCGACATCAATGGCGACCCGAAAGCGCTGGCGATGTTCGAGACCATTCGCGCGCACGGCGCGCTGCGCATGGGGTTGATTTCGAACCTCGACGACGCGGCCAAACGTCAACACACCCCTAAGGTGGCGTTCGTCGCACGGCCTGCCAGTTACGTTTCTTCAAGCGGCAAACCGGTAGCAGCCAGCGACATCGACCTGCTGGTCCGGGCGCTGTCCATGGGCAAGCTGCACCACGCGATGATGGGCACCGCGGCTGTGGCCATCGGCACTGCGGCGGCGATTGACGGCACGCTGGTCAACCTCGCCGCAGGTGGCAATCCACGCAGCGCCGTGCGCTTTGGACATCCGTCGGGCACCTTGCGCGTCGGCGCTGAAGCCCATCAGGTCGACGGCGAATGGACCGTGACCAAAGCCATCATGAGCCGCAGTGCGCGGGTGTTGATGGAAGGCTGGGTGCGTGTGCCGGGTGACTCTTTTTGATCCCGATACAAAGCTAATGTGGGAGCGGGCTTGCTCGCGAAAGCGGTGGGCCAGTCAACATCAATGTTGGATGTCAGTCAGCCTTCGCGAGCAAGCCCGCTCCCACATTTAATCCCGTTCCTACAATAAGAAAGCAGTAACCGACTGAGATTGATCCAGAACCGAGGTCCCATCAACGAACCACTGCCAGAGTGAATCGAACATGAGCGCCAACGTCGACCTGAATAACCGCCCCGACTACGACAAGGTCCTGCAGGACATTGCCGATTACGTCCTCAATTTCAAGATCGAGTCCAAAGAGGCGTTGGACACGGCCCGCAATTGCTTGATGGACACCTTGGGCTGCGGCCTGCTGGCCCTGCGTTTTCCCGAATGCACCAAGCACCTGGGCCCCATCGTTGAAGGCACAATCGTACCCTTTGGCGCCCGGGTTCCCGGCACCCATTTTCGCCTCGATCCGGTCAAGGCTGCGTGGGACATTGGCTGCATCGTCCGTTGGCTCGACTACAACGACACCTGGCTGGCCGCCGAGTGGGGCCATCCGTCCGATAACCTAGGCGGGATCCTTGCGGTTGCCGATCACCTGTCGCAGAAACGTGTGGCCAATGGCGACGCACCGCTGACCGTGCGAGCGGTGCTGGACGCGATGATCATGGCTCACGAGATTCAGGGCGTGATTGCCCTGGAAAACTCCTTCAACCGGGTCGGCCTGGATCATGTGTTGCTGGTCAAAGTCGCCTCGACGGCGGTCACCGCAAAATTGATGGGGGCCAATCGCGAGCAGCTGTTGGCGGCGTTGTCCCACGCGTTTGTCGATGGTCAGGCATTGCGCACCTACCGTCACGCGCCAAACGCCGGTTCGCGCAAGTCCTGGGCGGCGGGCGATGCATCCAGTCGTGGAGTGCGGCTGGCAGACATCGCCATGCGTGGCGAAATGGGCATTCCGGGCGTGTTGACCGCAGCGCAATGGGGCTTCTACGACGTGCTGTTCAGCCATACCAACAAGGACCTGGCGCTCAAGCCCAAAGACAAATGCGAGTTCAGCCTCTCGCAGAAGTACGGCACCTACGTAATGGAAAACGTGCTGTTCAAGATCAGCTTCCCGGCCGAGTTCCACGCGCAAACGGCCTGCGAAGCGGCGGTGACCCTGCACCCGCAGGTGAGGAATCGCCTGAATGAAATCGACAAGATCGTCATCACCACCCACGAGTCGGCGATTCGCATCATTTCCAAGATCGGCCAACTGGCCAACGCCGCGGACCGCGACCACTGCATCCAGTACATGACGGCGGTACCGCTGGCCTTCGGCAATCTGGTGGCTGAACAGTACGAAGACGAGTTCCACGCGGCGCACCCGATCATCGATGTGCTGCGCGAGAAGATGGTCATCGTCGAAGACCCGCGCTACACCCGCGAGTATCTGGAGGCCGACAAGCGCTCTATCGCCAATGCCCTGCAAGTGTTCTTCAAGGACGGTTCGAGCACTGAGCAGGTGGTGGTCGAATACCCGATTGGCCATCGCCGTCGTCGTGCCGAAGGTATCCCGTTGCTGGAAGACAAATTCAAGGCCAACCTGGCCACCCGATTCACTGCGCAACGCTCGGCGCAAATCTTTACCCTGTGCAAGGATCAGGCTCAGCTTGAAGCCACGCCAGTTAACCGCTTCATGGACCTCTTCGTGATCTGAAGTCGGACCCCGCGTAGGAGCTGCCGAAGGCTGCGATCTTTTGATCTTGATCTTCAGCGCACTTGAAGAGGCTAAAAGATCGCAGCCTTCGGCAGCTCCTACGGGGAAACGCGTTCAGCCCTTGAGCCATTTTTCCACCGGAAGTTTGGTGATGGCGAAACCCGCCAATAAGACCGTCGAATAGATGATCAGCTCCGGAGAAATCGCCAAACCTTCATACCAGGAACCGATGATCACTGCGAACACCGGGAAGATGATAAAGACGAAGGACAGAATGATCGGGCTCAGGCGTTTGAGCAGCATGAAATACACGATAAAGCCACCGACGGAAGCGACCAGTCCGAGATAGAGCAGGGCGCTCCAGGAGCGCAGGCTGATGGTCGCGAATGTTGGCGTTTCGACCACCAGACCTGCGCTTGCCAGCATCAGGCCGGCGATGCCGATGGGCAGGGTGTTGTAGGTGATGACGCTGATGGCGCTGCCTTGTTTCTTGGTCACCACGTAACACAGTGCATGCAGGATCGCGGCGGCGAGAATCGCCAGCACCCCGAATAATTCCGCGTGATCCAGATGCAGCCCTTGGCTACGGATAATCATGAACAGGCTGCCAAAGCCGATAGCGATACCGAGCACCTGAGAGGCGTAGATTTTTTCCCGCAGAAACACCGCAGAAAAAATCAGGATGAACACCGGCATACAGCTGAACAGCAGAGCGGTCAGGCCGGACGAAACGTGCATCTCGCCGTAGTTCAGCAGGTAGTAGGGCAGGCTGAAGTATGACAGCGTGACGAAAACGAAAAACCAGCGGCTTTCCTTGGGAAACAACAGCGGCTCCCGACGTAGCTTCGCGAACGTCAGGAACAGTGGAAAGGCAATCAGAAAGCGCAGGCCCGCAGCAGTCAGGGGCGGCACGCTTTCGACCGCAATCTTGATTCCCAGCCAGGTGGTGCCCCAACTCAGGCAAACGATGAAAAACAGAGCACTGGTGATCAGGCCCGCCAGCCAGGGTTTGTGGTTTTTTTGAGTGGCATCGATGGCAATGGACATAGGCATGGTCGAGCACCTTCCGTGAGCGGAAATTGACCTGTCCGTGGAAAAGGTCTATCCCTGATTGAACCTGTTTTCAGCACGCTATTAGGGAAGATAATGGCTGTCAAAGTAAGTATTGCCATGGTGTCAATCATGCGTGCCGGGCTCGCGGACGGGCTGGGCGTGAAGTACAAGCGTCTCGCGGAGGCCATCGAAAAGGCCATTCACGAGGGCTTGATCGAACCTGGCTGCAAGTTACCGCCTCATCGACTGTTGTCCGACAGCCTGGGCGTTACCGTTGGGACTATCAGTCGTGCTTACGCTGAACTGGAGCGCGTGGGGCTGGTGGTTGCTCGCGTAGGAGATGGCACTTATGTGCGTCAGCGCGGTATGGAGCGTCCGCGCGACGGTGGCTTTCGCAATGTCAGCGATGAGCCACAGCCCTGTTTTGACATGAGCCGCAACCAGCCGATTCCCGGGCAGGAGGCCCTGTTTCTGAGTCAGAGTTTGCAGGCGTTGGCCTGTGATTCAGAGACGTTGCAGAGGATCAGCGGTTATACCGTCGATGCCGGGTTGCTGCGGTATCGGTCTGCGGGTGCACGTTGGCTTAGTCACAAGGCATTTGTTCCCAGTGCGGAGCAGGTGATTTGCGTCAATGGCGGCCAGCACGGGCTGCTCTGTGCACTGATGGCCTTGCTTAAGGCGGGCGATACGCTGGTGACCGAGCAATTGACGTATCCGGGGCTGATCAGCGTCGCACGCATGCTCGGGATAAAACTCATGGGGCTGGGGATGGATGACGAAGGATTGTTGCCATCCACGCTGGATGAGGCTTGCCGTAATCACCGGGTGACTGCGCTGTACTGCACGCCGACGATCCAGAATCCTACAGCGGCAGTGATGTCTGCTGCGCGGCGCGAGGCTATCGCTGAGGTCTGTCGAGAGCACAATCTGCTGATCATTGAGGACGAAGCCCATGCCGTGTTGGCGCAAGAACGTCCGTTACCCCTGAGCTTTTTCGCACCAGAGCGCACGATTCTGATTGGCTGCGTGAGCAAGGCTGTCTCGGCCGGATTGCGCGTCGGTTACCTGCATGCGCCGCAACCCTTGGTCAGTCGTTTGTCGGCGGCCGTGCGGGGTACGTGCTGGATGGCCACGCCGTTGACGCTGGAGCTGATCGCCTCCTGGATCGAAAACGGTGTCGCCGAGCAATTGCTGGGGCAACAAATAGCAGAAATCATTCGCCGCAAAGCCTTGGTCACCGGGCTACTCAAGGGGCTTGAGTACAAAACCCACCTCCACAGCCCACATTTCTGGATCGAAGTGCCCGAGCCTTGGCGTGCATCGCAGATCGAGGCTGAGCTCAAACAGAACGGTTACCTGATCGCTACTGCCGAAGCGTTCGCCGTCGGGCATGCGAGCGTGCCGCAGTTCATTCGGGTGAGTGTTTGTAATACGTCCGGGGATGACAGGTTGCTGAGGGAAGGGTTTGAGGCAGTGGCGAAGGCATTGGGAGACGGGTTTACAGCAGTGGATATCGTGTAATCGTCCTTCGCGAGCAAGCCCGCTCCCACACTGGACCGTATTTACCTTGAGGTCGCGGTCAAATGTGGGAGCGGGCTTGCTCGCGAAAGCGGTGTAACAGGCGCCGAAAAACTACTTGAAGCGCCGCTCAACGCCTTTTTCCACCAGAATCTTCGCCGAAATCTCTTCCACGGAAAAATGCGTGGAGTTGATGTGCGGGATGTTCTCGCGGCGGAACAGGTTCTCGACTTCACGTACTTCGAACTCGCACTGGGCGTAGCTCGAATAGCGGCTATTGGGCTTGCGCTCGTTGCGGATCGCAGTGAGGCGGTCCGGGTCGATGGTCAGGCCGAACAGCTTGTGCTGATGGGCGCGCAGTGCCGTTGGCAGTTGCAGGCGTTCCATGTCGTCTTCGGTCAGCGGGTAGTTGGCCGCGCGAATACCGAATTGCATGGCCATGTACAGGCAGGTCGGGGTTTTGCCGCAGCGCGACACGCCGACCAGAATCAGGTCGGCCTTGTCGTAATAGTGGGTGCGGGCGCCGTCGTCGTTGTCGAGGGCGAAGTTCACCGCCTCGATACGCTCCATGTAATTGGAGTTGTGGCCAATGGAATGGGACTTGCCGACCGAATACGACGAGTGCTCGCTCAACTCTTGTTCGAGAGGCGCGAGGAAGGTCGAGAAAATGTCGATCATGAAACCATTGGAGGTCGCGAGAATCTCACGAATATCCTGGTTGACGATTGTGTCGAAGATGATCGGACGAAATCCGTCCTTTTCGGCGGCCATGTTGATTTGTTGTACCATGGCCCGCGCTTTATCCACGCTGTCGATGTACGGGCGTATGGCTTTGCTGAAGGTAATGTTTTCAAACTGCGCCAACAGGCTTTGACCCAGGGTTTCGGCTGTAATGCCCGTGCCATCGGAGATAAAGAAAGCAGATCGTTTCATTTGCGCCTTGGGCCTTAAGCTGGTGACGATTCTTGGATATGATAGGCGCGATTTGCCGGCCTGGATTGGCCCGCATTCTCACTTATTTTCCAGGTCCAGGCCATATTGCTGGCAAATGCTCCTAATGAGCCGCCAGCGCCCTGAGCTTTTCCAACACAGTTAGTGGAGAGATCACCTTGGTAGAGTACGTAGTTTCCCTCGATAAGCTCGGCGTCCACGATGTAGAGCATGTGGGGGGCAAGAACGCATCCCTGGGCGAGATGATCAGTAACCTTGCGGGCGCCGGTGTATCGGTCCCAGGTGGCTTCGCCACGACGGCTCAGGCTTATCGTGATTTTCTCGAATTAAGTGGTTTGAACGACCAGATCCACGCAGCCCTCGATGCGCTGGACGTCGATGACGTGAACGCCCTGGCGAAAACCGGTGCGCAAATCCGTCAATGGATCATGGAAGCCGAGTTCCCGGAGAAGCTCAACGCCGAAATCCGCACCGCGTTTGCCACGCTGTCGGCCGGTAACCCGGACATGGCCGTGGCCGTGCGCTCCTCGGCAACTGCCGAAGACTTGCCGGACGCCTCTTTCGCCGGCCAACAGGAAACCTTCCTGAACATCCGTGGTGTCGAAAACGTCATTCGCGCTGCCAAGGAAGTGTTTGCTTCTCTGTTCAACGACCGTGCCATTTCCTACCGCGTGCACCAGGGCTTTGACCACAAGCTGGTTGCCCTGTCGGCTGGCGTGCAGCGTATGGTGCGTTCGGAAACCGGCACTGCCGGCGTGATGTTCACTCTGGATACCGAGTCGGGCTTCCGTGACGTGGTGTTTATCACCGGCGCCTACGGTCTGGGCGAAACCGTCGTACAAGGCGCGGTGAACCCGGATGAGTTCTACGTCCACAAAGGCACGCTGGCTGCGGGTCGTCCGGCGATCCTGCGCCGCAACCTGGGCAGCAAAGCCATCAAGATGATCTACGGCGACGAAGCCAAGGCCGGTCGTTCGGTCAAGACCGTCGATGTCGACAAGGCCGAGCGTGCGCGTTTTTGCCTGACCGATGCCGAGGTCAGCGAACTGGCCAAGCAGGCGATGATCATCGAGAAGCACTACAAGTGCCCGATGGACATCGAATGGGCCAAAGACGGCGATGACGGCAAGCTGTACATCGTTCAGGCTCGCCCTGAAACCGTGAAGAGCCGTACCTCGGCCAATGTCATGGAACGTTACCTGTTGAAAGAAACCGGCACCGTGCTGGTTGAAGGTCGCGCCATCGGTCAGCGCATCGGCGCTGGTAAAGTGCGCATCATCAAAGACGTTTCCGAGATGGACAAAGTCCAGCCGGGCGACGTTCTGGTTTCCGACATGACCGACCCGGACTGGGAACCGGTCATGAAGCGCGCCAGTGCCATCGTCACCAACCGTGGCGGCCGTACCTGCCACGCGGCGATCATCGCCCGTGAGCTGGGTATTCCGGCCGTCGTCGGTTGCGGCAACGCCACCCAGCTGTTGAAAGACGGCCAGGGCGTGACCGTTTCCTGCGCTGAAGGCGACACTGGCTTCATCTTTGAAGGCGAGTTGGGCTTCGACATCAAGAAAAACTCCGTCGACGCCATGCCGGAGCTGCCGTTCAAAATCATGATGAACGTCGGTAACCCGGATCGCGCTTTCGATTTCGCGCAGCTGCCGAACGCCGGTGTGGGCCTGGCCCGTCTGGAGTTCATCATCAACCGCATGATCGGTGTGCACCCGAAAGCACTGCTGAACTACGACGGTCTGCCGTCGGAAATCAAGGACAGCGTCGACAAGCGCATTGCCGGTTACAACGATCCGGTCGGCTTCTATGTCGAGAAACTGGTCGAGGGCATCAGCACCCTGGCCGCCGCGTTCTGGCCGAAAAAGGTCATCGTGCGTCTGTCGGACTTCAAGTCCAACGAATACGCCAACCTGATCGGCGGCAAGCTCTACGAGCCGGAAGAAGAAAACCCGATGCTGGGCTTCCGTGGCGCTTCGCGTTACATCAGCGAGTCGTTCCGTGACTGCTTCGAACTCGAATGCCGTGCGCTGAAACGCGTGCGCAACGAGATGGGCCTGACCAACGTCGAAATCATGGTGCCGTTCGTCCGTACCCTGGGCGAAGCCAGCCAGGTTGTGGACCTGTTGGCCGAAAACGGCCTGGCCCGTGGCGAAAACGGTCTGCGCGTTATCATGATGTGCGAACTGCCGTCCAACGCGATCCTCGCTGAAGAGTTCCTCGAGTTCTTCGACGGTTTCTCCATCGGTTCCAACGACCTGACCCAGCTGACCCTGGGCCTGGACCGTGACTCCGGGATCATCGCGCACCTGTTCGACGAGCGTAATCCGGCGGTCAAGAAATTGCTGTCCAACGCGATTCAGGCCTGCAACAAGGCTGGCAAATACATCGGTATTTGCGGTCAGGGGCCTTCCGATCACCCGGACCTGGCCAAGTGGCTGATGGAACAGGGTATCGAAAGCGTTTCGTTGAACCCGGATTCCGTACTGGAAACCTGGTTCTTCCTGGCTGAAGGTCAGGCTGCGGTCTGATGTGTTGAGTGAAGGGGCTGATCGATGATCGGCTCCTTTAGGATTCAAGTAGGGCGGCATCCAGATGGACCCCGCCCTTTTTTGTGCAAGAGCATTATGCAAAGCAGCAGCAACCTATTTCCTGTCGCCTTGATCAGCGCCGAGCGTCGCGGCGATCTGAGCGAGGACGTCTATCGCTTGAAACCCGGCAACAGTCCGGACGGCACCGTCGAGCTGGCGGTCACCCGCCTGGGCATGGCCGATGAGCCCTCCGTGCGTGGCGTTCCGGTGATTTTGCTTCACGGCAGTTTTTCCAATCGGCGTTTCTGGTTTTCCCCCAAAGGTCTTGGTCTGGGCGCCTATCTGGCGCGCGCCGGTTTTGATGTGTGGATACCGGAAATGCGCGGTCACGGCTTGTCCCAGCGCAACCAGAACTATCGAAAGAACCGCGTTGCCGACTATGCCCGTTACGATCTGCCGGCGATTGCTGCGTTCGTTCGCGAGCAAAGCGGTCAGGTTCCGCACTGGATTGGTCATTCACTGGGTGGCATCACCCTGGCGGCAGCGCTGGGTGGTCAGTACCTGGGTGAGCCAGCTGTGGCCTCTGCCGCATTTTTTGGTACGCAGGTCAGTCGCACCTATTGGCCGCTGAAATTTCCCCCGGTGGAGTGGAGCGGGCGGTTTCTCTTGAAGCGTTTCGCACAGATTTCGGGCTCTCGTCTCAAGCGTGGCCCAGAGGACGAGCCGATTGGCCTGGCCCTGGAAGGTATGCGTTGGTATGGCTTGTTCGGACGCTTTGGTGATGCCGAGAAAGACTGGTGGGCCGGGCTGGCCGAGGTTCAGGTTCCGGTCTTGGGCGTCAGCGCGACCAGCGATCATCAGGACCCGGATTGGGCTTGTCGCAAGCTGTTCGATCAGATCGGTTCCGAGCACAAACAGTTCATCTGTCTGGGGCGTGAGCAGGGCTTTTCGGACAATTTTGGGCATGTTGAAATGCTGGTCAGCAAAGCCGCACAGGCCGAAGTCTGGCCATTGGTGCAGCGCTGGCTGACAGATCAGCAGGCGCCGTTAGTGGCTGGCAAGCCGGATTTGGCTACAGCAGTCTGAGTACGAATGCTCTGACAAGAGCGTTTCGTTCAGATCAGCTAACGGCTAAGATATGACGTATTGAGCTGTTCTGGTCACAATCGGTTGCTGAGTCAGCCTTATGTTCGTGCCCCTTGAGCGTCTGATCAATCTGGATGAAGGTTATCGGCGGACGTTCCAGGTCGAAGGGCGTAGCCTGCTGTTGTTGGTGCTGGATAATCAGCCGTTATTGCTGATAGACAGCTGCCCACATAAAGGCGCGCCGCTGAGCAGTGCGACATTGTCGGGAAATATCCTGCGTTGTCAGCGCCACGGCATAGAGTTTCAGTTGCCCAGCGGCGTTCCGGTGCAGGCGCCGTGTCCTGGCTTGAGCATGCTGAAGGTGGCTTACGAAGGTGATCGCATCGGGATCGATGTTTAATATCCTTTGCGACTACACGTTTCAGTTCTGTAATCCCTGCGATTTTCGACAGTCCACAATCGTGTTCTTTCTCTTACAGGAGTTTCTCGATGAACCATTACCTAACTCCCGACCTGTGTGATGCCTACCCGGAACTGGTGCAGGTGCTGGAGCCGATGTTCAGCAATTTTGGCGGCCGTGATTCCTTCGGCGGCGAAATCGTTACCATCAAGTGCTTCGAAGACAACTCGCTGGTCAAGGAGCAGGTCGAGCTCAAAGGGAATGGCAAGGTGCTGGTGGTCGATGGCGGTGGTTCGCTGCGCCGCGCCCTGCTGGGCGATATGCTGGCCGAGAAAGCCGCGAAAAACGGTTGGGAAGGGCTGGTGATCTACGGCT
This sequence comes from Pseudomonas sp. NPDC087697, assembly GCF_044743155.1. Classification (NCBI taxonomy): domain Bacteria; kingdom Pseudomonadati; phylum Pseudomonadota; class Gammaproteobacteria; order Pseudomonadales; family Pseudomonadaceae; genus Pseudomonas; species Pseudomonas sp. NPDC087697. The sequence goes on along the minus strand of NZ_JBIUVW010000022.1, from coordinate 64,773 downwards.
GCATCCGTGACGTCGACGTCATTGCGCAAACCGATCTGGGCGTGCAGGCGCTGGCCAGTCATCCGATGAAAACCGACAAACGTGGCATCGGTGATCTGAACGTTGCGGTAACCTTCGCCGGCGTGACTTTCCGTCCGGGTGAATACATCTATGCGGACAATAACGGCGTGATCATCTCGCCAAGTCCGTTGAAAATGCCAGAATAAATAACTGATTCAAGCCAGGGGTGAGGATGTTCGAGGAAGAAAACGCGCAGTGGGGGCTGGTGCATGCCCTGGTGCTGGATGGTAAAGGCGGTGCGCGTTGGCTTGCCCGGATTGAACTGGATGACCTGCAACTGCAACCCCATGAAAGCCTCTGGCTGCACTGGGACCGTAGTCACCCGCAAACTCAGACCTGGTTGCGTAAATCCAGCGGTCTGAGTGAGTTCAGCTGTGACCTGCTACTCGAAGAGAACACCCGGCCGCGCCTGTTGACGCTGCCGGACTCCGAGTTGCTGCTGTTTTTGCGCGGAATCAACCTCAATCCAGGTGCCGAGCCTGAAGACATGGTGTCGGTTCGGATCTTCGCCTCTGCTCAGCGGGTGATTTCCCTGCGTTTACGGCCGTTGCGCGCCACCGATGAGTTGCTGGTGCAACTGACTGAGGGCAAGGGGCCGAAAACCACCTCCGAACTGGTCCTTTATATGGCTCAGTACCTCACCCATAAAGTGCAGGATCTGGTCAGCGATCTCTCGGAAATCGTCGATGATGAAGAAGAAAAGCTGGATACCGACGAACGGTATACTCCGGAGCATGGCGCCATTTTGCAGATCCGTCGGCGAGCGGCAGGACTGAAGCGCTTCCTTGCCCCGCAGCGGGATATCTTCGGTCAATTGACGCGGATAAAATTGCCATGGTTTGTCGACGATGACGGCGACTACTGGAACGAATTGAACAACAGCCTGACGCGTTATCTGGAAGAGCTGGAATTGACCCGAGAGCGCGTAGGGCTGGTGCTTGAGACTGAAGATCGGCGTTTGAGCGTGCGCATGAATCGCACTATGTACCGCTTCGGGATCATCACCGGGATCTTTTTGCCGATGAGTTTTTTGACCGGGTTACTCGGCATAAACGTCGGTGGAATTCCTTTTTCCGGGAACCCTTATGGCTTCGTGATTGCCTGCCTGATGATGGTGACAGTGGCGGTGGGGCAATGGTGGTTGTTCCGGCGTTTGCGCTGGGTATGAGGGAGAGCCATGTGACCCGAAGAATTTTGATCGCGTCTTTCACAGATATCACGAGAGGTGCGTATGCACGATCCGTTTGAACAGTCCTTGCGCGACATGCTCAAGGCATCACCGTCCACCCGTGACGACGATGCCTGCCTGGGGCGTGTGCTGAAAACCGCCAACCGCCAGGTTGGCGCCGGTGATCTGTTCAGCCTGCTGGGCCGCTGGCTGCCCGCGCTGATGATTGCCCTCAATAACGGATCGGCCCATGTCTCGCCGGTTTCCCGTCGTAAACCTACTGCTCGCACTGCTGATAAGGCTGATTGAATATGGAACTTGATCTCTGGACTCAGAGCCTCGTCACGGCAATGACAGCGTTGTGGACCAAGGTAGCAAACTTCATTCCGAACCTGTTCGGCGCACTGGTAGTGCTTTTGCTGGGTTTTGTCGTGGCCAAGCTGCTCGACACCCTGCTCTCCAAATTACTCGCAAAACTGGGCCTGGATCGCTTGATGGGCGGTACCGGTTTGACCAAGCTGCTGGCTCGCGCAGGCCTGCAGGTGCCGATTTCGACCCTGATCGGCAAAATCGTTTATTGGTTCGTTTTGCTGATTTTTTTGGTTTCTGCTGCAGAATCCCTTGGCTTGGAGCGAGTTTCGGCTACGCTCGATATGTTGGCGTTGTATGTGCCGAAAGTATTTGGCGCCGCGCTGGTGTTGCTGGTGGGCGTGTTGCTCGCACAATTGGCCAATGGGCTGGTGCGTGGCGCCGCAGAAGGTGTAGGACTGGATTACGCATCGGGCCTGGGACGTATCGCTCAAGGCCTGGTGATCATCATCAGTATTTCGGTCGCGATCAGCCAGCTGGAGGTCAAAACCGACCTGCTGAACCATGTGATCGTGATTGTTTTGATTACCGTTGGTCTGGCAGTTGCCTTGGCCATGGGGTTGGGAAGCCGGGAAATTGCCGGCCAGATTCTTGCGGGAATCTATGTGCGTGAGTTGTATCAGGTTGGGCAACAAGTGCGTGTTGGTGAGGTCGAAGGCCAGATCGAAGAGATTGGCACGGTTAAAACTACATTGCTGACCGACGAGGGTGAGCTAGTCTCACTTTCCAATCGGATCCTCCTGGAACAGCATGTAAGTAGCCGCTAACCCGGCAAACCCTGCTAATGTATGCCGCCGCAAAATGCCCGATACCCTGGGTTGCGGCGGACATTGACCTGACTGTCGGCCCAACTTGTTTTGAATAAAGCCCAATCGCTATCCATGCGCTACGACCCCCGCGAGCTCTCTGATGAGGAGTTGGTCGCGCGCTCGCACACGGAGCTGTTTCACGTGACGCGCGCCTACGAAGAGCTGATGCGGCGTTATCAGAGAACATTATTTAACGTTTGTGCACGGTATCTCGGGAACGATCGTGACGCAGATGATGTCTGTCAGGAAGTGATGTTGAAGGTGTTGTACGGTTTGAAGAACTTTGAGGGGAAATCGAAGTTCAAAACCTGGCTCTACAGCATCACGTACAACGAATGCATCACACAGTATCGGAAGGAACGGCGTAAGCGTCGCTTGATGGACGCTTTGAGTCTGGACCCCCTTGAGGAAGCGTCTGAAGAGAAGGCGCCGACACCTGAGGAAAAGGGTGGACTTGATCGCTGGTTAGTGTATGTGAACCCGATTGACCGGGAAATTCTGGTGCTACGATTTGTCGCAGAGCTGGAGTTTCAGGAGATCGCAGACATCATGCACATGGGTTTGAGTGCAACGAAAATGCGGTACAAACGCGCTCTTGACAAATTGCGTGAGAAATTTGCAGGCATCGCTGAAACTTAGTTCAGCGCAAATATCTCTTACGTGTAGGCAAGTTCTGATAGACTTGCCGCCGAGTTGTCCCCCGGTTTGCGGGACTGCTTTACAATCACCAGATGGGGATTTAACGGATGAAACTGAAAAACACCTTGGGCTTTGCCATTGGTTCTCTTATTGCCGCTACTTCGTTCGGCGCTCTGGCACAAGGCCAAGGCGCGGTCGAAGGTGAGCTGTTCTGGGGTAAAACCTGGAACCATAGCGTTGACTCTTACCAGAACGGCCGCACTGGTCCTGGCGCCTCGATCGGTTACTTCCTGACCGACGACGTTTCTGTGAATGCCACCTACCGTTCGGACGACTACACTCGTTCTGACAGCAACACTGGTAACCAGAAAATCCGTGGCGATCACTTTGGTCTGAAGTCCCAGTACCACTTCGGTACTGTTGGCGATGCCATCCGTCCTTACGTTGAAGGCGGTGTTCAACACGGTAGCATGACCAACGTCGCTGCTGACGGCCACACTGGTCGTGACCAGTCCACCTACCTGACCACTGGTGCTGGCGCCAAGTGGTACATCACCGACAACTTGTACGCTCGTGCCGGCCTTGAAGCCGACTACAAGCTGGACAACGGTCGTTGGGACTACCAGGCTCTAGTTGGCTTGGGCGTTAACTTCGGCGGCACTGGCGGCAAAGTTGCTCCAGCTCCAGTAGCTGCAGCACCGGCTCCAGAGCCAGCTCCAGAAGCTCCAGTTGCTGAAGTTGTTCGCGTTCAACTGGACGTGAAATTCGACTTCAACAAGGCTGTTGTTAAGCCAAACAGCTACGGCGACGTGAAGAACCTGGCTGACTTCATGAAGCAGTACCCGAACACCACCACCGTTGTTGAAGGTCACACCGACAACGTCGGTCCTGACGCTTACAACCAGAAGCTGTCCCAGCGTCGTGCTGACGCTGTGAAACAAGTTCTGGTCAAGGATGGTGTTGAAGCTAACCGCGTTCACTCGGTTGGTTACGGCAAGTCCCGCCCAATTGCTGACAACAGCACTGACGCTGGCCGCGCTGCAAACCGTCGTGTAGAAGCGCAGGTTGAAGCTACTGCTAAGTAATTAGCGTGTAGTTCGGAAAAGCCCGGCTTCGGCCGGGCTTTTCTTTGCCTGCGATTTGGTCTTTTTGAACGGATCGCAGCCTGCGGCAGCTCCTACGCTAGATAGGCGTTCCAGCGCTCCTCCGTAGGAGCTGCCGCAGGCTGCGATCTTTTAGCATTGTCACAGGCTGCCACCGCACCGATCACCAGGATAGCCGGGCTTTTCAGTTGGAAGCTGTGGGCGTCTTCCTGCATCGCTGTGAGGTTGCTCCGACATTCCCTCTGGTGTGGCAATGAAGCATTTTCAATCATCGCCACAGGCGTATCAGCAGCCATCCCGCCGGCCAGCAATTGCTCGCCAATTGAGCTCAATTTCGCCACGCCCATGTAAATCACCAGCGTTGTACCGCTTTGGGCCAAGGCTCGCCAATTGAGCTCGCTGTTGTCCTGAGTGTGCGCGGTGACCAAGGTTACGCCACGGGCGACGCCGCGCAGAGTCAGGGAAATATCGCATTGCGTTGCGCCGGCCAGGCCTGCGGTGATGCCATTGACCAGCTCGACCTCAATTTCACGTTCGCGCAACCACTGTGCTTCTTCACCGCCGCGTCCGAAAATGCACGGATCGCCGCCCTTGAGCCGCACCACGCATTTGCCTTGGCGGGCATAACGCAGCATCAAGCGATGAATGAACGCTTGCGGAGTAGAGCGGCAGCCACCGCGTTTGCCGACCGCAATAATGCGCGCCTGCGGGCAATGCACCAGCACGGCTTCGTTGACCAGATCATCGATCAGCACCACATCGGCTTCATTCAGCGCCCGAACGGCTTTGAGGGTCAGCAATTCAGGGTCACCGGGACCTGCACCCACCAGCCAGACTTTTGCGCTCATGTTCTATTCCTCACGACGTGATTGCGATGGGCTGCACTTTGGCCGCCAACAGACGCTTGATTTCCGGGACACAGGAGCCGCATTGCGTGCCACAACCCAGTTGTTGTTTCAGGCCCTGCAAGTCCAGACCGCTGCGAATACCGGCGCACACCGCGTCTTCGCTGACGTTCTTGCAGTTGCACAGGGTTTTGGTGGCGCTGACGGATGAGCCTGCACTGCCAGGTGGGGTGCTCAACGGCGCCAATAGCCAGCGCCGTAATTGCTCGTCGGCGCGGCCTTCCAGCCAGAGGTTTTGCAGCCAGTGTTGTGCGAGGGTTTCACCGGCCAGACGAATGGCGGTAATCCGACCGTGTTCGATGCGCACTCGTTTGCCAATGGATCGCTGCGGATCGTCATAGGCCAAGACTGGGCCATCGTTGAGTCCCAGTTGTTGATCGATGTCATGCAGCAATTGCGGATCAGGCGCCTGGGCGCTGGCAGCGCGAATCAGCAACGCTGGGCGTTCACGGCCGGCCAGGCTGAGGCTGACGTAGGCAAAGTCCTCGCAGAGCGGTCGTAAGGTCTCGAAATGCTGCTGAACATCGCCCTCAACCAGTGCGAACAAATGCCATGGCAGTTTTACCGGTTCGATACGCACGCCGCTGTGTTTGAGTTCGGGTTGTTTCGACAGGGGGTCGAACGCCGGCTGCGTGACCGCATTTACGCCGCCCTTGAGGAAACGGTCGCCCCAGTGCATCGGCAGAAACGCCTGACCCGGGCGCACGCTGTCATCACTGCCGACGGCGACGATCAGGCTGCCTCGACGGCTTTTGAGGTTGACCAGATCGCCGTTCTGCAGCCGATACCGACGCAACTCATCAGGATGCAGGCTCAGCAGGGCTTCGCTGACGTGGCCGAACAATTGTGCTGCGGTGCCAGTGCGGCTCATGCCGTGCCATTGATCGCGCAGACGTCCGGTGATCAGGGTCAACGGAAAGCGTGCATCGCGTTGCTCCTTGGCGGCGCGATAAGGGTCGGCGACAAACTGTGCACGGCCACTCTCGGTAGGGAAAATCCCGTCCACATAAAGCCGTGGCGTTCCTCTCAAGGCGCCACCCGGGAACGGCCATTGCTGTGGGCCGAGGCGGTCGAGCAGCGCGTGGCTGATCCCGCAGAGGTCCAGATCCCGTCCGCGTGTCAGTTGTTTGTATTCATCAAAGACCTGCGCCGGTTGTTCGAAGGCAAACAGGCTGGGCAGTCCAGGACGTAGACGCCGTTCCAGGCGTTGTGCGAAATCCACGGTGATCGCCCAGTCCGGGCGCGATTCACCTGGTGCGCTGATGGCGCGGCGAACGTGGGAAATCCGCCGTTCAGAGTTGGTCACCGTGCCTTCCTTCTCACCCCAGCTGGCGGCAGGTAGCAACAGGTCGGCGAAGGGTGCGGTTTCGGTAGTGCGAAAGGCTTCTTGCAGCACCACGAATGGGCAAGCCTGCAACGCCGCGCGCACGGTTTGCTGATCCGGCAGCGACTGCGCCGGGTTGGTGCAGGCGATCCACAGCGCTTTGATCTTGCCGCTCTGGACCTGCTCGAACAGTTCGATGGCGGTTAGCCCGGTCGTGTCAGGTAGTTTTTCAACACCCCAGTAATCCGCCACTTCAGCGCGATGTTGCGCGTTGGCCGCTTCGCGATGACCTGGCAGCAAGTTCGACAAGCTGCCGGTTTCGCGTCCGCCCATGGCATTCGGCTGACCGGTGAGCGAGAAGGGGCCTGCACCTGGGCGGCCGATTTGTCCGGTGGCCAGGTGCAGGTTGATCAGCGCACTGTTTTTTGCGCTGCCGGCAGTGGACTGATTCAGGCCCATGCACCACAGCGAAAGAAAACTCGGTGATGTGCCGACCCACTCGGCGCATTGCTGCAGTTGTTCAACGCTGATCCCGCAGAGTTGCGCGACTATTTGTGGGGTGTAGTCGCGCACCAGGCTCTTCAGTTCGGCCAAGCCTTCAGTGTGTGCCTTGATGAACTCACGGTCGACCCAGTCTTCCCACAGCAGCAGGTGCAAAATCCCATGGAACAGCGCGACATCGGTGCCGGGCAGTATGGCCAGATGCAGGTCGGCGAGGTCGCAGGTGTCGGTACGCCGTGGGTCGATGACGATGACTTTCATCTGCGGGCGGCGGGTTTTGGCTTCTTCCAGGCGACGAAACAGCACCGGATGGGCGTAGGCCATGTTGCTGCCGACGATCATCACGCAATCACTCAATTCAAGGTCTTCATAGCTGCAAGGCGGAGCGTCTGCACCCAGGCTGCGCTTGTAGCCGACTACCGCCGACGACATGCAGAGTCGCGAATTGCTGTCGATGTTGTTGGTGCCGACCAATGCTCGGGCCAGTTTGTTGAAGGCGTAGTAGTCCTCGGTCAGCAGTTGCCCCGAGATATAAAACGCCACGCTGTCCGGGCCGTGCTCGGCGATGGTGTCGGCGAAAACGCTGGCGGCGTGATCGAGGGCGGTGTCCCAATCGGTACGGCTGCGGGCCATACCTTTGCCGAGGCGCAGTTCCGGGTACAGCGCTCGCGCCGCGAGGTCGCCAGTGAGGTGCAGCGTCGAGCCTTTGCTGCACAGCTTGCCGAAGTTGGCCGGGTGCGTCGGGTCGCCGCTGACGCCGAGGATCTGCTCGCCGTCATGCTCGATCAGTACGCCGCAACCCACCCCGCAGTAACAGCAGGTCGAGGCGGTCGTCTGGCGGCTCATCAGCCTGCTTCCCGCAGAGCCAGCATGACCCGACCGTTCTCCACCCGTGCCGGATGGTGATGGGCGCAGCCGACATCAGGCGCCAGGGCTTGACCGGACTCGAGGTCGATCTGCCAATTGTGCAACGGGCAGGCGACGCGTTTGCCGTAGATCAGTCCCTGGGACAGCGGCCCGCCCTTGTGCGGGCAGCGGTCGTCGAGGGCGAAAACCTCATCGTCGCTGGTGCGAAAAATCGCGATGTCACCTTTTGGTCCGCTGACGATGCGCGAGCCCAAGGCATTGATTTCTTCGAGTGCGCAGATATCCAGCCAGTTCATGCCGGCACCTCCAGGTTTTTCACGGGGATGACATCGAATTCCTTCTTCAGCAGCGGCTGCTCAAGGCGTTCTTTCCACGGGTCCTGTTCGAACGACAAGGAGAATTGCAGGCGATCGTTGAGCGCTTTGCGACGCTCCGGGTCCTCCAGCACGGCTTTCTTGATGTGTTCCATGCCGACCCGCTGCAGGTAGTGCACGGTGCGCTCGAGGTAGAAGGCTTCTTCGCGATACAGCTGCAGGAAAGCGCCGTTGTATTCGCGCACTTCTTCGGCGGTTTTCAGTTTGACGAAGAACTCCGCGACCTCGGTTTTGATCCCGCCGTTGCCGCCGATGTACATCTCCCAACCAGAGTCGACGCCGATGATCCCTACGTCCTTGATCCCGGCTTCCGAGCAGTTGCGCGGGCAGCCAGAGACCGCCAGCTTGACCTTGTGCGGCGACCACATGTTGAACAGGTCATGCTCCAGTTCGATGCCCAGTTGCGTGGAGTTTTGTGTGCCGAAGCGGCAGAACTCGCTACCGACGCAGGTTTTCACTGTACGAATCGATTTGCCGTAGGCATGGCCGGACGGCATGTCGAGGTCCTTCCAGACACCGGGCAGATCCTGCTTCTTGATCCCCAGCAAGTCGATACGCTGGCCGCCCGTGACCTTGACCATGGGCACGTTGTACTTGTCGGCCACATCGGCAATGCGCCGCAGCTCCGACGGATTGGTCACACCGCCCCACATCCGTGGGACTACCGAGTAAGTGCCGTCTTTCTGAATGTTGGCGTGGGCCCGTTCGTTGATCAGGCGTGATTGCGGATCGTCCCTGGCCTCGCCCGGCCAGGTGGAAATCAGGTAGTAGTTGAGCGCCGGGCGGCAGGTGGCGCAGCCATTCGGGGTGCGCCAGTTCAGGTAGCTCATGGTCCCGGCGATCGTCAACAGATGCTCTTCGCGGATCGCTTGGCGGATCTGTCCGTGGTTGAGGTCGCTGCAACCGCAAATGGCTTTTTCGCTTTTCGGTTTGACGTCCGCCGCGCCGCCGACAGTGTTGATCAGAATCTGCTCCACCAGCCCGGCGCAGGAACCGCAGGAACTGGCCGCCTTGGTGTGCTTCTTGACCTCGTCGACGCTGAACAGGCCGTGTTCCTGAATCGCCTTGACGATGGTGCCCTTGCAGACGCCATTGCAGCCGCAGACTTCGGCGCTGTCGGCCATGCTCATGGCTTTGTCCTGGCCCTGGTGGCCTACATCGCCTAACGCATTTTCACCGAACATCAGGTGATCGCGGATTTCGCCGATGGCGTGGTTCTCACGAATCTGCCGGAAATACCAGCCGCCATCCGCTGTGTCGCCGTACAGACAGGCGCCGACCAGCACGTCATCCTTGATCACCAGTTTTTTGTAGACCCCGCCGATGGGGTCGGAGAGGGTGATGGTTTCGGTGCCTTCGCCGCCCATGAAGTCGCCGGCGGAGAACAGGTCGATGCCGGTGACTTTCAATTTGGTTGAGGTCACCGAGCCCGAATAGCGGGCAAACCCCAGTTGCGCCAGGTGGTTGGCGCAGACCTTGGCTTGCTCGAACAGCGGCGCCACCAGGCCGTAGGCGATGCCACGGTGACTGGCGCATTCGCCGATTGCGTAGATGCGTGGGTCATAGGTTTGCAGGGTGTCGTTGACCAGAATCCCGCGGTTGCACGGGATGCCGGATTTTTCCGCGAGTTCGGTGTTGGGACGAATGCCGGCCGCCATCACCACCAGGTCAGCGGGGATGATGTCGCCGTTCTTGAACTGCACCGAGCCGACCCGGCCATTGCCGGCATCGTGCAGGGCCTGGGTCTGTTCGCACAGGCGAAAGTGCAGGCCACGACCTTCCAGGGCGGTTTGCAGCAACTGGCCGCTGGTTTTGTCCAGTTGCCGTTCCAGCAGCCACTCGCCAAGGTGCACCACGGTCACGTGCATGCCGCGCAGCATCAGCCCATTGGCCGCTTCAAGGCCCAGCAGGCCGCCGCCGATGACCACCGCGTGCTTGTGGGTTTTGGCGGTGTTGATCATGGCCTGGGTGTCGGCGATGTCGCGGTAACCGATGACGCCCTGCAAGGTATTGCCAGGGATCGGCAGGATGAACGGTGTCGAACCGGTGGCGATCAGTAGACGGTCGTATTCGGCTTCGCTGCCGTCTTCGGCGATGACCCGGCGTTTGACCCGGTCGATCTCCACTACTTTGCGGTTGAGCAGCAGCTTGATGTTGTTGTCCAGGTACCAATCCAGGTCGTTGAGCACGATTTCGTCGAAGGTCTGCTCACCCGCCAGCACTGGCGAAAGAAGAATGCGGTTGTAGTTGGTATGGGGCTCGGCGCCGAAGACCGTGATGTCGTACAGCTCGCTACTCAGCTTGAGCAATTCTTCCAGGGTGCGAACCCCGGCCATGCCGTTGCCGATCATCACCAGTTTTAGTTTTTTCATCAGGTTCTCCGGGGAGCTCAGACTTGCCTCATCAGGGTGGTCAGGCTGGCTCGAGATATTTTGCGCAAACAAAAAAAGGCGTCCCGCTAGTTACCTAGCGAGGACGCCTTTGTCCTGGTCCCGTTCTCTCGGGAAGCCCGGCCTTCGTCGTTGAAGGCTGGGCTTTATGTATGGTGAAAAAGGTAATGCAGCGGTCGTGCCAAGTGGCGCAAGGGCGTATTTACGGACGTTTCATATGAGTAACGGGCATTTTTAATGCACCAGATAAAGGCGCAATGCCCGGTTTTGAAGCAGAAAAATCAAAAGATCGCAGCCTACGTGGGATCGCGTACACCTGTAGGAGCTGCCGAAGGCTGCGATCTTTAAAAATCAACCATGAAATGCCAGATACAACAGCACCACATTGATCATCAACAACACCAGCGCCAACGTGCGCCACACCTTCAATGGTTCACGCTCCAGCAACGGCCTGGGTCGCACACTCAAACTGCGCCGTTCGCCTTGCTCCAGCAGCAGCAACCATTCCTCCGCCGTTTCATAACGTTGCGCCGGATCGGCGCACACCGCGCGTTCCAGGCTTTGCCCTAGCCAGTCCGGCAGGTCCGGCCTATAGCGGTTGGCGCTGACTGGCGAGCCAAAGCGCGGACGTTGAAAGGCTTCGATTTCTCCGTAGGGATAATGCCCGGTGGCCAGGTAATAGAGCGTCACGCCGACCGCATACAGATCCTGTTGCGGTGTTGGTGAAATCCCGTTGAACGCTTCCGGGGCAATGTAGCTCGGGGTGCCCGGCAGCGCGTTCGATTGGTCTTCGGATAAGCCAGTGCAGTACGCCAGACCGAAATCCAGCAGCCGTAACTCGCCGTCCTCAGCCAGCAGCAGGTTTTCCGGTTTGATGTCGCGATGGAAGATCTGCCGCCGATGCAGCATGCCCACGGCCCGCAGCAGACGTTCGGCCAGTTGTTGCCATTGGGGCAGCGGCAACGGACCGTTCTGCGCGAACAGTTCAGCCAGGGTCAGCCCCGGATACTCGCGCATCACGTAATACAGGTGCTGACGTTGAGCTGCCGGGTGTATTTCCGGAAAGCTGCGACCGGCAACGCGCTTGAGAAACCACTCTTCGGAGAGCAGCGCCTGTGCGGCCGCGGTGTCGTTGTTCAACTGCAAGGGGAGTGTTTTCAGTAGCCAAGGCTGTTGCTGCCCATCACGAACACGGTAGATCAGCGACTGCTGACTCTGCCCGAGCAGCCTCTCGACGTGCCAGCCTTCGAAGGATTGACCGGGTTTGAGCGGCGGCGGCAATGGCCATTGCTGCAGTTGAATCAGCGTATCACCGATGCTCGTTTCACCGAGGGTGTCGACCCGCACCAGCAGCGCGCTGGCGTTGTCCTGACTGCCGGCCAGGTGAGCGGCGTTGACCAGGGTTTGCGCAGCACTGTCGAGGTCGGGCTGATCGCGCAGAATGGCCGCGATGGCGGTGTCGCCCAGCGTCGCCCAAACGCCATCGCTCAGCAGGACGAAACTCTCGCCGGTGCGCAGTTCGCCGTCGAGAAAGTCCAGCACCAGATGCTGATCCAGTCCCAAGGCGCGCTTGAGCACATGCTGCATGCCCGGTTGTTCCCAGACGTGGTCCTCACTGATGCGCAGCAATTGGTCGGCGTGCCAGCGATACACCCGACAATCGCCGACATGCGCCAGGGTGAAGCGTCGACCGCGCAGCACCAGCGCACTGACGGTGGTGAGCAACGGCTGGCCACCGCCGTTGGCCTGCAACCAGCGATTCTGCGCCAGCAGCAGGCGGTCCAACGCTTGCGCCACAGCCCAGGTCTGCGGCGTGGCGTAGTAGTCGAGGGCCAGAGCCTGCAAGGTCGCGCGGGCCGCGAGTCCGCCATCGGCGCATTGGCTGACGCCGTCGGCGATGGCGAACAGGAACCCTTTGCTCGCCGCCAGTTCAGCGGCGGGCGTGACCAGGCGCAGGGCGTCCTGATTTTCGTCCCGTGGGCCGATGGCGCTGGCCTCGGCGAAGCTCAATTGCAGGCTCATTGGTGCATCATACCCGCGCTGCGGTCACAGCGGCCGAACCCCAGGTGGTTCTCCAGCGGCGTTTGACCCCGTGCAGGCCAAACCAGGCCAGAACGCCGAGGCTGGCGAACAACCACAAGGCCATCTGATAGCTGCCGGTGCTCTGCTTGATCGCACCCATGCCGGCCGCGAGGGCGAAGCCGCCGATACCGCCCGCCATGCCGATCAGTCCGGTCATCACGCCGATTTCACGCCGAAAGCGCTGCGGCACCAACTGGAACACCGCGCCGTTACCCGCGCCAAGGCCGAGCATGGTGCAGACAAACAGCGCCAGCGCAGCATAGGAGCTTGGCAGGTTGAAACCCACGACAGCAATGCAGATCGCCGCGACGGTATACATGACCAACAAGGTGCGAATACCACCGAAGCGATCCGCCAGTGCGCCACCGAGAGGCCGCATCAAACTGCCACCAAACACACAGGCTGCGGTGTAATAACCGGCGGTGACCGGGCTCAGGCCGTATTGGTCGTTGAAGTAGCCGGGCAGGGCGCTGGCCAGGCCGATGAAACCGCCGAAGGTCACGCTGTAGAAAAACATGAACCACCAACTGTCGCGGTCACCGAGGGCCTTGAAGTAGTCGGCCATGGATTTGGCTTTCGGCCGTTCAGGTGCGTTTTTCGCCAGCCAGGCGAAGATGATCAGCGTCAGGATCAGTGGAATCAACGCGAAGCCAAAGACGTTGCTCCAGCCAAATGACGCCGCCAACAGCGGGGCGATCAGCGCAGCGAACACCGTGCCCGAGTTACCAGCGCCAGCAATGCCCATCGCCTTGCCCTGATGCTGTGGCGGATACCACTGCGAAGCCAAGGGCAGGGCGACGGCGAACGAAGCACCGGCCATCCCGAGGAACAAGCCCAGCAGCAGCGCTTGCTCGTAGCTGTGGATGCCAAGTTTCCAGGCGCCGAACAGGGCGCAGATCACGATCACCTGACCGATCAGCCCAGCGGTTTTCGGTGACAGACGATCCGCCAGCAATCCCATCGCGAAGCGCAAGAAGGCCCCGGCCAGAATCGGCGTGGCCACCACCAGTCCGCGTTGCTGGGTGGTCAGGTGCAGGTCGGCGGCGATTTGCACCGCCAACGGGCCGAGCAGGTACCAGACCATGAAGCTCAGGTCGAAATACAGAAAGGCCGAGAAGAGTGTCGGGGTATGGCCGGATTTCCAGAAGCTTGAATTCATCGCGCACCTCAGCTGTGAAGAGTCTCGAAGGGAGTCATGAGCTTTGCGGTGGGGCGCCGCGACGGCCGCACCACCGGCCCCGGGCTGTGGGGCCAAAACGAAAAAACGCCGCAACCCGCTGCGCTTGTGCGAAAGGGGTGTGCGACGTCTTTGTCGTAGGTGGGGCAACCGCCGTTGGCTACCTGTGTGGTTTACGTAGCGAGATCTGTGCCAGATCCGGAATTTGTAGTGGGACCGGAAAGATCGCAGCCTTCGGCAGCTCCTACATTGGAATGGCGTACACCCTGTAGGAGCTGCCGAAGGCTGCGATCTTTTGCAGGTCAACCACCCAACAACTCACTCATGGCAATGATCTGCTCGGCCACCTGGATCAGCTTTTGTTGGCGGCTCATGGCTTGGCGACGCATCAGGGTGTAGGCCTGCTCTTCATTGCAGTCCTTCATTTTCATCAGTAATCCCTTGGCCAGCTCGATGCGCTTGCGCTCGGCCAGTTGCTGGTCGCGGGCCTGGAGTTGGGCGCGCAGGGCCTGATCGCTTTCAAAGCGCGCCATGGCCACGTCGAGGATCGGTTGCAGGCGTGCGGCATGAATGCCTTCGACGATGTAGGCGCTGACGCCGGACTTGATCGCCTGACGCATGACGTCGGGGTCGTGCTCGTCGGTGAACATCACGATCGGATGAGGCTGGTCACGGCTGACCAGCACCACTTGCTCCAGCACATCACGGCTCGGTGACTCGGTATCGATCAGGATCACGTCTGGACGCACCATTTCGACGCGCGCAGGCAGGTCGATGGTCAGGCCGGACTCGTCGACCACCTCAAACCCGGCCTCGGTCAGTGCCGCCTTGAGGCGTCCGACCTTCTTCGCAGTGTCGTTGATCAGCAGGATACGCAACATGTTTGCAGGCTCCTGTCAGCGGCGGGCGAGAAGGGCGGGGGTGTCGGTCATGGCGTGCAGCTTGAAACTGCGGGCATACGCCGCCGGGTCCGAACCATTCCATATTTTACCGTCGATCAACTGACTGCTGCGCATTTCCTGCCCCTGGGTCGCAACGCCCAGCGCGCTGGCTGCGTCGCGGTAGACACCGAGTTGCTGGACCTGACGCGCCACTTGCAGATAGTCCGGGTCTTCTCGCAATAAGCCCCAGCGCCGGAATTGGGTCATGAACCACATGCCGTCGGACAGGTACGGCAAGTTGACGTCGCCGCCACCGTGAAAGCGCAGCGCGTGAGGGTCCTGCCAGCGATTGCCGAGGCCGTCGGCATAATCGCCCAACAAACGCGGTTCGATGCAGTCGAGCGGTGCGTCCAGATATTCGGCAGCGCTCAACAGTTGCGCGGTGCTTCGGCGATTTTCCGTGCTTTGTTCGATGAAACGACTGGCCTCGAGGATCGCCATGACCAGCGCCCGAGCGGTGTTCGGGTATTGCTCGACGAAGGCGCGGGTGCAGCCAAGGACTTTTTCCGGGTGGTCGGGCCAGATGGTCTGGGTCGTCGCCATCGTGAAGCCGAGGTTTTGTTTCACCGCGCTGGCGCTCCACGGTTCACCGACGCAGAAACCGTCGATACGCCCGGCCTGCAAGTGCGCGACCATTTGTGGCGGTGGCACCACGACGCTGTCGACATCCCGCAACGGATGGATGCCTTGGCTCGCCAGCCAGTAATACAACCACATGGCATGGGTGCCGGTGGGGAAGGTCTGGGCGAAGGTGAGTTTTGGGCGACTTTGGTGCACGTGGCGGTCCAGCGCTTCAGGACTGGTCACGCCCAGCCCTTGCAGGCCGTGAGAGAGGTTGATGCTCTGGCCGTTCTGGTTCAGCCCCATGAGCACGGCCATGTCCGTCGCCGCAACGCCGCCGATGCCCAGGTGCACCGCATAGATCAAGCCATAGAGGCTGTGGGCGGCATCGAGTTCACCGCTGACCAGTTTGTCCCGCAGGTTGGCCCACGACGATTGGCGCTTGAGGTTCAAGGTCAGCCCGTAGGGTTGGGCGAAGCCCTGAGTCGCGGCAACCACCACTGACGCACAGTCGGTCAAGGCCATGAAGCCAAGGTTGATCGCGGTTTTTTCCGGGGCATCGCTGCCGTTGACCCAGGCCAGCGGTCCTGCTTCAGGTTCAATCATCAAATAAGCACCTTGCATGAAAAAAGCGCCGTCCCCAGGCCCCTTGTGTAAACCAGGCCAGGTGACGACGCCGTTGTCCTTTCGATTCGCAACCTGGCACTCATCCCGCCGTTGGCATGGGTGCACATAACCCAGTTGGTGCAAGGCATATGCCATTGACGGCTGATTTCGTCGTGCGCCTCGCTTGCGACCCCGATGCCCGGCTATAATCGCCGCCTTATTTCGCCGCCAACCGAGTCAAATTCGCCCATGTATACCCTGGCCCGCCAACTGTTGTTCAAACTCTCCCCGGAAACCTCCCACGATCTGTCCCTGGACCTGATCGGCGCAGGTGGGCGTTTGGGTCTCAATGGCTTGCTGTGCAAGGCGCCAGCGAAGATGCCGGTGAATGTCATGGGCCTGGACTTCCCGAACCCGGTGGGGTTGGCGGCTGGTCTGGACAAGAACGGTGCGGCCATCGACGGGTTTGCTCAATTGGGTTTCGGCTTCGTCGAAATCGGCACCATCACTCCGCGTCCACAGCCAGGCAATCCAAAACCACGGATTTTCCGCCTGCCGCAAGCCGAAGCGATCATCAACCGCATGGGGTTCAACAACCTCGGCGTCGATAATCTGCTGGCACGTGTAGCGGCTGCCAAATACAAAGGCGTGCTGGGGATCAACATCGGCAAGAACTTCGACACGCCGGTTGAACGTGCGGTCGACGATTATCTGATCTGCCTGGACAAGGTCTACGCCCATGCCAGCTACGTGACGGTCAACGTCAGTTCGCCGAACACCCCGGGCCTGCGCAGCCTGCAGTTTGGTGACTCGCTCAAGCAATTACTCGCAGACCTGGCTCAGCGTCGGGAAGAACTGGCACTGCGCCACGGCAAGCGTGTACCGCTGGCGATCAAGATCGCACCGGACATGACTGACGAAGAAACCGTTCAGGTGGCGCAAGCGCTGATCGAAACCGGGATGGACGCGGTGATCGCGACCAACACCACCCTGAGCCGCGTAGGCGTCGAAGGCATGGAGTACGGTGACGAGGCCGGCGGCTTGTCCGGTGCACCGGTACGCGACAAGAGCACTCACACGGTCAAGGTGCTGGCGGCTGAGCTGGCCGGGCGTTTGCCGATCATCGCGGTTGGCGGCATTACTGAAGGCAAGCACGCGGCTGAGAAAATCGCTGCGGGTGCCAGTCTGGTGCAGCTGTATTCGGGCTTCATTTACAAGGGCCCGGCGCTGATTCGTGAATCCGTGGATGCCATCGCCGCGTTGCGCTAACGAAAATCGTCCCCCGTAGCAGCTGGCGTAGCCTGCGTTCGGCGGCGCAGCCGTCGTGAAATCAGACACTGCGGTTTTTCAGGTACACCGTGCACATAGGGTTTACGACTGCTTCGCAGCCGAACGCAGGCTACGCCAGCTGCTACGGGTACGGTACGGGTGCGGGAAGTGAGTGAACATAAAAAAGGGCTCCTCGAAGGAGCCCTTGGGCCGAAGCCCGCCGTCCGGAGAGGACGTGCGTGGTTAAGTCATTGCGTAATCAGATTGTCGTGTCGGAATGTGTGCCCTGTTTAGCCGACGGCGTGAAGTTCGTTGAGTCTATGGATCCCCGCAGTGCCGGTCATACCGTCCCAGTTGTCGCCGCGTCCTTCTCGCCAGCCGTTGATCCAGGCTTGACGTACCGACGGTAGAGTAAATGGGCAAAGCTCACGGGATTTTCCACCAACGCCATATTGATATCCGCGCAAAAATGCTCTTTCCAACGGATCACGCTTAAGTCTTCTCATAGGGTGTTTCCCTCACTTGTTGACTGTATTTGTCGCGTCGACCTCTATCGAGGTCAGGCAGAAAAATTTCTGCCGTTGGTGGCTCGCTGCCGGCGTCACGAGCCAAGGTGTTGACGTCGTTGCGGCGTCAACCTGTATTGAGTTCTAACCAATGCGTCACATCGAGGGAATGATCGTTTTGTCATAAGAACGTAACGATAAAGATGCTATGGCCATAAGTAACACGATGTAATTCCCGTGGTCATTGGTCAAAGCCCGCTATGATCAGCCTCTCGCTAGATGATGAGGCTAATACTTTAGTGAGAATGGCCACCCGTAGCACTCGGGTATTATTCGACGAAGGGTCGAGTTATGACATTTTGTTGCATAGAATTTTTTATCTGCCCGGGCATCTAAGCTCATTCAACCGGTTGGTTGGCTGTGCGGCCAGGGTGGGACGGCACACTTTCGTGCCACGCGAGCGCTCTTCAAGAAAAGCGCTTGATTGAAAAACGAGCGGTCAATGCGTTGCCCGTTCACTTATTTGCTAAAGGCCCTGGAACTCCCATGTCGGATCGTTACGAACTCTTCCTCACTTGCCCAAAAGGCCTCGAAGGTCTGCTTATCGAGGAAGCCGTCGGGCTTGGCCTTGAGGAAGCGCGCGAGCACACTTCTGCCGTGCGCGGCATGGCCGACATGGAAACGGCTTATCGCCTGTGCCTGTGGTCACGTCTGGCTAACCGGGTGCTGCTGGTGCTCAAGCGTTTCCCGATGAAGGATGCCGAAGACCTGTACCACGGCGTGCTGGATATCGAGTGGCAAGACCACATGCTCAATGACGGTACCCTGGCCGTTGAATTCAGCGGTCACGGCTCGGGCATCGACAACACCCACTTCGGCGCCCTGAAAGTGAAGGACGCTATCGTCGACAAACTGCGCACCCCATCGGGCGAGCGTCCATCTATCGACAAGCTCAACCCGGACCTGCGCATTCACCTGCGTCTGGACCGTGGTGAAGCGATCCTGTCCCTCGACCTGTCCGGCCATAGCCTGCACCAGCGCGGTTACCGCTTGCAGCAAGGTGCGGCGCCGCTGAAGGAAAACCTCGCGGCAGCGATTCTGATTCGTTCCGGCTGGCCGCGCATTGCCGCTGAAGGCGGCGCCCTGGCTGACCCGATGTGCGGTGTCGGTACGTTCCTGGTCGAAGCTGCGATGATCGCCGCCGACATGGCGCCGAACCTGCGTCGCGAGCAGTGGGGCTTCACCGCCTGGCTCGGTCACGTGCCGGCGCTGTGGAAAAAACTTCACGAAGAAGCCACCGCCCGCGCCGCTGCCGGTCTGGCCAAGCCACCGCTGTGGATTCGCGGTTACGAAGCCGATCCACGCCTGATTCAACCGGGCCGCAACAACGTCGAGCGCGCAGGCCTGAGTGAGTGGATCAAGATCTACCAGGGCGAAGTCGCCACCTTCGAGCCGCGTCCGGACCAGAACCAAAAAGGCCTGGTGATCTGCAACCCTCCGTACGGCGAGCGTCTGGGCGACGAGGCGAGCTTGCTCTATCTCTACCAGAACCTCGGCGAGCGTCTGCGTCAGGCCTGCCTGAACTGGGAAGCGGCGGTGTTCACCGGCGCGCCGGAGCTGGGCAAGCGCATGGGGATTCGCAGCCACAAACAGTATTCGTTCTGGAACGGCGCCTTGCCGTGCAAATTGCTGCTGATCAAAGTGCTGCCGGATCAATTCGTCACCGGTGAACGTCGTACCCCGGAACAGCGCCAGGCCGAACGTGAACAGGCTGCCTACGATCAGTCCCCGGTCGAGCCGCAAGAGCGTCAGTACAACAAGAACGGCAACCCGATCAAACCTGCACCGGCGCCGGCTCCCGTTGTTGAACAGGCGCGTCTGAGCGAAGGCGGGCAGATGTTTGCCAACCGCCTGCAAAAGAACCTCAAAGCCCTGGGCAAATGGGTCAAGCGCGAAGGTGTCGACTGCTACCGCGTTTACGATGCCGACATGCCGGAATACTCCATGGCCATCGACCTGTATCACGACTGGGTCCATGTTCAGGAATACGCGGCACCGAAATCGATCGATCCGGAAAAAGCCTCGGCGCGTATGTTCGATGCCCTGGCAGCCATTCCGCAGGCCTTGGACATCGACAAGAGCCGCGTGGTCGTCAAGCGTCGCGAACGTCAGAGCGGCACCAAGCAGTACGAGCGCCAGAGCGCCCAAGGCAAGTTCACCGAGGTGAACGAAGGTGGTGTGAAGTTGCTGGTCAACCTGACCGACTACCTCGACACCGGGCTGTTCCTGGATCACCGTCCAATGCGTCTGCGGATTCAGAAAGAGGCGGCCGGCAAGCGTTTCCTCAATCTGTATTGCTACACCGCGACGGCCAGCGTCCATGCGGCCAAGGGCGGCGCGCGCAGCACTACCAGCGTCGACCTGTCGAAAACCTACCTGGACTGGGCGCGCCGCAACCTGTCGCTGAACGGTTTCTCTGACAAGAACCGCCTGGAGCAGGGCGACGTGATGGCCTGGCTGGAAGCCAACCGTGACGAGTTCGATATGATTTTTATCGATCCGCCAACCTTCTCCAACTCCAAGCGCATGGAAGGGATCTTCGACGTGCAGCGTGACCACGTGCAGTTGCTGGACCTGGCCATGGCCCGTCTGGCGCCGGGTGGCGTGTTGTATTTCTCCAACAACTTCCGCAAGTTCCAGCTCGAAGAAAACCTCACGGCGCGCTATGCCGTCGAGGAGATCACCGCACAAACCATCGACCCGGACTTTGCCCGTAATGGCAAGATCCATCGCGCCTGGAAAATCATGGCGCGCTGAGGTCTGACTGGATCCACAGGGCCTTGATTTTTCCAGGCTCTGTGGTCTTTTTGCGCTAGCTAATCTAATGGCTAATAGCTATAACTTCACTCAAAGCCAAGGTGACACCAAAGCACGCCGGCGTTTTGAGTTTTGCTTATGCCGTTGCACGCCGTACGACCCAAGATCCTGGGCTTCATCAGCGAAGATGTTTCGGCCTGGCTGGTTGCGCTGCTGGTTTTACTGGCTGGTGGCGTGCTGACGGGGCTGCTCGCCTGGGCCAGCTTCAATGTGCACCATCAGCAGATGGCGCAGAGCTTTCAATTGCTGGTCAACGAACGCAAAAGCCGGATTGCCGAGCGTTTCGACGATCAGGAACAGCGCCTCGATAGCCTGCGGCGATTCTTCGTCAACTCCGAATCGGTGTCCCGTGAAGAGTTCGACGGTTTTACCAAAGCACTGTTGCAAAGAACTCAGGCCTACGCCTGGGCGCCGTTGATTGCCCGCAGTGAACGTGCCGCGTTCGAACAAAAGGTGCGCGAGCAGGGTAAAACAGGGTTTTCCATCCGCGATCTGACGCCTTCCGCAGAGTTGCAACCTGCCGCCTTGCGTGATGAATATACGCCGGTGTTGTACAGCGAGATGCAAAACTCAAAAGACGCGCCGCTGGGTTTTGATTTGCTCTCGGAACCGGCACGTCGGGCAACCCTGCAAAGGGCCCGCAACCTGAACACGATGGCGGTGTCCGAGCCGGTGCAGCTGATTGGAATCGATTCTGAATATGCCCGTGGCGTGCTGCTGGTCGAACCGGTTTTGCGCATTGGCGCAGCGTCCGCTCATGATGCCGCGCCCCTTGGTTACGTGCTGGCTGTCATCAGCATGCGTCAGTTGGTGGCCGATGGTTTTCCGATGCCAGGTCAGGACAACCTTGTGGTGCAGATTCGTGGTCGGGCGCAGGACGGCCAGTCAGAAGCGCTCTACGAATCGACTAACCCGGTGGCGGATCAACCGTTGCATTACAGCTCGATGTTGCGACTGGGCGATCATGTCTACGATCTCGATATTCGCACCAGCGCGGTGTTTGAGCGTGCCAATCATTCGGCGGGTGCCAGCCTGATCGTGATGGGGGCTCTGTTGAGCGTGCTGCTCAGTGCCTTGCTCTACATTCTGGTCAGTCAGCGGCAACGGGCGCTGGCGCTGGTTGAGCAGCGTACCCGCGAGTTGCGCCTGCGTGAGCAGGAGTTGAACAGCGCTCATGGGCAGTTACGCGGAGTGCTGGACGCTGCGACCCAGGTGGCGGTGATTGCCACCGACCTGCGCGGCGTGATCACAACCTTCAATGCCGGTGCCGAGCACATGTTCGGTTATCGCAGCGCCGATGTGCTGGGGCATATGACCCTCGAGAGCCTGCACCTGCCCATTGAGCTGCAAGCGCGCGCCGCGGAGCTCAGTCAGCGTTACGGCAAGCCGGTGCCGAGCTGTCAGGCAATGCTGGTGGAAGGAGGCGAAGAGAGTGGGCATGAAGCGCGTGAATGGACCTTGGTGCGTCAGGATGGCAGCCATCTGACGGTGAACATGCTCGCCACGGCCGTGCTTGATAAGCAGGGGCTTTGGGTCGGGCATCTGGCGATCTGCATCGACATCACCGAACGCAAGCGCGTGCACGAAGCGTTGGCGGCGCGCGATTTGCTGCTCAAGAAACTCAGCGCGCATGTGCCGGGCGGCATTTATCAGTTCAAGATGGCGGCGGACGGGCGCTTCAGTGTGATCTACGCCAGTGACGGCATCCGCGATATTTACGAGATCGATCCAGACGTGCTGCAACAGAATGCCGAGGCCATTTTCGAGCGGATTTATCCGCAGGATGTGGCTCGGGTGCGTGCCTCGATCCGGATCTCTTCGCAAAAGCTCAGCCCATGGCGCGAAGAGTACCGTGTGCAATTGCCTGTCCGTGGTCTGCGTTGGGTGCGCGGTGAGGCAACGCCGGAAGAGCTGCCCGGCGGTGGAGTGCTGTGGCATGGCTATATTTCGGATATTTCCGACCTCAAACGGGTCGAGGAAGAGCTGCGCGCGCTGTCGGTTACCGACTCGCTGACCGGGATTCACAATCGGCGCTATTTCCAGGAGCGGCTGACCACGGAAATGGCCCGGGTCGAGCGCGGTACCGGGGAATTGGCGGTGATCATGCTGGATATCGATCACTTCAAACGCATCAATGATGTGTACGGCCACGCGGCGGGCGATCGGGTGTTGCAGGCGATCTGTCAGCGCATCCGCCACCGCTTGCGACGCACCGATGTGTTCTGTCGTTTGGGAGGCGAGGAGTTCATGGTGCTGTGTCCGGACACCGACGGGCAGCAAGCCCATACGTTGGCCGTCGAACTATGGAAGAGCTTGCGTAATACGCCGATCGACGGATTGGGCACGGTGACTGCCAGCTTCGGCATCGCCAGTTGGCGTTCCGGAGAAGGTGCGGATGCCTTGCTGTTGCGCGCTGACTCAGGGGTTTACGCGGCGAAACAGGCGGGACGGGATCGAGTTGAGGTGGAGCTGGTTTAGCTGAGGATCAAAAGATCGCAGGCTTCGCCAGCTCCTACCCGAGTAATCATCCGTGCATACGGTCGGCGTAGGAGCTGGCGCAGGCTGCGATCTTTTGGCCTTTAAGGGCTTAAAGCGCCGACTCAGCTGTCGCCAGTTTCGGCTGGCGGTACAGGTCCAGCAGCACCTGATCGAGCACCGTATGTGCGCCAAATGGCGCGGGATCGTTGAGGATCGCGACCACTGCCCAGGTGTTGCCGTTGATGTCGCGGCTGAAACCGGCGATAGCGCGCACAGTGTTCAGGGTGCCGGTCTTGACGTGCGCTTCACCTCTCATCGCGGTGGTCTTGAGGCGTTTGCGCATGGTGCCGTCGGTGCCGGCAATTGGCAGCGAGCTGATGTACTCGGCGGCATACGGGCTACGCCAAGCGGCTTGCAGCATGCTCGCCATTTCACGGGCGCTGACCCGTTCTGCACGCGACAGGCCAGAGCCGTTCTCCATCACCAGGTGCGGCGCGGTAATGCCTTTCTTCGCCAGCCACTGACGGACCACGCGTTGTGCAGCTTTTGCATCGTCAGCATCCGCGTCGGTGCGGTATTTCGCGCCCAGGCTGAGGAACAGCTGCTGAGCCATGGTGTTGTTACTGTATTTGTTGATGTCGCGGATGATTTCCGCCAGGTCCGGTGAGAATGCCCGGGCCAATACCTTGGCGTCTTTCGGTACGGCGGCCAGAAGATCCTTGCCTTGAATGCTGCCACCCAGCTCCTGCCAGATCGCGCGTACGGCGCCAGCGGTGTAAGTCGCATGGTCGAGCAGCGAAAGGTAAGTCTGCGAGCTGCAACCATCGCCCAACTGGCCCGCCACCGTTACGGACACGCTGCCGTCGGCCTGGGTCACCGGGTTGTAGCGCACGCCGCCGGTGCACTGTTTTGCGTTGATGGCCTTGACCTGGTTGTCGATGCGAATGCTGGCGATCGGAGGTTCGACCGATACCAATACCTTGCCCGAATCGTTACGAGCCACGAAGCGCAGGGCTTTGAGGTTGACCATCAGCGCGTCGGGTTTGACCAGGAATGGCTTGTTTTCGTCATTGCCGTCGTCATTGAATTCAGGCAGTTGCGGTTGGACGAAGAAGCTGCGGTCCAGCACCAGGTCACCGGTGACTTGCTGCACGCCATTGGCCCGCAGGTCACGCATCAGCAACCAGAGTTTTTCCATGTTCAGTTTCGGATCGCCGCCACCCTTGAGGTATAGGTTGCCGTGCAGGATGCCGCCACTGAGGGTGCCGTCGGTGTAGAACTCGGTTTTCCACTGGTGGTTCGGGCCAAGCATTTCCAGCGCGGCGTAGGTGGTCACAAGCTTCATGGTCGAGGCCGGATTGACCGAAACGTCAGCGTTGAAAACGGTCGGTGTGCCAGGGCCATTGAGTGGAATCATCACCAGCGACAGGGCGCTGTCCTTCAACTTGCTGGCTCTGAGAGCCTTTTCAACATTGGGTGACAGGGCTGTGTTGATCGGGGCAGCGGAAACCGGGAAGGCCAGAGGCACAAGCAGACTGGCGAGAAGCAATGGACGCAAAGATTTGATCATCTGAAGTAAAACCCTACAGCCGAGGGGAAAAAGATGAGGGCATGAAGATAAATTCCCTCAGTGGTCACGAAAGTGTCGGCATTATGCCCCAAGGTATGGCGCCTTGTGCCGTACACAGAGTGCCGAATCCGCTATTTTTTTACCGGCGGTAGGCACAAGCTCCCAGAGAGTCGGGCAAACAGCGGCTTAAACTGCTAAAGTGCCGCCCGTTATTACTTTTGAGGATTGTTCCAATGGCGACTAACCGTTCCCAGCGTCTGCGCAAAAAACTCTGCGTCGATGAATTTCAAGAGCTGGGTTTCGAACTGAACCTGGATTTCAAAGAAGATTTGGCTGATGCAGCCATTGACGCTTTCCTCGACGCGTTCCTGAAAGAAGCCATGGAAGCAAACGGCCTCGGCTACGTTGGCGGCGACGACTTCGGTCTGGTTTGCCTGCAAAAACGTGGCTCGGTATCCGAAGAGCAGCGTGCCGCTGTTGAAGCCTGGCTCAAAGGCCGCAGCGAACTGACCGAAGCAACCGTCAGCCCGCTGATCGACGTCTGGTACCCGGAAAAGCCCATCAATCCGGTAGTTTGATGTTCTAAAAAACGGCGACCCAAGGGTCGCCGTTTTTGCAAAGATCAAAAGATCGTCCGAACGCGGCCCGAACCTTCGGCAGCTCCTACAGGGTGTACGCATGTAGGAGCTGGCGAAGCCTGCGATCTTTTGCGTTTCAGGCCTTGCGCCAATTCAGAATCATCAGCGTCACCACCCCCGCCACAATTCCCCAAAATGCCGAACCGATGGAAAACAGCGTCAGCCCCGACGCAGTGACCATAAAGGTGATCAACGCCGCTTCACGTTCCTTCACTTCGCTCATGGCGATGCTCAGGCCGTTGATGATCGAACCGAACAGCGCCAGCGCGGCAATCGACAGCACCAGTTCTTTCGGCAAGGCGGCGAACAATGCGGCCAGGGTTGCACCGAAGACCCCGGCAATCCCGTAGAAAATCCCGCACCAGACGGCTGCGGTGTAACGCTTGTTGCGGTCTTCATGGGCATGCGGCCCGGTGCAGATCGCCGCGCTGATCGCTGCCAGGTTGATCCCGTGGGAGCCAAATGGCGCCAGCAACAGTGAGGCGATGCCGGTGGTGGTGATCAGCGGCGAGGCCGGCACGTTGTAGCCATCGGCGCGCAACACGGCGATGCCGGGCATGTTCTGCGAGGTCATGGCCACCACGAACAGTGGAATACCGATGCTGATGGTCGCCGCGAGGGAAAAGTGCGGAGTGGTCCAGACCGGCGTTGCCACTTCGAGGTGGAAACCGCTGAAATCCAGCAACCCCATGAAACCGGACAATGCAGTGCCGATCAGCAGTGCTGCCAGCACCGCATAACGCGGTGTCAGGCGCTTGACCACCAGATAGGTGAAAAACATCCCCAGCACCAGGCCGGTGCGGTGCTGGGCGGCGACGAAGATTTCGCTGCCGATCTTGAACAGAATCCCCGCCAGCAAGGCAGCTGCCAGGGATGCCGGAATGCGTTTGACCAGCCGTTCGAAGCTGCCGGTCAGGCCGCAAATAGTTACCAATATGGCGCAGGTGATGTAGGCGCCAATCGCCTCGCCGTAGGTCACGCCCGACAGGCTGGTGATCAGCAGCGCCGCACCGGGCGTCGACCAGGCGATGGTGATCGGTGTGCGATAACGCAAGGACAAACCGATCGAGCACACGGCCATGCCAATCGAAATCGCCCAGATCCACGACGAAATCTGCCCGCTGGTCAGGCCCGCAGCCTGGCCGGCCTGGAACATCAGCACCAGCGAACTGGTGTAGCCGGTCATCATGGCGATGAACCCGGCGACGATGGCTGAAGGTGAAGTGTCGGCCAGTGGGCGAAGTTGCACGTGAGTGGCGTCGGTCATGGCGCGGTGTTCCTTGTTCTGTTGAAGATCTCGATAACGCATTGACCCCACGTAGGAGCTGCCGAAGGCTGCGATCTTTTGATCCTGGCTTTGCGGTGCCAGCGAGAAAAAGATCGCAGCCTTCGGCAGCTCCTACACGGGGGATCATGCATAAGCCACGGGTTTTGTGTTCAAGCCTAAACTCAAACGTGACGGGGCGTTGCTATACAGCCGGGGGCGTATATGGCCGTACAGTCGTGTTGCCACCACCGGTTGTGTACAATGTGCTCTGTTTTTTACGCAATACTTGCCAGCGACCCACTGTGCCGTATTACAGTCACAGTCAATTCGCCGCAGTTCTCCCGACTCGAGTGCCCATGAACGAACAGTTGCAGCCCCTCAAGAAACAACCGCGAGCAGGTAAAGCCGGCCGCAGCGGAACCCAGGACGATATCGTCTATGCGCATATCTTCGAGGCCATCCTCGAACAGCGTCTGGCGCCCGGTACAAAATTGAGCGAAGAGGCGCTGGGGGAAATTTTCGGGGTCAGTCGCACTATCATTCGCCGCGCTCTGTCGCGTCTGGCCCACGAAGGTGTGGTGCTGTTGCGTCCCAACCGTGGCGCCGTGGTTGCCAGCCCGAGTGTTGAAGAGGCCCGTCAGGTATTCATGGCGCGGCGTCTGGTTGAACGGGCGATCACCGAATTGGCAGTAGAGCACGCAACGGCCGAGCAGATTGCCGAGCTGCGGCAGATGGTCAACGACGAGCGCGACAGCTTCTCGCGTGGCGACCGTGGCGCCGGTATCCGTCTGTCTGGCGAGTTCCACCTGAAGCTGGCCGAGGCGGCGAAAAATGCTCCGCTGATCAGCTTCCAGCGCAGCCTGGTGTCGCAGACTTCCTTGATCATCGCCCAGTACGAAAGCGGTAACCGCTCGCACTGTTCTTACGATGAGCACACTCAACTGATCGATGCCATCGAGGCCCGCGACGCCGAACTGGCGGTGAACCTGATGATGCATCACATGGATCACATCGACAGCAAGCTCAACCTCGACGAAGAAAGCGCCTCGGACGATTTGCACGCGGTGTTCTCGCACCTGCTGCAGACCAAAAAGCCAGGGCGGCCAACCGCGAAACTCTGAATTGTAAACGGTGAGTCAGGCTCACCGAGTCGCGTCTTTCGCGAGCAAGCCCGCTCCCACATTAGATTTATGCCAAACCACAGATAGTGGATTCAGCACATAACAAGTGTGGGTGCGGGCTTGCTCGCGAAAGCGGTCTTAAAGACACAAAAAATCCCCCGTTGCCTGTATCTCAAGGCAGCGGGGGATTTTTCGTTTCAGAAGGGCTTAACGCTGGTGCACCAGGTTACCCGCCGCGTAAGTCTGCAACACCGTCCGGTCATCACCCAGCGTCATCAGCACAAACAACGTCTCGGCGATGGTGTTGGCCTGTTTCAGGCGATAGCTGAGCAGCGGCGTGGCGTTGTAGTCCAGCACCAGGAAGTCGGCGTCGGTGCCTGGTTGCAGGGTGCCGATCTTGTCTTCCAGGCGCAGTGCGCGGGCGCCGCCGAGGGTCGCCAGGTACAGCGACTTGAACGGGCTCAGGCGTGCGCCTTGCAGTTGCATGACTTTGTAGGCTTCGTTCAGGGTCTGCAGCAACGAGAAGCTGGTGCCGCCGCCGACGTCAGTGCCCAGGCCTACGTTCAGGTTGTGCTTCTCGGCCATCGGCAGGTTGAACAGACCGCTGCCGAGGAAGAAGTTCGAGGTCGGGCAGAAGGCGATGGCCGAACCGGTTTCAGCCAGACGTGCGCATTCGTCATCGCACAGGTGCACGCCGTGCGCGAATACCGAGCGTTCGCCGAGCAATTTGTAGTGGTCGTAGACGTCCAGGTAACCCTTGCGCTCCGGGAACAGCTCCTTGACCCATTCGACTTCCTGCAGGTTTTCACTGATGTGCGTCTGCATGTACAGGTCGGGGTATTCGCTGAGCAACTGGCCGGCGAGGGTCAGTTGCTCCGGAGTGCTGGTCGGTGCAAAACGTGGTGTTACCGCGTAGTGCAGACGACCCTTGCCGTGCCAGCGTTCGATCAGCGCCTTGCTTTCGACGTAGCTGGATTCAGCGGTGTCGGTCAGGTAGTCCGGGGCGTTGCGGTCCATCATCACCTTGCCGGCGATCATCCGCAGGTCGAGCGTCCGTGCGGCTTCGAAGAACGAGTTCACCGACTGCGGGTGCACGCTGCCGAACACCAGTGCGGTGGTGGTGCCATTGCGCAGCAATTCCTTGATGAAAATGCCGGCGACTTCTTCGGCGTGGGCCTTGTCGGCGAACTGGCTTTCGCACGGAAAGGTGTAGGTGTTGAGCCAGTCCAGCAGTTGTTCGCCGTACGCGCCGACCATGCCGGTTTGCGGCAGGTGAATGTGCGTGTCGATGAAGCCTGGGGTGATCAGCGCATCCTGATAATGAGTGATTTGAAGGTCGGCGGGCAGGCTGGCGAGCAGTTCGCTGGCGTGGCCGATGGCACTGATCCGACCGTTTTCAGTCACCAGCAAGCCATCTTCGAAATACTCGTAAGAGGCTTCAATGCCAACCACGGCTGGGTCGGCGATGCTGTGCAGAATGGCGGCGCGGTAGGCTTTGCGAATCAAAGGCATGAGGTATTCTCAGTTTGTGGCTTGACTGCGGCGCGAGGCGGGCAGCAGTTTGGCAATAGGTTCGGCTTTCGCGGTGTGCTGGCCGAAATTCGCGTTATAGGTGGCGATGATTTCGCCGGCGATGGAGATGGCGATTTCCACAGGCAATTTGCCTTTGACCTCGCCCAGGCCCATCGGGCAGCGCATGCGTTGCAGCACGGCGTTGTCGAAACCACGCTCACGTAGACGATGTTCGAATTTCACCCGTTTGGTCTTCGAGCCGATCAGGCCGAAGTAGGTAAAGTCGTTGCGCTTGAGGATAGCCGCGGTGAGTTCCAGGTCGAGCTGGTGATTGTGGGTCATGACGATGCAGTAACTGCCAGCGGGCAGGTCGTCGATTTCGTCCACCGGTTCTTCGGCGACGATTTTACGCACGCCGTGGGGGATCTGTTCGGGGAACTCCGCTTCCCGCGAGTCGATCCAGCGCACGCGGCAGGGCAGGCTGGCCAGCAACGGCACCAGCGCCCGACCGACGTGGCCGGCGCCGAATACGGCGATCTGTGCTTGCACCTGGCCCATGGGTTCGAACAGCAACACGGTCACGCCGCCGCAGCATTGGCCGAGGCTGGCGCCAAGGGTGAAGCGCTCCAGGTGAGTGTCCTGTTTGCCGCTGGCAAGCATCTCCCGGGCGACCTGCATCGCCTTGTATTCCAGATGCCCGCCACCGATGGTGTCGAACGCCTGCGTGGCGCTGATGACCATCTTCGAACCGGCATTGCGCGGCGTCGAGCCGAGCTCTTCAATGATGGTCACCAACACACAGGGTTCACCCTGGGTTTGCAGGTCGGCGAGGGCGTCGATCCAGTTGTACATGTTCACCTCAACATTTCTGTTGTCTGTCCGGCCGTCATCGCTGGCAAGCCATGCTCCTACAGGGGGTGGCGGCCACCATCGCGACCGCGCCATGCCCTTGTAGGAGCAAGGCTTGCTCGCGAAGGCCGCGCCTCGGTCTACAGCGAAGCCAGCTCGGTCTCGGCTTCCACGGCTTTCACCGCCTTCAACTGGCGCATCTGCTCACAGCCCCACAACACCCGCTCCGGTGTGGCCGGTGCGTCGATTTTTGGCTGATGTTTGTAATCGCCCAGGCTTGCCACCGCATCCTTGATCGCACACCAGGCGGCGATACCCAGCATGAACGGCGGTTCACCCACGGCTTTGGAATGGAACACCGTGTCTTCCGGGTTCTTGCGGTTTTCCACCAGCTTCACGCGCAAATCCAGCGGCATGTCGGCGACTGCCGGGATCTTGTAGCTGGCCGGGCCGTTGGTCATCAGTTTGCCCTTGGCGTTCCACACCAGTTCTTCCATGGTCAGCCAGCCCATGCCCTGGATGAAGCCACCCTCGACCTGGCCCATATCGATGGC
Organism: Pseudomonas sp. NPDC087697; assembly: GCF_044743155.1. Lineage (NCBI taxonomy): Bacteria > Pseudomonadati > Pseudomonadota > Gammaproteobacteria > Pseudomonadales > Pseudomonadaceae > Pseudomonas > Pseudomonas sp. NPDC087697. Next base: position 34,256 of record NZ_JBIUVW010000022.1, on the reverse strand, counting down.
CGGGTTCAGTGAGGCACCGACGTCATGCAGGATGTCGGTACGGAGCATTTTGTATTCGCCGGTCAGGGTGTCGACGATCACCTCGGCGCAGGCTGCACCGAAGGCGAAGTAGTAGAATGGCCGACCGCGTGCCTGGCTACGGTCGTAGAAGATTTTCGGGGTCTTGTAGAACCCGGTGCTCGACAGTGAAACCTGAGCGAAATACGCCTGCTGGATCAGCTCTTCGAAGGTCAGGATGTGATCGCGGACCCGTACGTGGCCGTTGTGGAACTCCACGTCTTCTTCGCTGACCGCAAACTTGCGCGCGGCAAATTCCACCAGGCGTTGCTTGATGATTTCGGCGGCGTTTTGCGCAGCCTTGCCGTTCAGGTCGGCACCGCTGGACGCAGCGGTCGGCGAAGTGTTCGGGACCTTGTCGGTGTTGGTCGCGGTGATCTGCACACGGTCGATTTCAACCTGGAACACTTCGGCCACGACCTGTGCGACTTTGACGTTCAAACCCTGGCCCATTTCGGTGCCGCCGTGGTTCAGGTGGATGCTGCCGTCGGTGTAGATGTGAATCAGCGCGCCCGCCTGGTTGAGGAAGCTGGCGGTGAAGGAAATACCGAATTTCACCGGGGTCAGCGCCAGGCCTTTTTTCAGGATCGGGCTGTTGGCGTTGTAGCGCCGGATCGCTTCGCGGCGTTCAGCGTACTGGCTGCTTTCTTCCAGCTCGGCGGTTATTTCCTCGAGCATGTTGTGCTCGACGGTCTGGTAGTAATGGGTGACGTTGCGCTCGGTCTTGCCGTAGTAGTTGGCCTTGCGCACCGCCAGCGGATCGAGGGCTAAATGACGGGCGATGGCGTCCATCACTTCTTCGATGGCGACCATCCCTTGCGGGCCGCCAAAGCCGCGATAGGCGGTGTTCGACGCGGTGTTGGTTTTGCAGCGGTGACCGTTGATGGTCGCGTCGCCCAGGTAGTACGAGTTGTCCGAGTGGAACATCGCCCGGTCAACGATCGACGCCGACAGGTCCGGTGAGCAACCGCAATTACCGGCCAGTTCCAGCTGGATGCCGTGCAGGCGCCCGGTGTCGTCAAAGCCCACATCGTATTCAATGTAGAACGGGTGACGTTTGCCGGTCATCAGCATGTCTTCGACCCGTGGCAGACGCATTTTGGTCGGCTGCCCGGTCAGGTGTGCGATCACCGCACAGAGGCAGGCCGGGCTTGCTGCCTGGGTTTCCTTGCCGCCGAAACCACCGCCCATGCGACGCATGTCGACGACGATTTTGTTCATCGACACGTCGAGCACTTCCGCCACCAGTTTCTGTACTTCGGTGGGGTTCTGGGTCGAGCAGTAGACGATCATGCCGCCGTCTTCAGTCGGCATCACCGAAGAGATCTGGGTTTCCAGATAGAAGTGTTCCTGGCCGCCGATGTGCAGCGAGCCCTGGATGCGGTGTTCTGCGGTAGAGAGTGCGGTGGCCGAATCGCCGCGCTTGTGAGTGTGGCTGTCGAGCACGAAGTGGCGTTTGCGCAGGGCTTCGACCACGTCGAGCACCGGCTCCAGATCTTCGTATTCGATGATCGCCGCCATTGCTGCTTTGCGTGCGGTTTCCAGATCCTTTGCCGCCACCGCCAGCACCACTTGACCGACGAATTGCACGTCATCAATGGCCAGCAACGGGTCGCCGGGCATCAGCGGGCCGATGTCTTTCAGACCCGGCACGTCTTCGTGGGTAATGGCGATGCGCACGCCTTCAAAGGCGTAGCAGGGCTTGGTGTCGATGCTGATGATTTTCGCGTGGGCGCGATCCGAGAGCCGTGCGTAAACGTGCAGCTGATTCGGGAATTCCAGCCGATCGTCGATGTACTGCGCTTCACCGGACACATGCTTGTCGGCGCTGTCGTGCTTGACGCTGCGACCGACGCCGGTAGTCAGGTCCTTGGCAAACAACTCGGCCAGTTCGGCTTGGGTCTTTTCGACTTTGTGATGGTTAGACATAAGCGGTCACCCGAGTCTCGATGTGCGGTGTTTGCAGTTCGATGAAGTATTTACGCAGCAGGTTTTGCGCGCTGAGCAGGCGGTATTCCTTGCTTGCACGGAAGTCCGAGAGCGGTGTGAAATCTTCCGCAAGAGCGGCGCAGGCGTGTTCGAGTGTGGTGTTGTTCCACTGCGCGCCGAGCAATGCGGCTTCACAGCTTTTCGCGCGTTTCGGAGTGGCGGCCATACCGCCGAAGGCGACCCGAGCGTCGGCGATCACACCGTTTTCGATGCGCAGATTGAATGCCGCACAGACGGCAGAAATGTCATCGTCCAGACGCTTGGAAACCTTGTAGGCGCGGAACAGTTGTTCAACGCTGGCGCGCGGCACGATGATCTTCTCGATGAACTCGCTTTCCTGGCGGGCAGTGACCCGGTAATCGATGAAATAGTCTTCCAGCGCCAGGGTGCGACGGGTCTCGCCTTTGCACAAAACAATCTGCGCGCCCAGAGCAATCAGCAGCGGTGGCGAGTCACCAATCGGCGAGGCATTGCCGATGTTGCCGCCCAGGGTGCCCTGGTTGCGGATTTGCAAGGATGCGAAACGTTGCAGCAATTCGCCGAAGTCCGGGTACTCGGCCTTGAGGGCGTCATAGCAGTCGGACAGGGCGGTGGCGGCGCCGATTTCCAGGCGATCGTCAAAGCGTTCGATGCGCTTCATTTCTGCAACGTTGCCGACGTAGATCATCACCGGCAGCGTGCGGTGGAATTGGGTCACTTCCAGTGCCAGGTCAGTGCCGCCGGCCAACAGCTTGGCTTGCGGATAGGCGTCATAGAGATCAGCCAGATCGGCGACGGTCAGCGGCACCAGGCAGCGTTTGTCGCCGCTATTCAACTCACCGGTTTCAGTCGGCGCGATGGCTTTCAGGCGAGCGATGGTTTCGGCTTCGCGAGCATCGAACTGGTCGGTCTGTTTTCCGCAGCACACTTGTTCGGCGGCGGCGAGGATCGGCCGGTAACCGGTGCAGCGGCAGAGGTTGCCGGCAAGGGCTTCGTGGGCTTTATGGGAATCGGGGTGATCGCTGTTTTTCTGTAAGGCGAACAGCGACATGACGAAGCCCGGGGTGCAGAAGCCGCATTGTGAGCCGTGGCACTCGACCATGGCTTTTTGCACGCTGTGCAGTTGACCCTGGTGCTTGAGGTCTTCGACGCTGATCAGCTGTTTGCCGTGCAGCGACGAAACAAACGTCAGGCACGAGTTGAGGCTGCGATAGCGAATGAGTTCGCGCCCGGTGTCATCGGTCTGCAATTCACCGACCACCACCGTGCAGGCGCCGCAGTCACCGCTGGCGCAACCTTCTTTGGTACCGGGTTTGCCCAAATGTTCGCGCAGATAGTTCAGCACGGTCAGATTCGGGTCCAGGGCGTGCTCGCTACGGAGTTCCTGGTTAAGTAAAAACTGGATCACGGAAGGCCTCGCAGACTCATTATTGTTGTTAACCGCTTTGAGCCGAATTTATCAGGTCTGACTTTTCGGTCAATGATTTTCTGACTTAAGGGTCAGGAAAATTGGTTTTGCCGATCAACAACCGTTTCTTTCATTATTGACCCTCTCGGGATACCTCGCTTTTTGCTTGAATCGTGCCAAATTCCGCTGGCTGGGCCCTGCGCCATTACGTATCAATTGCGCTACACTGCGCCGCTTGTGCAGATCGAAGAGTTTGAAGGAATACCATGACGTTCAAGGCGCCGGACAGCCTCGCCGAGCAAATCGCTCACCACCTCGCCGAACGCATCATTCGCGGCGACCTCAAGCCGGGAGAGCGCATCCAGGAACAGAAGGTCACGCTGGCCCTCAATGTCAGCCGCGGCTCGGTTCGTGAAGCCTTGCTGATCCTCGAACGCCGGCACTTGATCGCCATCCTGCCGCGTCGTGGCGCCCACGTGACCGAACTCACCGCACACAAGGTGCAGAGCCTGTGCACGCTGATGAGCGAGCTGTACATCCTGCTCGGCAATTCGGTGGCCAAAGACTGGCAAGTCCAGGCCGACATGGCGCCGTTCCTGCAAATCCAGCAGCGCCTGAGCGCCAGTTACGAGCGTCAGGACATCCGTGCCTTTGTCGAAGACAGCTTCAATGTGATGCGGGCGGCGTACCCCTTCGCTAATAACCCGTACTTGCAGGAAACCGTCGAGAACCTGCAACCGGCCATGAGCCGTGCGTATTTTCTTGCCCTGGAACAGCGCAAGGCCGAGATGAGCGAGTTCCTCGAACTGTTCGAGCGCTTGCTCGCCGCCGTGCTGGCCCGTGATCTGCCACAGATTCGCGTCGTGCTCTCGGCCTATGCCCAGCGCAGTTGCGATCTGGTGCTGTCTGCCTTGCCGGCTGCCTGAGCGTGCGGCTCAAGTGCATCAAACTGGCGGGGTTCAAATCCTTCGTCGACCCGACCACGGTGAACTTCCCCAGTAACATGGCGGCGGTGGTCGGGCCCAATGGTTGCGGCAAGTCGAACATCATCGACGCCGTACGCTGGGTGATGGGCGAGAGCTCGGCAAAGAACTTGCGCGGCGAGTCGATGACCGATGTCATCTTCAACGGTTCCACCAGCCGCAAACCGGTGAGCCAGGCGAGTATCGAACTGGTGTTCGACAACTCCGATGGCACGCTGATCGGCGAATATGCGGCTTACGCAGAGATTTCCATTCGCCGCAAAGTCACCCGCGACAGCCAGAACACCTATTTCCTCAACGGCACTAAATGCCGTCGCCGGGACATTACCGATATCTTCCTCGGCACTGGCCTCGGTCCGCGCAGCTACTCGATCATCGAGCAGGGGATGATCTCCAAGCTGATCGAAGCCAAGCCCGAAGACCTGCGTAACTTCATCGAAGAAGCGGCGGGGATCTCCAAGTACAAGGAGCGTCGGCGCGAGACTGAAAACCGCATTCGTCGTACCCACGAAAACCTTGCACGGCTGACCGACCTGCGTGATGAGCTGGAGCGTCAGCTTGAACGCTTGCATCGTCAGGCCCAGGCGGCCGAGAAGTATCAGGAATACAAAGCCGAAGAGCGTCAGCTCAAGGCTCAACTGTCGGCGTTACGCTGGCAGGCATTGAACGAGCAGGTCGGCCAGCGCGAGGCGATCATCGGCAACCAGGAAATCAGTTTCGAAGCCCTGGTCGCTGAGCAACGCAACGCTGATGCGAGCATCGAACGGCTGCGCGACGGTCATCACGACCTGTCTGAGCGCTTCAATCTGGTGCAGGGACGTTTCTATTCGGTCGGCGGCGACATCGCCCGGGTCGAGCAGAGCATCCAGCACGGCCAGCAGCGTTTGCGTCAGTTGCAGGACGACCTCAAGGAAGCCGAGCGTTCATGCCTGGAAACCGAGTCGCACCTGGGCCATGACCGCACCTTGCTGGCGACCCTCGGCGAAGAGCTGGACATGCTCACGCCCGAGCAGGAAGTTACCAGCGCCGCCGCGGAAGAAGCTGCCGCCGCGCTGGAAGAATCCGAAACCACCATGCACGGCTGGCAGGAGCAGTGGGACAGTTTCAACCTGCGCTCGGCCGAGCCACGGCGTCAGGCTGAAGTCCAGCAGTCGCGCATCCAGCAGCTGGAAACCAGCATGGAGCGCCTGGCCGAGCGTCAACGTCGCTTGGCAGAAGAGCGCGACCTGCTGTCGGCGGACCCGGAAGACGCGGCGATCCTTGATCTCAGCGAGCAACTCGCTGCCAGCGAAGCGACCCTCGAAGATTTGCAGGCCAGCGAAGAAGCGCAGGTCGAGCGGCTTGAGCAATTGCGTCAGGAACTGCAACTGGCCCTGCAAAACCAGCAGCAGGCGCAGGGCGACTTGCAGCGGCTCAACGGGCGTCTGGCCTCGCTTGAAGCGTTGCAGCAGGCGGCGCTCGATCCGGGCACCGGCACCGCTGAGTGGTTGCGTGAGCAGCACTTGGCCGAGCGCCCACGTTTGGCCGAAGGCTTGAAGGTTGAAGCGGGTTGGGAGTTGGCGGTGGAAACCGTGCTCGGCGCCGACCTGCAAGCGGTGCTGGTCGACAACTTCGCTGGCTTCGATCTGTCCGGGTTTACCCAAGGCGATCTGCGTTTGCTCAGCCCGGCCAGCGACGGTGTGCGGATCCCCGGCAGTCTGCTCGACAAGGTCGAGGCGCAGATCGATCTGTCGCCGTGGCTGGGGCAGGTCAAACCGGTGGAGAGCCTCGAACAAGCACTATCGCTGCGTGGTCAGTTGTCGGTCGGCGAAAGCTTGATCAGCCGTGACGGCTATTGGGTCGGGCGGCACTTTTTGCGGGTGCGCCGCGCCAGTGAAGCCGAGAGCGGCATGTTGGCACGCGGGCAGGAGATCCAGCGGCTGGGGCTTGAGCGCGAAGAGCGCGAAGCGACCGTGGAAACCCTGGAAACCACCTTGCAAAACTTGCGCGCCCAGCAGCGGCAGCAAGAGAACGGTCGCGAACACCTGCGTCGTTTGCTGCAAGACGAAGCGCGCCAGCAGGGCGAATTGAAAGCTCAGTTGTCTGCCGGTAAAGCCAAGGCCGAGCAACTGACATTGCGTCGCACGCGGCTCGACGAAGAGCTCGGCGAGCTGGCTGAGCAGCGTGCGCTGGAACATGAACAGGTTGGCGAGTCGCGCCTGCAATTGCAGGAAGCCCTCGACAGCATGGCGATCGATACCGAACAGCGCGAGTTGCTGCTGGCTCAGCGCGACAGCTTGCGCGAGCGCCTTGATCGAGTGCGGCAGGAAGCCCGCCAGCATAAAGACCACGCGCACCAACTGGCGGTGCGTCTGGGCTCGCTCAAGGCGCAACATGATTCAACCCGTCAGGCGCTGGAGCGGCTGGAATTGCAGTCTGAGCGCCTGACTGAAAAGCGCGAACAGCTCAGCCTCAATCTGGAGGAGGGCGAAGCGCCGCTGGAAGAGTTGCGACTCAAGCTTGAAGAGTTGCTCGACAAGCGCATGAGCGTCGACGAAGAACTGAGAACCGCGCAGATCGCCCTGGAAGATGCCGACCGCGAATTGCGTGATGCCGAGAAGCGCCGCAGTCAGGCCGAGCAGCAATCGCAGCTGATCCGTGGTCAACTCGAACAGCAGCGCATGGAATGGCAAGCCTTGAGCGTGCGCCGCAAAACCTTGCAGGATCAATTGCTCGAAGACGGCTATGACCTGCACGGTGTGCTCGCCACGCTGGTGGCTCAGGCCAACGAAAAAGAAGCCGAAGAAGAACTCGAGCGCATTGCTGCGCGAATTCAGCGACTGGGTGCGATCAACCTCGCGGCCATCGACGAGTATCAGCAGCAGTCCGAGCGCAAGCGTTATCTGGATGCTCAGGACGCCGACCTGGTGGAAGCGCTCGACACTCTGGAAAACGTCATTCGCAAGATCGACAAGGAAACCCGCAATCGTTTCAAAGATACCTTTGATCAGATTAACGCTGGATTGCAGGCTCTTTTTCCAAAAGTTTTCGGTGGCGGCAGCGCTTATTTGGAACTGACGGGCGAAGATCTACTCGATACAGGGGTAACGATCATGGCGCGTCCGCCCGGGAAGAAGAACAGCACCATCCATTTGCTGTCAGGCGGTGAGAAAGCCCTGACGGCATTGGCGCTGGTTTTTGCGATCTTCAAACTCAATCCTGCACCGTTTTGCATGCTCGACGAAGTTGACGCGCCGCTGGATGACGCTAACGTTGGACGCTACGCCCGATTGGTGAAAGAGATGTCACAAACGGTGCAGTTCATCTATATCACCCACAACAAGATCGCCATGGAAATGGCCGACCAATTGATGGGGGTTACGATGCACGAGCCCGGTTGTTCACGTCTGGTAGCCGTGGATGTCGAGGAGGCGATGGCGATGGTGGACGCCTGAGTCATGGCGCGTAGGCCATATGTTTGCGGGAAGCAGGGATTTTTACCCGCAGAGATTGCTGGCCAATCGACATAATGGCTGAAGCCATTGTGACTGACGGTGTAAAGTTATCTTTGGTCGTGCTAGTTTAATGTCAATTTTTCGTATGCGTGGGCAAAACGCCATTCAGAACATAGAGTTGGCGCCACGTTTTAAAGCGGTTTACAGCTTGTAAACCCCTTATTTTTCAGCATTTTTTATAGAGGCACGGGATTACATGGAAATCGGTCTGCGCGAGTGGCTGATCGTCATCGGCATTATTGTCATTGCCGGTATTCTTTTTGATGGCTGGCGGCGCATGCGCGGCGGCAAAGGCAAGCTGAAATTTCGCCTGGACCGCAGCCTGTCCAACCTGCCGGACGAGGACAGCGGCGCCGAGCTGCTGGGCCCGCCACGCGTACTGGACACCCATAAAGAGCCGCAGCTCGACGAGCATGACTTGCCGTCGGTGAGCATGCCTGCCCGTGAACCGCGTGAATCGGGTTCCAAGCGCGGCAAGCGTGGCAGCGAGCCATCTCAGGGCGACCTGAATTTGAATCTGGATCTGGACGGTGGCCCGAGCTTCAGCAGCCGTGACGATTTCCCGGACGAAACCAAAACGTCGAGCGCTGCGGCAGATAAAGAGCAGCCACAGGCAGAAGAAGTACTGGTTATCAGCGTGATCTGCCGTGACCCGGGCGGTTTCAAAGGCCCGGCTCTGTTGCAGAACATTCTGGAAAGCGGCTTGCGCTTTGGCGAGATGGATATTTTCCACCGTCACGAAAGCATGGCCGGCAACGGCGAAGTGCTGTTCTCCATGGCCAACGCGGTCAAACCTGGCGTGTTCGATCTGGACGATATCGATCTGTTCAGCACCCCGGCCGTCAGCTTCTTCCTCGGCTTGCCAGGCCCGCGTCACCCAAAACAGGCCTTCGATGTGATGGTTGCGGCTGCACGCAAGCTGTCTCAGGAGCTCAATGGCGAACTGAAAGACGATCAACGCAGCGTGCTGACCGCTCAGACCATCGAGCACTACCGTCAGCGGATCGTCGAGTTCGAGCGTCGCGCCCTGACCCAGAAGCGCTGATATTGGCAACCTGCAGGAGATTGCGCCGCGACTTCTGCCTCCTGTAGGAGCTGAGCTTGCTAGCGATGGCGATCTCAAAGGCGCCATCGCCGGCAAGCCGTGCTCCTACAGGAGGCAGAAGTCGCGCTAATAGATTGAGCAGCCTCGGCTGCTCTTTTGCTTTATGAGAGAACACCCATGACCGCCGCCGAAAACCGCATTCTAGAGCTGCGCGCTGAGCTGGATCAGCACAACTACCGTTATCACGTCCTCGACGAACCGAGCATTCCGGATGTCGAATACGATCGGCTGTTCCATGAGCTCAAGGCGTTGGAAGCGGCAAACCCTGAACTGATCACCAGCGACTCGCCGACCCAGCGGGTTGGCAGTGCCGCGCTCTCGGCGTTCACTCAAGTACGGCACGAAATGCCGATGCTGAGTCTGGGCAACGCCTTCGAAGAAAACGATATGCGTGAGTTCGATCGCCGGGTCACCGAAGGTCTGGATTTACCGGCCGGCGATTTGTTTGGCGGTGGCGCCGAGGTTGAATACAGCTGCGAGCCGAAGCTCGATGGTCTGGCAGTCAGTTTGCTGTATCAGGACGGCGTGCTGGTGCGTGGCGCTACTCGCGGCGACGGCACCACCGGTGAAGACATCAGTGTCAACGTGCGCACCGTGCGCAACATTCCGCTCAAGCTGCAAGGCAGTGGCTGGCCGGCGACTCTGGAAGTGCGCGGCGAAGTGTATATGTCCAAGGCCGGTTTCGAGCGCCTCAACGCCACGCAGCTGGAAGTCGGCGGCAAGACTTTCGCCAACCCGCGCAACGCCGCGGCAGGCAGCTTGCGACAACTGGATTCGAAGATCACTGCCAGTCGTCCGCTGGAGTTCTGTTGCTACGGTCTCGGTCAGGTCTCGACCGAGATTGCTGACACGCACACCGGCAATTTGCAGCAACTCAAGCAATGGGGCATGCCGGTCAGTCGCGAGCTGAAACTGGCCAAGGGCATCGACGAATGCCTGGATTACTACCGCGACATCGGCGAGCGCCGTAATGCGCTGCCTTATGAAATCGACGGTGTGGTGTTCAAGGTCAACAGCATCGCCTCGCAGCGTGAGTTGGGCTTCCGTGCGCGCGAGCCGCGCTGGGCGATTGCCCACAAGTTCCCGGCGATGGAAGAGCTCACCGAGTTGCTCGACGTGGAATTCCAGGTCGGCCGAACCGGCGCGGTAACCCCGGTTGCACGTTTGAAACCGGTGAAAGTGGCCGGCGTGACCGTGTCCAACGCGACGTTGCACAACATGGATGAAGTGGCGCGTCTGGGCTTGATGATCGGCGATACGGTAATCATCCGCCGCGCCGGTGACGTGATCCCGCAAGTGGTGCAAGTGGTCACCGAGCGTCGTCCGGAAAACGCCCGTCCTGTGCAGATTCCCGAGTGCTGTCCGGTCTGTGGTTCCCATGTCGAGCGCACGCAACTGGTCAAGCGCAGCAAGGGGCGTGAGACCGTCAGCGAAGGTGCGGTGTATCGCTGCGTCGGGCGTCTGGCCTGCGGTGCGCAGCTCAAACAGGCAATCATCCATTTCGTTTCGCGCCGGGCCATGGACATCGAGGGCCTGGGCGAGAAGAGCGTCGAGCAGTTGGTGGATGAAGGTCTGGTCGGCTCGCCGGCGGATTTGTACGCCTTGAACTTTGAGCAAATCGTCGACCTGGAAGGCTTCGCCGAGCTGTCGAGCAAGAACCTGCTGAGTGCCATTGCCGACAGCAAGAAACCGGGATTGGCGCGTTTCATCTACGCCCTCGGTATTCCGGATGTCGGCGAAGAGACGGCCAAGGTCCTGGCACGCTCGCTGGCGTCGCTGGAACGGGTTCAGCAGGCGTTGCCGCAAGTGTTGACGTACTTGCCGGATGTCGGGCTGGAAGTCGCCTACGAGATTCACAGCTTCTTTACGGATGCGCACAACCGGAAGGTGATCGAAGAACTGCTCAAGCATGGTCTGGAGATTCAGGATCAGGGCGAGTTGGGCGCCGAGTTCGCCGCCAGTACCACGTTGGGCGGGATGATCGACAAGCTGAACATTCCCTCGGTCGGACCGGGCGGGGCGCAGAAGCTGGCCGACAAGTTCGGTTCGCTGGAAGCAATCATCAGCGCCGACTGGCTGGACATGCGTCAGGCGCTGCCGGAGAAGCAGGCCAACGCCGTTCGGGAGTTCTTCGCCGTCGAACAGAATCGTCAGTTGGCGCTGGATGCCGAGAAGCAATTGCGCGATTTCGGCATGCATTGGCAAAGCGAGAAAAAAGTCGTCGAAGGTTTGCCGCTGGCTGGCCAGACCTGGGTCCTCACCGGCTCCCTGGAGTTGATGAGCCGCGACGTCGCCAAGGACAAGCTCGAAAGCCTCGGCGCCAAGGTGGCGGGCTCGGTGTCGGCCAAGACTTATTGCGTGGTGGCGGGGCCTGGCGCCGGTTCCAAATTGGTCAAGGCCAATGAGTTGGGGTTGAAGGTGCTGGACGAAGAAGCGTTCGTGGCGTTTTTGGCCGGGTATGGCATAACGGTGTAGGTGGGAATTTTGCGACTGCTGTGCAGTCGATCGCGGGCAAGCCTTGCTCCTACAAATATCGCGGGCACGCCTTACTCCTGCAAGTTATGTGTCGTGCGCCTGTTTCGCGACTAATACACACTCTGTAGGAGCAAGGCTTGCCCGCGATGGCGTCATCACGGCTGGCGCAAAATCTCAATGGGAGCGATGGGCGCCATGACATGATCTAGTCTTGGCAGGCCTCAGGGAGAGATCGCCATGTACCGCTTTTTCGAGCAACTCAGCTCACGTATTGCCGCGCCATTCATTGGCGAAAGCTCGCGTAACAGCAAAGTCTGGCATTGCCGTTGCGGGCAGTCGCTGTTTTTTCGCAACAGTCAGTGCCTGGCCTGTTCGGCTGCCTTGGGTTATCAGCCTGAGCAGAATCGTTTGTCATCGCTCGCGCCGGGGTTCGAAACCGACTCCTGGCAGCTCGACAGCGAGCCTGAGGCGGGGCTGTTTCGCCGTTGCGCCAATCTTGATACGCCGGCCGCCTGTAACTGGTTGCTCCCGGCTCATGGTTGGGGCGTGCACTGCATTGCCTGTGCTCTGAACCGGACCATTCCCGACCTGTCGATCCCCGAGAACCATGATCACTGGCGCAAAGTGGAAATCGCCAAGCGGCGGCTGGTCGCGCAGTTGGTAAGTCTGGGCTTGCAGGTGATCCCCAAGTCAATCGATGAAGAGTGTGGGCTGGCGTTTGATTTCGTCGGTGTCGACCTTGAGGGCGCGTCGCCGACCACTGGCCATGCCAATGGCCTGATTACCCTCGATATCAAAGAGGCTGACGATGCTCACCGCGAGCGAGTCCGCGTGCAGATGCGCGAGCCGTATCGAACCTTGCTCGGGCATTTTCGCCATGAGGTCGGGCATTACTACTGGGATCGCTTGATCGCCAATGGCCCTTGGCTGGAAGCGTTTCGCGGGCTGTTTGGCGACGAGCGTGCCAGTTACGCCGAGGCGTTGGAGCGGCATTACCGGCAGGGCGCTCCACTGGACTGGCAGCAAAGCCATGTCAGTGCTTACGCCACCATGCATCCATGGGAAGACTGGGCGGAAACCTGGGGGCACTACTTGCACATGATGGACGCGGTGGACACGGCGCTGGGGTTTGGCATGAGTGCCCGGGAGATGGATTTCGACTACCAGCCATTCCCGCCGAGCACTCTCTACGATCCGCAGCATCCCGGCGGCGCGGCATTCCTGTCGTTCGTCAACGCCTGGATCGAACTGGCCGGCATGCTCAACGAGCTGTCGCGCAGCATGGGTCAACCGGATTTCTACCCCTTCGTCCTGCCGCCTGCGGTCATCGCCAAGCTGCATTTCATTCACCTGGTGATCCAGCAGGAAGGCGGCAGGGCGGACGAGGTTTTACGCACCCAGTAAGGTGGATCTCGTAGCAGCTGGCGAAGCCTGCGTTCGGCTGCGCAGCAGTCGTAAAGTCAGACAGCGCGGTTTTTCAGATAAGCCGTGTGCAACGGATTCACGACTGCTGCGCAGCCGAACGCAGCCTCCGGCAGCTGCTACGGGTTGCGATCTTTCCGGGTCTGCGCATGTCCTTGACCTGACTCATATTTTTTAATCCGTACCAACGGTTGTAACTTCGTCTCAGATAGGTACAATGGCGCGGCTCGCCGTCAGGTGAGCGTCGTTATGGTGACCCCATCGGTCCCCCCGCAACGATCAGCCGTGAACCCGGTCAGGCCTGGAAGGGAGCAGCCGCAGCGGTGACATTGTGTGCCGGGGTGTGGCTGGTGGGGTTACCACCTTAACGCCAGGCCTTCATTCGCAAGGCTTGTACTCCCTCCAAAAAATCCAGACTTTTTATCTCATTGATCTTTCCTGATCGATGCCTCGTTTTGTCTGAAATAACCTCACCATCATTCCGAAAGCGCAAACACCCGCAACCGATGCCCATCAGGATCGAGCGCCACGAAGGTGTAGCCGAAATCCAGTGCAGTCGGTGTTTGGGCGATGCGCAGCCCTTGTGCGGTCCATGCGGCGTACAGCGTGTCGACCGCCTGTTCGTTGGCCACCGAGAATCCCAGTTCGCCACCACCGCCCGCTGCTTCGGGCGCAGGTTCCACGGTATGCCTGGACCACAGCCCAAGCTTTACGCCCGAATCAAGAATGAACAACGCGAAGGTCGGTTGCAGTTCAACCGGTGGTTTGTCCAGCAGGTGACTGTAGAAGTTGGCACTGGTGGCGGGGCTGTCGACGTACAGCAGCAGATAATGTTGGGCGTTCATGGCGACTCCGATGTCATGGGCGTTGATGGCTCAAGCCTAAACGGTCGGGTTGTCAGATTCTGTCAGTAGTCGATAACAAAAGAGCAGGCGTTTGTATCAATCCGATACGCACGCCTGCTCTTTTTTTTTGTTTCTGGCTCTAAGGCTTGGACAAGGCCTGGTCTACCGCCGCGATCAGCTTTCCCAGATCCTTCGGGGTGGCTTTGTGTATGACACCGAATAAATACGCTCGCTGTTCGTCTTCGTCGCCAAGATCGGCAAAAAACGCTTTGAGCTTCACTCCCAGCACATCGGCAAGCATGAACAGGGCTTCCACGCTGGGGGTATAGGTGCCGGTTTCGAAGCGGCTGATGGTTTTGGGGTCAAAACCGGTTTTTTCACCGAGTTCAGCCTGAGTAAGCCCCGCCACCTTGCGATAGCGTCTTATGGCTGGACCCAAACTTGAAATTTGCATCGCTCAATTCCCATTTAGAATCAAGAACTTAACGATAGATTTTTGCATTAGACAACTGCATGATCCATCACCTTGCTTTGCAAAATGTGATGTATTTCGTAGAATCCCAGTTTCGTACGGGCATTTGGTGACCTGGCTTCATAAGTCCAGGCGATATGAGACAGCCAGCATTGCGTTACCTCGCAAGGTGTGCAGAGATGCCGCTGACGACGCGAAATGCCGTTTCAATATTACCAGAGTCAGTGTTTTTGACGTGCCTGTACGAGGCCTCTGAGCCTAGTTGATCTTCGTCTGTTCGGGGGCCATCAAATGCTGTTCATGGAGTTTTAACGTGCATCTGAATTTGCTGGCCCGCTCTATTGCAAGGATGTTGCCCAGGCAGCATCACGCGCTGCGATCCCCTGCGCAGTGCCGCATCTTTCAAAACATCTCTTCCGGGCGTTGTGCGCTGGTCGAGCGGTACAACCGCTAGCCACAGTGAGCCGGACTCATGGATGAGAAGTACCGCAGGGCCGTAGATGCAGCCGCCATTTTCTCCGAGACAGACCTGGCGGGGCGCATTACTTACGTCAACGATTTGTTTTGCGAGGTGTCTGGTTATAGCCGCGAGGAGTTGCTGGGCGCCAACCACCGCGTCCTCAACTCAGGCCTGCATTCTGACGATTTCTTCGCGACGATGTGGCGCACCATTGCCCTGGGCAAGGTCTGGAAGGGCGAAATCTGCAACCGGGCCAAGGACGGTAGCCTGTATTGGGTCGATAGCACCATGGTGCCGGTGCTGGACGAGTCGACCGGGCGGGTCCATCGGTACCTGTCGATTCGTTTCGATATCAGTGAAAAGCGTCAGTTGCTGCACTCTTTGCAATGGCGGGTCGGCCATGACGTACTGACCAGTCTGCCCAATCGGGCGTATCTCTCCGACTTGCTCGAGCAGGCCCTGGATTATTCCCGCGTCGAGAACGTGCCGTTGGCGGTGTGCATGCTCGACCTCGACGGCTTCAAGGCAGTGAATGACGGCTATGGCCACGCCAGCGGCGACTTGTTGCTGGTTGAAGTGGCCAAGCGTCTACGCACCATCGTTCGTGGCGAGGATGTGGTGGCGCGGCTGGCCGGGGACGAGTTTGTGTTGATCTTGCGGTTTGTGCGCGATATGCCGGAATTGCGCGCGGCGCTGCATCGAGTGCTGGGGGCGATCTCTGCGCCGTATTCGATTCTGGGCAAGGACATCAATGTCTTTGCCAGCATCGGCGTCACGCTGTTCCCGGTCGACAGCGAAGACGCGGAAACCCTGCTGCGACACGCTGATCAGGCGATGTACGTAGCCAAGCAAAGCGGGCGTAACCGTTTTCACCTGTTTGATGTGGTGCGCGACCAAGAGGTCAAAGCGACTCATCAGACGGTCGCGCGGGTCCGTCAGGCATTGCTCAACGATGAGCTGCGCCTGCATTTTCAGCCCAAGGTCAATATGCGTTGCGGTGCAGTGGTGGGCTTTGAAGCGTTGCTGCGCTGGGAGCATCCGCAGAACGGCCTGGTGCCGCCCAGGGAGTTTTTGCCGTTTGTGGAGGAGACGGATCTGATCGTCGATATTGGCGAGTGGGTGATGGAGCAGGTTCTGGCGCAGTTGTCCCAATGGCAAAAGGACGGTCAACGTTGGCCGGTCAGCGTCAACATCGCTGCTCGGCATTTTCAGCGGGCGGACTTTTTTGATCGGCTCAAGAACGTGCTCGAACGGCACGCGTGGGTCGCGCCCCAGTTGCTCGACCTGGAGATTGTCGAGTCGGTGGCGATCGAGAATATTCAGCACGTCAGCACCTGCCTGCAAGCCTGTCAGGCGCTGGGCGTGAGGTTCTCTCTGGGGGATTTTGGCACGGGCTATTCGTCGCTGAGTTACCTCAAGCGCCTGCACACGCAAACCATCAAGATCGATAAGTCATTTGTGCGCGACATACTGCATGATCGCGACGATCTGGCGCTGACCACCGCGGTGATCGGCCTTGCCAGGGCCTTTGGGCGAGAGGTGATCGCCGAGGGGCTGGAAAGCATCGAGCATGGCGAGTTGCTGTTGCGCCTGGGCTGCGAGGTGGCGCAGGGCTATTTCATTGCGCGGCCGATGCCGGCCAGTGAGGTGCCGGGTTGGGTCGAGGCCTTCGTCGCGCCGACCCAGTGGCAGGCGCTGGACCAGGCGGTCTGAGGCTTATGGTGGATCGGTCTGGGTCGGTTCGTCCGTTCCGGTGTAGAGCCTGATGATGTCGTCGATTTCCCCGGACATTTTCATCTTGAGCAGTATTTGCATAATCCGCTGGACCGGCAGTTTCGGGTCGTTTCGCACATAGCAACCGACGTATTGTTCCTGCAACACGGCGACTCCGTGCAATTGCCGGTCGGGCATCAATTTCTGATTGAACCAGTCCAGAGCCCATTGATTGCTGACTGCATAGTGATAACGGCCGGCCAGCAGCTTTTGCAACACTTGTTCCTGGTTGCGTGCGTCGTCGCGCTTGAGCTGTCCGTTGTCGAACAGCGCTTGCAGGGTCGGGTAGCTGTAACCGAGCACGGTGCCGATCGGTTGCACAGAAAGGCTGGAGGGGATGACCGAGGCAGGAGCGCCTTGCGTACTGATCAGCAAGTCGCGCTGAAACCACAACGGAACGCTCCAGATGTAATCCCCTGACTGGTTCGGCAGCCAGGATTGCGCCGCATAGCAGCGAATGTCGATTTCCCCGTGCTCCATGCTGCTTTGCAAGCGTGCGCGGGCCAGCACATGGAACTCGGCCGGCAGACCCACCTGCGTGGCCAGGCTGAGCATCACGTCGTACAGAATGCCCTGGGTCGGCCGACCGTGCTCGATTTGCACCATGGGCATCGCCCAGCTGTCGGTGATCGCAAAGCGCAAGGGTGCAGGCGCGCTATTAGCGCTGATGCCGATCAACAGCAAAGCCCCCAAGGCTAAACGCATAAACTCTCCAGCAAAATACCGGCAGGAGCCGATTAAAACGCCCCCAAAGACCAGCTTAGCCAGATTAGCCGAGCGCACCGGATGCAATTTTGCCCTTGCTCCGCTAGCATTACCCGCTTCCGCTTCCCAGTCGCGACGGTTTTCGATGAGTTATCAGGTTCTTGCACGTAAATGGCGTCCGCGCTCGTTCCGCGAAATGGTCGGCCAGACCCATGTGCTCAAGGCTCTGATCAATGCCTTGGACAGCCAGCGGCTGCACCACGCCTATCTTTTTACCGGCACCCGCGGTGTGGGCAAAACCACGATTGCGCGGATCATTGCCAAATGCCTGAACTGTGAAACAGGTATCACTTCGACGCCGTGTGGCGAGTGCTCGGTGTGCCGCGAAATCGATGAAGGGCGTTTTGTCGACCTGATCGAGATCGACGCCGCGAGCCGGACCAAGGTCGAGGACACCCGTGAGCTGCTCGACAACGTGCAGTACGCGCCGAGCCGTGGGCGCTTCAAGGTCTACCTGATCGACGAAGTGCACATGCTCTCCAGTCATTCCTTCAATGCGCTGTTGAAAACCCTCGAAGAGCCGCCGCCCTACGTCAAGTTCATCCTGGCGACCACCGACCCGCAGAAACTTCCTGCAACGATTCTGTCGCGGTGCCTGCAATTCTCGCTGAAAAACATGACGCCGGAGCGTGTGGTCGAGCATTTGACCCATGTGCTCGGCGTCGAGAATGTGCCCTTCGAAGACGATGCACTGTGGCTGTTGGGCCGTGCTGCCGACGGTTCGATGCGCGATGCGATGAGCCTCACCGACCAGGCCATTGCCTTCGGTGAAGGCAAGGTCATGGCGGCCGATGTGCGGGCGATGCTCGGTACACTCGATCATGGCCAGGTCTACGACGTCCTGCACGCGCTGCTCGATGGCGACGCCAAGGCTTTACTCGAAGCGGTGCGGCATCTGGCCGAGCAGGGCCCGGACTGGAATGGCGTGCTTTCGGAAATACTTAACGTGCTGCACCGCGTCGCGATTGCCCAGGCCTTGCCTGAAGGCGTCGATAACGGTCATGGCGACCGCGACCGGGTGTTGGCGCTGGCTCAGGCCTTGCCGGCCGAAGATGTGCAGTTCTATTACCAGATGGGCCTGATCGGACGCCGCGATTTGCCGCTGGCACCCGACCCGCGCGGCGGTTTCGAAATGGTCTTGCTGCGAATGCTCGCGTTCCGACCGGCAGACACTGCCGACGCACCGAGGCAGCCGCTAAAGACAGTGGGGATCAGCCAGGCCACAGTTGATTCCGCAAACTCAGTGGCTGGCGCACCGCGTGTTGCGCCGGTAGTCGCTTCTGCTCCCGTTGCTGCTGCGTCTGTCGCGGCGGCGCCGGTTCAACCGGTTGCCGAGGTGGTTGCACCCGTGCCGGCACCTGAGCCGGTTGCTCCAGTGGTCGTGCCTACGCCTGTGGTTGAGGTGGTGGCTGAGCCTGTGGAAATCGTCGAGGAAGTTGTCGACTTGCCCTGGAACGACCCGGTAGAGCCTGAGATCGTGCAGCAACCGGCCGTCGAGCCGGTGCTGGAGACGGCTGCCGAACAGCCCGACCTGACGCCAATGCCGACGCCGACTCCGGACAGCGTTGTACCCGATGCGCCGGAATGGGCGGCAGCGCCGATTCCCGAGCCGTCGGTGGCTGAGGTCGACGCTGCGACGCCGGGTGTGGATCTGGATGACGAGCCGCCGCTGGATGAGGACTATATCGAGCCGGACATGGATTCGGCCTATAGTTACCTCGATGAGCTGGCCAGTGAGCACGCCGCAGAACCAACGCCTGAGCCCGAACCTGAACCGGCCGCGATGCCGGCCACAGGGCTGGCATTGCAATGGCTGGAGCTGTTCCCGAAATTGCCGATTTCCGGCATGACCGGCAGCATCGCCGCCAATTGCACGTTGATCGCAGTCGATGGCGATCATTGGCTGCTGCACCTGGACCCGGCCCACAGCGCGCTGTTCAACGCGACTCAACAACGCCGGCTGAACGATGCACTGAACCAGTATCACCAGCGCACCCTGACGGTGAGTATCGAGCTGATCAAGCCAGAGCAGGA
Organism: Pseudomonas sp. NPDC087697; assembly: GCF_044743155.1. NCBI lineage: Bacteria > Pseudomonadati > Pseudomonadota > Gammaproteobacteria > Pseudomonadales > Pseudomonadaceae > Pseudomonas > Pseudomonas sp. NPDC087697. Next base: position 14,995 of record NZ_JBIUVW010000022.1, on the reverse strand, counting down.
AACCCCGGCGCAGGCGGCTTCGCGTCGACGTGTCAACCGTCAGCGCGAGGCCGAGGATTCGATCCACGGCGATCCGTTCATCCAGCAAATGATGCAACAGTTCGGCGCGGTGATCCGTAACGATACTATTGAACCTGTCGAGGCTCTGGTCAGCCAGGGCTAATAACTGAAGGCGTTCGGCCCACTGGGCCGGGCGCTGTTTTGATCCAAGTACTTTTGAGGTGATTCCCATGATGAAAGGTGGCATGGCCGGCCTGATGAAGCAGGCGCAGCAGATGCAGGAAAAAATGGCCAAGATGCAGGAAGAACTGGCCAACGCCGAAGTCACCGGTAAAGCCGGTGGCGATATGGTCACCGTGGTGATGACCGGTCGTCACGACGTCAAGCGCGTGACCATCGATCCAAGCCTGGTGGAAGGCCTGAGCGAAGACGACAAGGAGATGCTGGAGGCCGTGTTCGCCGCCGCCGTCAACGATGCCGTGCGCAAGATCGAAGCCAACAGCCAGGACAAAATGTCCGGCATGACCGCAGGCATGCAACTGCCACCGGGCATGAAACTGCCATTCTGATTCGCGCTAACGCATCGGATGGACTACAAAAATGCCAGGCATCGCGCCTGGCATTTTTGTTTCTGCGACAAACTGATCGTTCCTACGCAGGGTCAGGAACTGCCCCGTGGATGAGCATTTGACGCTGGACAGAGGCGCGGGTATAAACCGCGTCTCGTTGATATGTCGGACGTTTCCCCCATGAGCTTCAGCCCTTTGATTCGCCAACTGATCGACGCCTTGCGTACCTTGCCCGGCGTCGGTCAGAAAACCGCCCAGCGCATGGCGTTGCAACTGCTCGAGCGTGATCGCAGCGGTGGCTCGCGGCTGGCGCTGGCCTTGAGCCAGGCCATGGAAGGGGTCGGTCATTGCCGACTGTGCCGCACGCTGACTGAAGACGATCTGTGTCCGCAATGCGCCGACACTCGCCGCGACGACACCTTGCTGTGTGTGGTCGAAGGTCCGATGGACGTCTATGCGGTGGAGCAGACCGGGTATCGCGGTCGCTACTTCGTACTCAAGGGGCATTTGTCGCCACTCGACGGTTTGGGGCCGGAAGCCATCGGCATTCCGCAATTGCTGGCGCGGATCGAAGAAGCGGGTACTTTCACTGAAGTCATCCTGGCTACCAATCCGACGGTTGAAGGTGAGGCGACGGCCCACTACATCGCCCAGTTACTTAGCAATAAAGGCCTGATCGCCTCGCGCATTGCCCATGGTGTGCCGTTGGGTGGCGAGCTGGAGCTGGTGGATGGCGGGACATTGGCGCATTCCTTCGCGGGGCGTAAGCCCATCGTTCTGTAGTGTGTGAACTGACGCCATCGCGAGCAAGCTCACTCCCACAGTTGACCGAGTTGTCCTGGCGAATGCGGTCCAATGTGGGAGCGAGCTTGCTCGCGATGCAGACGCCTCGGTCCAACTGATTCACACAATTCTATTGAAAACCAAGCAAGCGCTAGGTAAGTTCGCTGAACCTTCAGTGGAGCTCGCCGATGCCTGCCTTTCAGGAATACTTCGACCCTGGCCATCAGTTGGTCCGTGACAGCGTGCGACGTTTCGTCGAGCGCGAGATTCTTCCGGACATCGATCAGTGGGAGGAAGCCGAGAGTTTTCCTCGTGAGCTCTACCTCAAGGCCGGCGCTGCGGGGATTCTCGGCATTGGTTATCCCGAAGCGCTCGGTGGCAGCCACGAAGATGACCTGTTCGCCAAGATCGCTGCGAGTGAAGAGCTGATGCGCTGTGGTTCCGGCGGGTTGGTGGCGGGGCTGGGCTCACTGGACATCGGTCTGCCGCCGATCCTCAAATGGGCCAGGCTTGACGTGCGCGACCGGGTGGTGCCGCAAGTCCTTTCAGGCGAAAAGATCAGCGCGTTGGCAATCACCGAGCCCAGCGGCGGCTCAGACGTAGCTAATCTGCAAACCCGTGCCGTGCGTGATGGTGACTTCTACCGGGTCAGTGGCAGCAAAACCTTTATCACCAGTGGTGTTCGTGCGGACTTCTATACCGTCGCGGTGCGCACCGGTGAGCCGGGGTTTGGTGGCATCAGTCTGCTGCTGATCGAGAAGGGCACACCGGGGTTCACCGTCAGTCGTCAGCTCAAAAAAATGGGCTGGTGGGCATCGGATACCGCTGAGCTGTTTTTCGACGATTGCCGCGTACCGCTGGGCAATCTGATCGGCACCGAGAACATGGGGTTCGCCTGCATCATGGGCAACTTTCAAAGCGAGCGTCTGGCGTTGGCGCTGATGGCCAACATGACCGCGCAACTGGCGCTGGAAGAAAGCCTGAAATGGGCTCGGCAACGCGAAGCGTTCGGCAAGCCGATCGGCAAGTTTCAGGTGCTCAAGCATCGTCTGGCGGAGATGGCCACGGCGCTGGAAGTCTCCCGAGAGTTCACCTATCGCCAGGCAGCGAAAATGGCTGCGGGGCAGAGTGTGATCAAGGAAATTTCCATGGCCAAGAATTTTGCCACCGACACGGCTGATCGCATCACCAGCGACGCTGTGCAGATCCTCGGTGGGCTGGGTTACATGCGTGAAAGCCTGGTAGAGCGGCTGTACCGCGACAACCGGATCCTGTCCATTGGCGGCGGCACGCGTGAAGTGATGAATGAAATCATCAGCAAGCAGATGGGGCTTTGAACCAGGCGGTGCTGCGGCTGGCGCCATCGCGAGCAGGCTCGCTCCCACATGGATCTTTGTCATACACAAGATTTGTGTACACCGAAGATCCATGTGGGAGCGAGCCTGCTCGCGATGGCGGCAGTGAAGACGCCGAATTATCTTTCGCTCAACGCAAACTGCGTCAGGCAGAACGTCGGGATGCCCATGTCTTCCAGGCGCTGGGAGCCGCCCAGTTCCGGCAGGTCGATAATGGCCGCGGCTTCGAAAATCCGTGCGCCCATGCGCCGAGCCAGATTGGCCGCAGCGATCAGCGTGCCGCCGGTGGCAATCAGGTCATCGAACATCAGCACCGAGTCACCTTCGCACAGGCTGTCGGCGTGGACTTCAAGGAAGGCTTCGCCGTACTCGGTCTGATACCCCTCGGACAGCACGTCAGCCGGCAGCTTGCCTTGCTTGCGAAACAGCACCAGTGGCTTGTTCAGCTGATAAGCGAGGATCGAGCCGATCAGGAAACCGCGAGCGTCCATGGCGCCGATGTGCGTGAAGTCGGCCTCGACATAGCGGTGCGCAAAGCTGTCCATCACCAGGCGCAAGGCCTTGGGCGACTGGAACAGTGGAGTGATGTCGCGAAAGATCACGCCCGGCTTTGGAAAATCGATCACGGGGCGGATCAGGGATTTGATGTCGAAGGAGTCGATGACCATCGTCGAAGTGTCCTGGTGGGCTACAAACGCCGAAGTATAACTGCGGCTGAGCGGGTTCGCTCAGCCGCAATCGCAACATCAACCTTCGAGCGAACCACCGGCCAGCGCACACAGCTGGATCGGGTCGAGAATGTGCACTTCCTTGCCTTCGGCGGCGATCAGCTCGTTCTGCTGGAAGCGCGTGAACACGCGGGACACAGTTTCCACCGCGAGGCCCAGGTAGTTGCCGATTTCATTGCGCGACATGCTCAGACGGAACTGGTTGGCCGAGAATCCGCGAGCGCGGAAACGTGCCGACAGGTTGACCAGGAACGTGGCGATACGCTCGTCAGCGGTTTTCTTCGAGAGCAACAGCATCATCTGCTGATCGTCACGAATCTCGCGGCTCATCACCCGCATCAATTGACGGCGCAACTGCGGCAGTTGCAAGGCCAGTTCATCGAGGCGTTCGAAGGGAATTTCGCATACCGAGGTGGTTTCCAGCGCCTGAGCTGAAACCGGGTGGCTTTCGGTGTCCATGCCGGACAGGCCGACCAGCTCGCTCGGCAGATGGAAGCCGGTGATCTGCTCTTCGCCGCCATCGCTCAGGCTGAAGGTTTTCAAGGCGCCGGAGCGTACTGCAAAGACGGAATCGAACTGGTCGCTCTGGCGGAACAGGAACTCGCCTTTCTTCAGCGGGCGACCACGTTTGACGATCTCGTCCAGCGCTTCCATGTCTTCCAGATTCAGAGAAAGTGGCAGGCAGAGAGGGGCCAGGCTGCAATCCTTGCAATGTGCCTGGCTATGAGCGCGCAGTTTAACTGGCTCGGACATTTCTTAGATCCTTGTGGGAAAACACACATAAGATGTAAGGGTAACTCACGCAATGACCTGGAGGCCAGCCTGGGGTGTTTTAAATCACCCGAGAGAAACGCTGGCGATTCTGTTGCTCCAGGTAAGCGTCGAAGACCATGCACACCGAACGGACCAGCAGTCGCCCGGCCGGCAGGACCACTATTTTTTCGCTGTCGAGTTCGATCAGGCCATCCTCGGCCATGGCGTGCAGCTGCGGCCAGAGCTCGCTGAAGTAGCCGCGAAAATCAATGTTGAAGGCCTGCTCGATCTGGGCGAATGCCAGGCTGAAACTGCAGATCAACTGCTGAATCACAGCCCGCCGCAGGCGGTCGTCCTGGTTGCACAGCAAACCACGACTGGTGCCCAGTTGCGCACTCGCCAGGGCGTTTTGGTACTGATTCAAATCGCTGCTGTTCTGGCAATACAGATCGCCGATCTGGCTGATGGCCGACACACCAAGACCGATCAGGTCGCAATGGCCGTGGGTGGTGTAACCCTGGAAGTTGCGTTGTAGCGTCGACTCTTCCTGGGCGATGGCCAGCTCATCATCGGGCAGGGCGAAATGATCCATGCCGATGTAGCGATAGCCGGCGGCGGTCAGTTGCTCGATGGTGCGTTGGAGCATGTTCAGCTTTTCGGCGGGTGCCGGCAGGTCGCTGCTATTGATTCGCCGCTGCGGCATGAAGCGCTCGGGCAGGTGGGCGTAGTTGAACACCGAGAGTCGGTCCGGTTGCAGGTTGATGACTTCGTCCACCGTGCGGGCGAAGCTCTCGGCGGTTTGCTTGGGCAGGCCGTAGATCAGGTCGATATTGATCGAGCGGAACTGCAAGGTACGCGCCGCCTCGATCACTGCACGGGTTTCTTCAAGACTTTGCAGGCGATTGACCGCGCGCTGCACTGCAGGGTCGAGGTCTTGCAGGCCGATGCTGACCCGATTGAAGCCTAACTCGCGCAGCAGGCCCATGGTTGACCAGTCGGCTTCTCGTGGGTCGATCTCGATGCCGTAATCGCCGGAGTCGTCGTCCAGCAAGTTGAAATGCTTGCGTAACTGGGTCATCAACTGGCGCAGTTCGTCGTGGCTGAGAAAGGTCGGGGTACCGCCGCCAAAGTGCAATTGTTCGACTTTCTGGCTTGGGTCCAGGTGACAGGCGATCAGCTGGATTTCCTGTTCCAGGCGCTGCAAGTAGGGCAGGGCGCGGCCGCGGTCCTTGGTGATGACCTTGTTGCAGGCGCAGTAGTAGCAAATGTTCGCGCAGAACGGCACATGGACGTACAGCGACAATGGTCGCTGGGCCTTGCGGCTATCACGCAGGGCGTGGAGCAGGTCGAAGGTGCCGACCTGGCTGTTGAATTGCACCGCGGTCGGGTACGAAGTGTAGCGTGGCCCCGCCAGGTCATAACGGCGGATCAGATCTGTGTCCCAACGAATGGCGTCGAGCATGCGGGCATTCCCCCGGATAGGCTGGCAGTGTTGGCGAGTCTAGGGGGTTCACACAATGGTCATCTTGATTTGCATCAACGGTGATCGGAAGTGGTGCGGCCCTTTGTAGCAGCTGCCGAAGGCTGCGTTCGGCGGCGAAGCCGTCGTAAAACCATCCACCCCGGTGCCTCAGTGAAACCGCGCACACAGCATTTGCGAGGACTGCGTCCTCGAACGCCGCCTGCGGCAGCTGCTACAAGTATGCGGCGCACCGCCGATCTAATGCCCCATCAGCCAATGCTGATGCGGCCCTGGCAAGGTCCAGATACCAAACAGGATCACCAGCAAGCCGCCGGTCATGCGCACGCTGCGTTTGCGCAGTAACGCTGTGACGCGTTCGGCGGCAAGCCCGGTGGCGAGCAGCACCGGCCAGGTGCCAAGACCAAACGCGAGCATCAACAACGCGCTATCGATGGCGTTGCCCTGGCTGGCGGACCACAAAAGCGTGCTGTAGACCAGACCGCAAGGCAACCAGCCCCAAAGTGCGCCGAGCAACAATGCCCGCGGCAGGCTCGACACTGGCAGCAGGCGGTTGGCAACCGGCTGTATGTAGCGCCACAAGCCGCGCCCCAGGCTTTCGATGCGGGTCAGGCCGCTCCACCAGCCGGCCAGGTACAGGCCCATGGCGATCAGCAGCAATCCGGCCAGGATGCGCATGAACATCGCCGCGGGGCTGTTGGCCACGGCCCATCCCGCGAGGCCGATCAGCAGGCCGGCGGTGGCGTAGCTGAGAATCCGCCCGAGGTTGTACGCCAGCAGCAGACGGAAACGTCGGCTGCGTTGCTCCTTGGGGATCGCCAGGGTCAACGCGCCCATCAACCCGCCACACATGCCCAGACAATGCCCGCCGCCGAGCAGGCCGAGGATCACCGCAGAAACCAGCAGTGGCGCCAACTCAAGCATGAGGCGGAGCCTTGTCGCTCGGTTTGGCCGGATCAGCCGGTGAATGACCGCTGGCTTCGTCGACAGCCGCCTGATGGTTCGGGTCCTGGTCGTCGAACAAAATGCTGTGGGCCGGACCGTCGAGGTCGTCGTACTGACCGCTGTCGACCGCCCAGAAGAAGATGTAAATGGCGATGGCGACGATCAGCAGCGCCGCCGGGATCATCACATAAAGAGCTGGCATCTGGACTCCATGCTCACGCGGCTCAGGCCGGCAGCGGGCGGGTTTCTGGCGTGGTGCGCAATGACGGCATGCTCGGCATGCGAGTCAGGCGCAAGGCGTTCAGCACCACGGTCAACGAACTGATGGACATGCCGACCGCGGCCCATACCGGAGTGATCCAGCCGAGGGCGGCGAACGGTAACATGAGGCCATTGTACAGCCCGGCCCACAGCAGGTTCTCGATGATTACCCGGCGTGTACGTCGGGCCAGGCTGAAGGCTTGCACCAATGCGTCGAGACGATTGGACAGTAACACCGCGTCGGCGCTGGTTTTCGCCAGATCGGTGGCCGAGCCCATGGCCACGCTGATGTCGGCGGCGGCCAGCACCGGCACGTCATTGACCCCGTCACCGAGCATCAGCACCTTACGGCCTTCCTGGTGCAGTTGCTTGAGCACCTGCAGTTTGTCGTCCGGGCGCAATCCGCCACGGGCTTCGTCGATACCCAATTCAGCAGCGACACTCGCAACCATCGGCGAGCTGTCGCCGGACAACAGCAACGTGCGCCAACCGCGTGCCTTACACGCCGCAAGCAACGCCGGAGCGTCGCTGCGCAGACGGTCATCGAGCACGAACCAGGCCAGCGCGCCATGGTTGTCGCCGAGCAACAGCCATTGGCCGGCTTCATCGGGCATTGCAGGCGCAGCGCAACCGCTGAGTTCGCAGACAAACGCCGGTTGACCGATGCGCAGGCGCTGTTCGCCGACCAAACCCTCAAGGCCCAATCCTGGGGTGCTGAGTACTTCTTCAGCCGCCAGCGGCGCCCGGCCAAAGGCGCGGGCGATCGGGTGTTCGGAGCGGTTTTCCAGAGCGGCGGCGAGGCCCAGGCACTGGTCGCTATTGAGTGCGCCCAGTGGTCGAATCGAACGCAAGGCCAGGCGACCTTCGGTGAGGGTGCCGGTCTTGTCGAAAATCACTGTGTCGATCTGATTCAGGCCTTCCAGCACGTGGCCGCGTGTCAGCAGCAGGCCGAGTTTGTGCAAGGTGCCGGTAGCGGCGGTGAGCGCGGTCGGCGTGGCCAGCGACAAGGCACAAGGGCAGGTCGCGACCAGCATCGCCAGAACGATCCAGAACGCTCGGGACGAATCCAGTTCCCACCAGAGTAAACCGATGGCTGCGGCGGCAATCAGTGACAACAGCAGGAACCACTGCGCAGCGCGGTCGGCAATTTCCGCGAGGCGTGGTTTCTCGGCCTGAGCGCGATCCAGCAGACGGACGATGGCGGAGAGGCGAGTGTCCTGGCCCAGCGCGAGCACTTCGACGGTCAACGCACCTTCGACGTTCAGAGTGCCGGCCGTCACCGCATCGCCCAGCGTTCGAGGTTGTGGCAAGTACTCGCCGGTCAGCAGCGACTCATCAATGCTCGACTGGCCGTCGAGGATCTTGCCGTCGGCCGGAAGGATCGCGCCGGGATGCACCAGTACCCGGTCACCGAGACGCAGCTCGCTGAGCAGGATGCGCTCGCTCTGGCCGTCGGTGCTCAGGCGCAGGCACGACGCGGGCAACAGGTTCACCAGTTGCGCGGTGGCGGCGGCAGTGCGTTCGCGGGCGCGGCGCTCCAGGTAGCGGCCCGCCAATAGAAACAGCGCGAACATCCCGACCGCGTCGAAATACAGCTCGCCGACTCCAGTTATCGAGGTCCAGATTCCGGCGAGGTAGGCGCCGCCGATGGCCAGCGAAACGGAAACATCCATGGTCAGGTGGCGGGTGCGCAGGTCGCGCATCGCGCCTTTGAAAAACGGCGCGCAGCTGTAGAACACAATCGGGGTGGTCAGGAACAGCGCGACCCAGCGCAGGATGGTGTGCAGCTCGGGGCTGAGATCGATGTTGAATTCCGGCCAGGTGGCCATGGTCGCCATCATCGCCTGGAACCACAGCAAACCGGCGACGCCCAGTTGGCGCAAGGCCAAACGGTTTTCGCTGGCCAGTTGTTCGCAGGCGCGGTCGGCCTGATAGGGGTGGGCGGCGTAACCGATGTGGCGCAGTTCGCTGAGCAGTTGGCTCAACGGCAACTGGCTGTCGACCCAGCGCACGTGCAGGCGATGGTTGGACAGGTTCAGCCGCGCCTCGGCCACGGCCGGCAGGCTGCGCAGGTGTTTCTCGATCAACCAGCCGCAGGCCGCGCAACTGATGCCTTCCATCAGTAAAGTGGTTTCAGCCAGCTCGCCTTCGTGGCGAACAAAAGGTTGTTGCACGTCGGCGCGGTCATACAGCGCCAATTCGTCCACCAGTTGCACCGGCAAGGCTTGCGGGTTGGCCGAGGCCTCGCTGCGGTGGCTGTAATAATGTTCCAGGCCACCCGCGACAATCGCTTCGGCCACGGCCTGGCAGCCCGGACAGCAGAGCTCGCGGGTTTCGCCGAGGATGACGGCGGTAAACCGGCTGCCGGATGGGACGGGCAGGGCGCAGTGGTAGCAGGGAGTGGGCGTGGTCATAGGTTGGATCTATGTCGTTTGGGAGGGCCTCATCGCGAGCAAGCTCGCTCCCACATTTGATCGGCGTCGTGCACAAAGTTTGTGTACGCCGAGATCCACTGTGGGAGCGAGCTTGCTCGCGATGCGCGAAGCGCAGGCTCTTTACTGCTTCAGGTCTTCAGCACCTTGCAGCGGTTCATCACCCAGCAGCAGGTCCTTGTCATGGCTGATCTGTTCTTCTTCGAACATGCGCCACACATGATCGTCCTGGCTGCCCAGCAGCTCGACGAAGCGCCGGCCTTCGATCTTGTCGGTCAACTGGCCGATATAACGACCCTGTTCGGTCTCGCTGCGGGTCAGGGTGATTTTGCGATCCTTCTCCGGCTGGGTCGGCGAAATCAGGTTCAGTTCCAGGGTCGCAGGTGTGCTGTTACCCGTCAGGTGCAAGTCGACCTCACCGGTCACGTCATCCAGGCGCACGCGGGCATGCATCAGCAGGCTCTGGGCCAGCAACTCGCGGTCCAGCGAACGGTTGATGCCTTTGCCGGCCTCGTAGTAGTTGTCGTTGACCAGGTTATCCGGGTTTTTCACCGCAATGGTCACCATGGACAGGGTCAGTGTCACCGAACAGGCCAGAATACCGATGATGATCCATGGCCAGAGGTGCTTGTACCAAGGGCTGGTGGCAGTTGCTGCGGGCATGATGACTTCTCTCAACGAATTTGTGGGCCGATGAACCGGCTCTTGGCTTCAACGTGGACGCTGCTGTCGTCGGCATCCTTGAGGATGAATTTCACCTCGTTGGTGCTCGACGGCAGTTGTTCCGGTGCACTCGACAACTCGGCCGGCATGCTGAAAATTTCCCCGGCGGCGACCTTGATCTCGCGCTTGCCTTGCAGCTTGAGATCCGGCAGGCCGGAGGCTTCCAGCACGTAGGTGTGATCGCGCTGGTCCTTGTTCATGACTTTGAGGCTATAGACGTTTTCGATCCGGCCTTCGGCGTTTTCGCGATACAGCACGCGGTCCTTGCTGACATCGAAACCGACCAGCGAGCGCATGAAGAACGCGGTGATCAGCAAGCTGATCATGGCCAGTAACACCAGCGCGTAACCGATCAGGCGCGGACGCAGTTTATGGGTTTTTTGCCCGGACAGGTTGTGCTCGGTGGTGTAGCTGATCAGCCCGCGCGGGTACTCCATCTTGTCCATGATGCTGTCGCAGGCGTCGATGCAGGCTGCGCAGCCAATGCATTCGATCTGCAAGCCGTCACGGATGTCGATGCCGGTCGGGCACACCTGAACGCACATGGTGCAGTCGATGCAGTCGCCCAGGCCCTGAGCCTTGTAGTCGATGCCTTTTTTGCGTGGACCACGGGTTTCGCCGCGACGTGGGTCGTAGGAGACGATCAGCGTGTCCTTATCGAACATCACGCTCTGGAAGCGTGCATACGGGCACATGTAAATGCACACTTGCTCGCGCAGCCAGCCGGCGTTGCCGTAGGTGGCGAGGGTGAAGAAGCCGACCCAGAAGTACGACCAGCCGTCGGCCTGGCCAATGAAGAAGTCGATGGTCAGTTCACGAATCGGCGAGAAGTAGCCGACGAAGGTCATGCCGGTGACGAAGCCGATCAACAGCCACATCGTGTGTTTGCTGAGCTTGCGCAGGAATTTGGTGGCGCTCATTGGCGCCTTGTCGAGCTTGATGCGTTGGTTGCGGTCGCCTTCGGTGACCTTCTCGCACCACATGAAAATCCACGTCCAGACGCTCTGCGGGCAGGTATAGCCGCACCAGACACGTCCGGCATACACGGTAATGAAGAACAGGCCGAAGGCGCTGATGATCAACAAGCCGGAGAGCAGAATGAAGTCCTGCGGCCAGAAGGTTGCACCGAAGATAAAGAACTTACGCTCCGGCAGATTCCACCAGACGGCCTGGTGGCCGCCCCAGTTGAGCCAGACCGTGCCGAAATACAGCAGGAACAACGCGGCACCGCCGGTCATCCGCAGATTGCGGAACAGGCCGGTGAAGGCGCGGGTGTAGATTTTTTCCCGAGAGGCGTAGAGGTCGACGCTGTTATTCGCGTTCTTGGCAGGCGGGGTGACGTCGTGTACCGGAATCTGGTTACTCATCATTGCATCCCACGGCAGTGGAAAAATGCCTCGGTCAGTACGTGCCGACCGCGGTCAAAAAGAGGTGTTGCAGTGGCGCAATGATACGCCTGTAGCTCTAGCGCAAGGGTGCGACCTTTGGTCGCGTTGGGTAAAAATCGTGGATGGTGTAGCAAATGTAACAAATCATGATGCAGGTCAATTGACTTGTTGAGTATAGCTGTCTGGTTGTTGGTCATTGATGCCAGCGGGATCGCCCGCTGGCGTCGCTCTGCTCTCTACTTGACCGGGGTGGTGTGTGTGGCGACGGGATTACGCCAGTCGTTGCCCGCGATGACGTTGACCGTCAGTTGCTTTCTGTCGGGAGAGACACTGGCATACAACCAGGTTTGCTGGGTCGCTGAGCCACTCATAAACAAGGGTATGTCGCCGTAGATGTAATTGCTGGACTCGTACTTCCCGCTTTGCTTGTGCGCATTGGCGGAAAACACGGCGGTCACGCCGTAATCATCAATAAGCTTTTTGAATCGCATGATTTCGGTTTCCTTGGCCGGCCAGTGAAATGGCTGATGCAAGTTCAGCAGAATGATTTTGCCTTGAGCGCGTGCTCGCTGTAGATCTCGCTCCAGCCAGTTAAGCGACGAGGTGATTTCATAGGCTGTCGTATTGATAAAGGAGTGAGTGGAAAAATTGACTGCATAGGTAGGCTCGTTATGCAGTTGCACAAGGTGAACATCACCAAAGTCTTTGGAGTAGGCCAGGCTTCCGTACCAGGTTTTCGTCAGGCCGGACGCTCTGGCGGCGAGGTCCATGTTCTCGACTTTCCCCCAATAACGATCCTTGAGGTCGTTGATGCTTCCAGCTGCGCAACTGGTGCAGCTGGCGACGTTGAAATCATAGTCATGATTGCCCAGGCCATAGTCATAGAGGTTGCTCAGTTTGTTCTGCAGCACCGCATGGATGTAAGAGCGTTCGCTGTCGCGTCCGGAGGCGGTCAGGTTGCCGTTGATCATCACCGGGACGGCGGCTGCCCCGCCGGATTGGCTTCTGAAGTCGGCGATGCTGCTGTACTGGGCGTCAATCAGCCACCGTGATCGGACTTCTTTGTCTGTGATGGATTCGGGCTCTCTGCTGTCGGACTTTTCGCTTGAGGGAAATTTCGGGTCCGAAGCAAACACTAGATGCTGTGGCTGAAGATCAGCAGCTGTCGAGTACATGGCTGGTACACAAGCCACTATCAGGAATGTCAGGAGTTTGCAGTTGTTTGAGAGTTTCATGGAAATCCATTTCCGTTTTTATGAAGGGTGTTTGTTTTTTTAAGCGGCACTTGCCGGTGCTTGCGACTGTATGTGAGTGTCTTTGTTGATACAAATGACTATTTTGTTTACAGCGATAAAATATGTTTCCAGTGGTGGCTCGACATATATGTTATTGATTTTCGAATGTTGTTTATTTGCGTCTGTGGCTAGTTTGTATGGCGGGCTTCCGCTGTTGCGGAGTGAGTATCAAATAGTGAAGGAAATGGATTTTTATGAAGTTATATGGAAAGAGCAATCTGCTGGCGGCTATGGCATTATCGCTCGTTGCTCCTGTGGTCTACGCGGCTTCATCGGTTGAAACGCCGCGCCACATGGTGTTTGTTTCGGATTCGCAATACCCCTGGAGTGATCTTACTGATGAAGATCTCCCGGATCCAAACAAGGAGGAACGTTCAAAATAACTGATAGGGCTGCAATATTCCGACATATCGAGCTTCAGGAAGCTGAATGGTGGCGCGTCTCGTATACCGGTGATGATTAACGGTGACATAACCGCCTTTGGTCATGGTAGTGAGCGCTCATACATGAGGTCGGTTTTCGAGAATAAACTCGAGGGGATCTATGACTACGGTTTGGGTAATCATGATTACGCCAATAACGTGAATGACTGCTTCCTGAATAATTGTGCGGCTGGAAGTGTCAATGATCTCAAGGATCGCTACTGGGGAAAAGTCGAATCCATGGATTTGGCGGCAAGAAGCTCAGGCGTGGGGAAGGTCTATTATGGCAGTCTCGCCTACTCGAAAAGTGTCGGTGATGTGCACATGGTTCAATTGAATAATGAACCGACCTATACCGTGAGTTTCACCTCCGGTAATCCGCTTGCTCCGACAGCCTTTGAAATTACGTCTGCACTTGACTGGCTGGAGCGGGATTTAAAGTGCGCTCGAGAGAATGGAAAAATCATTATTCTGAATATGCACAAGGTTTACCGGTGGAATGGCAACGACGAGCAAATATCGAGATTCAAACAGATGATCGAGAAGTACAAGGTAACGGCGGTCTTTGGTGGGCATGATCACTGGGGCGCGGGGGCTTATTTTGATTGGGATAAGTCGAAGCATTTTGGCGATGTGCCGGTATTTATGAGCGGCTCTGCTTCTCAACAAACCTATCTGATTGCCAGTTTCTCTAATGACAGGCAGTTCCTGACGGTTAGTATTGTTCGCAATAGCAACTGGCCGAGCCGTAAAGTCGACGAGGTCATCCGGGTCTTGAAGTAAGCGGTTGAGTGGTTGAAATGAAAACGGCCCCGTCAGATCACTGGCGGGGCCGTTTGGTGTTGCAGTCAAGCGTTTGCCTTACTGGGCGTCAGCCGCTTTCTCGCCGTGAGAGAGGCTGTAAACATAAGCAGCCAGCAGGTGAACCTTGTCGTTGCCTTGCAGCTGCGCTTGCGCAGGCATCTGGCCCTGACGGCCGTAACGGATGGTCTGCTGCAGTTGAGCGAAGCTCGAGCCGTAGATGAACGCTTCCGGGTGAGTCAGGTTCGGCGCGCCCATTGCCGGGGTGCCTTTGCCTTCCGGACCGTGGCAAGCCACGCAGTTGGCGGCGAAGATTTTCTGGCCGGCAACCGGGTCAGCCTTGGCGCCTTCCGCCAGCTTGCGGCCATGGAGGTTGGTCAGTACGAAAGAGGCGACGTCGCTGACGCCTTGCTCGCCGATGACTTCACCCCAGGCTGGCATCATCGCGTGACGGCCGCCCATGATGGTGGTCTTGATGGTTTCCGGCTCGCCGCCCCAGCGCCAGACTTTGCCGGTCAGGTTAGGGAAGCCATAAGCGCCTTTGGCGTCGGAGCCGTGGCAAACCGAGCAGTTGGAGGCGAACAGGCGGCCACCCATCTTCAGGGCTTGCGGGTCCTTGGCGACTTCTTCAATCGGCATGGCGGCGAATTTGGCAAAGATCGGACCGAACTTGGCGTCCGATTTGGCCATTTCCTTTTCCCACTCGTGAACGCCGGTCCAGCCGGACTGGCCGTTGGCGAATGGGGTCTGCTTCTCGTTGTCGAGGTAGCCGTAACCCGGCAGCAGGCCTTTCCAGTTGCCCAGACCCGGATACAGCGCCAGGTAGCCGAGGGCGAAGATGATGGTGCCGACGAACAGCATGAACCACCATTTCGGCAGCGGGTTGTCGTACTCCTCGATCCCGTCGAAGGCGTGGCCAACCGTCTCATCCGTCTGTTCGGCGCGCTGGCCCTTGCGGGTCGACAGCAGCAGCCAGGTCAGGGCGAAGATGGTACCCAGACTGAGGACTGTGACGTACAGACTCCAGAACGTAGTCATTCTTTGTTACTCCTAGAAGCTT
>NZ_JBIUVW010000021.1:0-88689 GCF_044743155.1 Pseudomonas sp. NPDC087697 | reverse complement strand
AAGCTGTTGCACTTCGTTTACGGCGTGCTCAAGTCGGGTCAACCCTTTGACCCGAAACTTGCGCTTGCCCGGTGAGGCTCAAGACGGTATCTACGTCAATCACCTGTAGGAGCTGCCGCAGGCTGCGATCTTTTGACCTTACAAATTTAGGCACACCCGTCCACCTTGAACATCTCGTCCGGTGTTTGCCCAGCGAAAGCTGGCTGAAAGGTTTGCCGATTAGGATCGCCCGCACTGCCGGCAACAGACCGGTTGGCCAAACGAATGTAGCAACGTTCGCCAGGCCCAATTAACAACAACAATGGTGATTCTGATGTCCGCTCGTACCCGCCTGTTTGCCCCGACTCCTCCCGTACGCCTTGTGCTTTCCGTTCTGCGCTGACCCCACCCGGTTCGCCATTCCCTAGCCGCGCTACGCCTGGAGTATTCCCATGCTGACTTTCCTTGGCTTTGCCATGGTCATCACGTTCATGTACCTGATCATGACCAAGCGCCTGTCGGCGCTGATCGCCCTGATCATCGTTCCGATCCTGTTTGCCCTGTTCGGTGGTTTTGCCCCGAAGATCGGCCCGATGATGCTCGAAGGCATCACCAAGCTGGCCCCGACCGGGGTGATGCTGATGTTCGCCATCCTCTATTTCGCCTTGATGATCGACTCCGGCCTGTTTGACCCGGCCGTGCGCAAGATCCTCAAACTGGTCAAGGGCGACCCGTTGAAGGTTTCCGTCGGCACCGCCGTGCTGGCCCTGGTGGTGTCCATGGACGGTGACGGCGCTACAACGTACATGATCTGCGTGGCCGCCATGCTGCCGCTGTACAGCCGCATCGGCATGAGCCCGCGGATCATGGCCGGCCTGATTATCCTCGCCGGCGGCGTGATGAACATGACCCCATGGGGCGGCCCGACCGCACGGGCCGCCAGTGCGCTGCATGTCGACCCGTCAGACATCTTCGTGCCGATGATCCCGGCGATGCTCGCCGGTGTGGTGGCAATCCTGGCGATTGCTTACCTATACGGTAAACGTGAGCGTGCGCGCTTGGGTGAATTGCACCTGATCGGCGACGAAATCGACCACAGCGAAATCAGCGTTTCGCAGTTCCCGGATGCCCGCCGTCCGAAGCTGATCTGGTTCAACGGTGCCCTGACCCTCGCCCTGATGTGCACCCTGGTTGCCGGCCTGCTGCCTCTGCCAGTGCTGTTCATGGTCGCGTTCAGCATCGCAATGATCGTCAACTACCCATGCCTGCAACAGCAGAAAGATCGCGTTGCGGCCCACGCCGGTAGCGTGTTGTCGGTGGTCGGGCTGATTTTCGCCGCCGGTATCTTCACCGGCATCCTGACCGGTACCGGCATGGTCGACGCCATGTCGAAAAGCCTGCTGGCCGTGATCCCGGACTTCCTGGGCCCGTACCTGGCCGTGATCACCGCACTGGCGAGCATGCCGTTCACCTTCTTCATGTCCAACGATGCGTTTTATTACGGTGTATTGCCGGTTCTGGCCGAAGCCGCCAGCCACTACGGCATCACCGCGGTGGAAATGGCCCGTGCCTCGATCGTTGGCCAACCCGTGCACTTGCTGAGCCCGCTGGTACCCTCCACCTACTTGCTGGTGGCGCTGGCCGGGATCGAATTCGGTGACCACCAACGCTTTACCCTGAAGTGGGCGGTACTGGTGTGCATGTGCATACTCGTCGCTGCTTTGCTGATGGGGATTTTCCCGCTGTTCAGCACCTTGTAACGGCATCAACTCACCGTGCCGCCAGCTAAATGCTGGCGTCGTGGTTTAACACTCGCTCAAAGGAATACACATGGAATGGCTGACCAACCCGGAAATCTGGGTTGCCTTCTTTACGCTGACCGCCCTGGAAATCGTTCTGGGCATCGACAACATCATCATGATCTCGATCCTCGTCAGCCGCATGCCCAAGCACATGCAGGCGCGCACCCGGATCTTCGGCCTGGCGCTGGCCATGGTCACGCGGATCCTCCTGTTGCTGTCGATCACCTGGGTCATGCGTCTGACCGCCGACTTGTTCGTGCTCTTCGGTCAGGGTATTTCCGGGCGAGACCTGATCCTGTTCTTCGGTGGTCTGTTCCTGCTGTGGAAAAGCTCCCAGGAGATGTTTCACGCACTGGAAGGTGAAGACGAAACTGACGATGCGCCAAGCGGCAAGGGCGGCAACTTCCTCTACACCATCATCCAGATCGCGATCATCGACATCGTGTTCTCTCTGGACTCGGTTATCACCGCGGTCGGCATGGTGTCCCATGTTCCGGTCATGGTTGCCGCGATCATCGTTGCAGTACTGGTGATGATGATGGCCTCGGGCAAGATCAGCGAGTTCATCGACAAGCACCCGTCGCTGAAAATGCTCGCGCTGTCGTTCCTGCTGGTGGTGGGTACCGTTTTGATCGCCGAAGCCTTCGATGTGCACGTACCAAAAGGCTACGTCTACTTCGCCATGGCGTTCTCGCTGGCCGTCGAAGCGATCAACATCAAGATGCGTACCGCGATCGCGAAAAAGAAGAAACAACAGGAACCGGTGAAACTGCGCAAGGACATCCCAAGCCAGTAACCCGAGTGCGCTGTAGAAGAAGGGGCTTTAGGGCTAATGCCTGCCAATTGAGCGTTGGCTGCGATCTTTTTGGCCCCTTTTTCACGTCTGCATGGAGCTGTCTCCATGACGGATTTGTTTCAATCGACTCTTTAGCTATGCAATGCTGGCGTCCGGACCGTTAGCCAACTAAAGCTTAAGTACAGAACGTAGAACGTCGCGCGGTACGGTCAACTTGCTCCATTGGGGCACTATTCACTCAGGGGGCCCAGTATGCTGACCCTGCTCAATCTACTGTCCGCCGTCGCCTTGCTGATCTGGGGCACGCACATCGTCCGAACCGGCATCCTGCGGGTCTACGGTTCAAACTTGCGCCATGTCATTGGCCAGGCCGTGTCCAAACGCTGGCTGGCCTTCATCGCCGGGATTCTCGTCACCGCCATGGTGCAAAGCAGCAACGCCACGGCGATGCTGGTGACCTCGTTTGTCGGCCAGGGTTTGATGGCGTTGACGCCCGCCCTGGCGACCATGCTCGGTGCCGACGTCGGTACCGCACTGATGGCGCGGGTCCTGACCCTCGATTTGTCATGGCTGTCGCCGCTGCTGATTTTCCTCGGGGTGATTTTCTTTCTCTCGCGCAAGCAGACTCATGCGGGCCAACTCGGCCGGGTCGGTATCGGCCTGGGGCTGATTATTCTCGCGCTGCAATTGATCGTCGAAGCGGCTGATCCGATCACTCACGCTCACGGCGTCAAAGTGCTGTTTGCCTCGCTGACGGGCGACATCCTGCTCGATGCCCTCGTCGGTGCGCTGTTCGCGATGATTTCCTACTCCAGCCTGGCCGCCGTCCTGCTCACCGCAACCCTCGCCGGTGCCGGAGTGATCAGCCTGCCAGTGGCCATCGGTCTGGTGATCGGCGCCAACATCGGCAGCGGAGTGCTGGCGTTTCTCAGCACCAGTATGCAAAACGCCGCTGGACGTCAGGTGGCGCTGGGCAGCCTGCTGTACAAATTGATCGGCCTGCTGCTGATCATTCCAGTACTCGGCCCGCTGGTGCACTGGATGGACAAGCTCAATTTCCGTCCGCAAGGCCTGGTGATCGGTTTTCATCTGCTCTACAACACGATTCGTTGCCTGGTGCTGTTGCCCAGCGTCGGTCCGATGGCCAGGCTCTGTGCCTGGCTGTTGCCGGAGCGCCCGGAAATCAATGGCCAGGCCAAACAACGCCATCTGGACCCAGCAGCACTCGCCACGCCGAGCCTGGCCTTGGCCAACGCCGCGCGGGAAACCCTGCGCATGGGTGACCTGATCGACAATATGCTCGAAGCCATGCTCGATGTGCTGCGGGGCAAGCAAACCGCCGTTACTCAGGAAGTGCGCCGCTTGAGCGATGACGTCGAAGCGCTGTGCAGCGCGATCAAGCTCTATCTGGCGCAGATGCCCCGCGAGGACCTCAGCGAACAGGACAGTCGGCGCTGGGCGGAAATCATCGAACTGGCGATCAATCTGAAACTCGCCTCTGACCTGATCGAACGCATGTTGCGCAAGGTCCAGCAGCAGAAGACCTCGCAACGACGTTCGTTTTCCGAGGTTGGCCTGGAAGAACTGGCCGGGCTGCACCATCAGTTGATCGCCAACCTGCGTCTGGGGCTGTCGGTATTCCTGAGTGCCGACAAGGAAAGCGCCCGACAACTGCTGCGTGAGAAACGTCGCTTCCGTGCACAGGAAAGACGCCTGGCCCACGCCCATGTCAGCCGCTTGCAACGTAAGATCGTGCAAAGTATCGAAACCAGCTCGCTGCATCTGGAGCTGATCGCCGACATGAGACGCTTGAACTCGCTGTTCTGTGGCAGCGCCTATGTGGTCCTGGAAACCACCGAAACCGGTGCATTGACCGCCGACGAAATGTCTGACATCACCCATTCACCCTGAACGTCTAGCGTCGAAGGCAGTCACTTAAAAGGCTGAAGGCAAACCTTTGTGCCCGCATTTACCCGCCAGGAAAGTTGTTATGCGTTGTCTGTTGTTCGCGTGTCTGCTGTTGGGTTCCACCTGCTCGTTTGCCCTGGATCGCTTTCAGGTCGAAGGCTATATGTTGCCCAACGGCCTGCAATTACTGCTCAAGCCCGGCAGCGAACGCGGGCATGTGGCGATTCGTCTGGTGGTGGGTGTTGGCCTGGACGACTTCGCCTGCGCCGACAAAGAGCTGCCACATCTGCTTGAGCATTTGCTGTTCAGCGGCATCGACGCCAGCGGCGAGGGCGGGCTTGAGGAGCGCATGCAGGCACTGGGCGGTGAATGGAACGCCTACACCAGTAACGCCGACACCACATTCGTCATCGAAGCCCCGGCAAAGAATCAACGCAAAGTCCTTGACCTGTTGCTGGCGCTGCTGACCCAAACCCGAATCGACGACAACGCAATCAGCGCGGCCAAACAGGTGGTCGAACGCAAAGACGGCGGCCATTACTCCCACTTGCAGCGCTGGCTTGACCGTCAGGACCTGGGCCACACGGCGAGTAATCAGTTGGCAGTGGAACTGGGGCTGAAGTGCCCGGAGCGCGCCCAGGTAGAGCACCTGACCCGCGAACAACTGGAGAAGCTGCGCAAGGAGTGGTACGCACCGAACAACATGACGCTGATTATTGTCGGCGAGCTCGATCGCCTGCTGCCGGCCTACCTGGAGCGCACCTACGGCGAGCTCAAGCCGATTGATCCCACCGAGCACTTGCCGCTGCCGGATATCCAGCACCCGGCGGTAACCGAGCGCAATCTGATCCATGGCTGGGTCGGTGGTGGCGCCAAACTGCACTGGTTGTTCCCGGAGCCAGTGCTCGACGATCAGTACGACGAGACATTCGACCTGCTCAAGGACTACCTCGACTGGGCGCTATACCGTCAGCTGCGCCTGGCACACGGGTTGTCCTACGGGCCTTGGGCAGAACGCGAAGTGTTCGGCGGCGTCGGCTTCCTCAGCCTGAACGCCGATCTGGAACGCGATGATCTGCCGCAAGCGCAGCAGGTACTCGATGAGCTGAAAGCCGATCTGCTCAAGAACGGTCTCGACCCCATAGGCTTCGAACGCCTGAAGCAGGCCGCCATCGCCCACCAGGCCTGGGCCGTGCAAGGCAACAGCGGGCTGGCCGACTACTACTGGAGCGCCATCGGCGACTATGAGGACGGACATTTCGACGACCCGGCCAAACGCCTGCAAGCGGTCACACTGGAGCAGGCCAACCAGGACCTGCACAAACTGCTCGAACAACCAGGCTACCTACGAATCGAGAAGCCGCTGCTCAGCTATGACGAGGTGCTGTGGTTACTGGGCGGGGTGTTGGGGTTGATGGTGCTGGGGCTGATGGGTTGGCGTTTGCATCGAAGATAAAGGGATCGCAGCCTGCGGCAGCTCCTACAGGCGATCGACGTAGGAGCTGCCGCAGGCTGCGATCTTTTGCGGGGGCCAAGCTTTCTCGCAACATCACTGTGCCAGCGTTATCCTGTCGGGGTTTTTTCCTACGACAATTGCGAACTGCCGAATGCCTATCCTGACCCTTTACGTACAGCGCATCCTCGAACTGATGAAGCGCTATCCTGGGGTCATTGCGCTCGGTGGCTTTATATCAGGCGTCGGCAGCTTCATTCTGGTCGACCGTCAACAAAGCCTGGCAACCTGGATTGCAATCGTCATGCTGGTCAGTTGGCTCTGGCTGATGCTGGAAAACAGCCTGACAGAGCTGTTCGCCAAGGTTTTCAAGCGCGAAGTCCCCCAGCCGCTGCTGCGCTATGCGACGCAGATGATCCATCAGGAAAGTCTGTTTTTCGTCCTGCCATTCTTTTTCGTCACCACCACCTGGAACAGCGGGCAACTGGTGTTCACCGGGCTGCTCGGCGCGGCAGCGCTGGTTTCGATCACCGACCCGCTGTATTACAAATGGCTGGCACCGCGCCGCTGGCTGTTTCTGGCGATGCACACCCTGACGTTGTTCGCTGCACTGCTGACCGCATTGCCGATCATCCTGCACCTGACCACCGCGCAGAGCTTCAAACTGGCACTGGGCATCGCCATGCTGCTGTCCTTTCCGAGCCTGGCGTCGATCTTTCCGA
Organism: Pseudomonas sp. NPDC087697; assembly: GCF_044743155.1. Classification (NCBI taxonomy): domain Bacteria; kingdom Pseudomonadati; phylum Pseudomonadota; class Gammaproteobacteria; order Pseudomonadales; family Pseudomonadaceae; genus Pseudomonas; species Pseudomonas sp. NPDC087697. The sequence continues at coordinate 82,029 of NZ_JBIUVW010000021.1, read as the reverse complement.
TTCGCACGATCCGCGGCGGCCTGAGCGTGCTGTGCATCACCCTGGCCATCGGCAGTGCCGGCTGGTTGCTGCGCTCCTGGGTGCCGCCGGCCACCTTGTGGATGACGCAAGTGGCGATCAGCACGCAACTGCAGGACCGTACGCCCGGCGACAGCCTCGATGAAGTCAGTGTCGCGCAATTGCGCAAGGACGGCCTCTACGCGTACACCGCGATCAACGCCCCGCGCGGGCTCGATGAACGGATCTATCACGTTTGGAAATTCAACGGAGCAGAGGTCGACCGCATTGCGCTGGACATCCACGGCGGACGCAAGGAAGGTTACCGGGCCTGGAGCCACAAACAGAACTTCCCGGGTAATCCGGTCGGCGACTGGCAGGTACAGGTACTCACCGAAGACGGTCAGATGATCGGCGTGCTGCGCTTCGACGTGACCGACGCGGGTCAAAACACAGTTGCGCCGAGCGAGGCAAAGTAACCGGGATCGTGCTATTACGTAGCACTGCGTATCAGTCGAACAAGCTCGGAGATTATGACCAGCAGCGTGATGGCCGGCAGTGCCCAACTCGATACTTCAAACACCCCAGCGCAATTGCGGGTCACGGGTGACTGGACGCTCGTCCATTACGCCGACCTCAAGCGCCTGAGCGATTCCCTCAAAGGCCAATACGACGACCGCACGCCCATCAACCTCAACGGTCTCGGCGCACTCGACACCGCCGGCGCCTCGCTGCTGGTCGAACTGCTCGGTGCCGAGCGCATCGGCAAGTCCGCCGAACACCCCGATTGCAGCCTGTCCGCAGCCGACCGCGCGCTGCTGCAAACAGTCTATTGCTCGCTGACCGACTTCTGCGTCCCCGTCAAAGAACCCGAAATCAGCGTCGGCATTCAACTGCTGACGCGCATCGGGCGCGCGGTTGATGCAATCTGGCAGGACACTCTGCAATTGTTGGGTTTTGTCGGGCTGATTCTGGAAACCATCGCTCGCAGTCTGTTTCGCCCCAAGCGCTGGCGCATCACGCCAATGGTCGCGCACATCGAACAAACCGGCCTCGACGCCGCGCCCATCGTCGCCTTACTGACCTTCATGGTCGGCGCGGTGGTGGCCTTCCTCGGCGCCACGGTGCTCGCCAGTTTTGGTGCGAGCGTCTTTACCGTGGACCTGGTGGCGTTTTCCTTCCTGCGTGAATTTGGTGTGCTACTGACCGCGATCCTGATGGCGGGGCGCACCGCCAGTGCCTTCACCGCGCAAATCGGCTCGATGAAAGCCAACGAAGAAATCGACGCGATCCGTACGTTAGGCCTCGATCCGATGGAGCTGCTGGTGGTGCCACGAGTGTTGGCGTTGCTGGTGGCACTGCCGATGCTGACCTTTCTGGCGATGCTCTCGGGGATTGTCGGTGGCGGAGTAGTCTGTGCGATATCGCTGGGCATTTCGCCGGCGATGTTCCTGTCCTTGCTGCAATCGGACATCGGCGTCCAACATTTTCTGGTTGGCATGGTCAAAGCACCTATCTTCGCCTTCCTGATCGCCGCTGTCGGTTGCCTGGAAGGCTTCAAGGTCAGCGGCAGCGCGGAATCCGTCGGTGCCCACACCACCTCCAGCGTGGTGCAATCGATTTTCGTGGTGATCGTGCTCGACGCTGTCGCCGCGTTGTTCTTTATGGAGATGGGCTGGTGAATCGCTTACCCCGTGCGCCTTCCGAGGCGGTGATCGAAGTTCGTGGGCTGTGCAATCGCTTCGGCCGCCAAAGCGTGCATGAAAACCTCGACCTGGATTTGTACAAGGGCGAGATTCTCGCCGTGGTCGGCGGCTCCGGCAGCGGTAAATCGGTGTTGCTGCGCAGCATTGTCGGTCTGCGCCGGCCCAGCGAAGGCGTGGTAAAGGTATTTGGCAAGAACCTGCCGAGCCTGTCGGACCATGAACGCTCAATGGTGGAGCGACGCTTCGGCGTGTTGTTTCAGAAGGGCGCGTTGTTCTCTTCGCTGACCGTGACCGAAAACGTCGCCCTGCCACTGATCGAGCATGCCGGCCTGAGTCGCAACGACGCCGAGCATCTGGCGGCGGTTAAGCTGGCTTTGGCCGGTCTGCCATTGTCGGCTGCCGACAAGTACCCGGCTTCGCTGTCGGGTGGCATGATCAAACGTGCGGCGCTGGCCCGCGCCCTGGCGCTGGACCCGGACATCCTGTTCCTCGATGAGCCGACCGCCGGCCTCGATCCGATCGGCGCTGCGGCGTTCGATCAACTGATTCTGACCCTGCGCGATGCGTTGGGGTTAAGCGTCTTCCTGGTCACCCACGACCTCGACACGCTGTACACCATCACCGACCGGGTGGCGGTGCTGGCGCATAAAAAAGTGCTGGTGGCCGACGCCATAGACACAGTGTCGGAAACCGACGACGAATGGATTCACCAATACTTCCACGGCCCACGCGGCCGCGCGGCGCTTTCAGCCGCATCACAGCTCAACGAGGTATGACATGGAAACCCGAGCCCATCATGTATTGATCGGCCTGTTCACCGTATTGGTGGTGGCCGGTGCGTTGCTGTTCGGTCTGTGGCTTGCCAAGTCCAGCGTCGATACCGCCTTCAAGGATTACGAGGTAGTCTTCAACGAGGCCGTCAGCGGCCTGTCCAAAGGCAGTGCGGTGCAATACAGCGGGATCAAGGTCGGCGATGTGGTGACGTTGCGCCTCGACCCCAAAGACCCACGCCGGGTACTGGCGCAGATTCGTCTGGGCGGCGACACCCCGATCAAGGAAGACACCCAGGCGAAACTGGCGCTGACCGGCATCACCGGCACTTCAATCATCCAGCTCAGCGGTGGTACGCCGCAGAGCCCCGAGCTGCGCGGCAAGGACGGCAATCTGCCGGAGATCATCGCCTCGCCATCACCCATCTCGCGGTTGCTGAACAACAGCGATGACCTGATGAGCAGCGTCAACCAGTTGCTGCATAACGCCAACCAGATGATGTCGCCGGAGAACGCCGATCGGCTGAGCAACACCCTCGAGCATCTGGAGCAAACCACCGCAAGCGTTGCCGAACAGCGCGGGGATCTGCGCCAGGCGATGCAACAACTGGCGTCGGTTGGCAAACAGGCGAGCGCCACCCTGGAACAGACCTCTGCGCTGATGCGCAACGCCAACGGCATGCTCAACGATCAGGGCAAGCAGATGTTCGGCAGTGCCGAGCAGGCCATGAAATCACTGGAGCAGAGCACGGCGACCATCAACAGTTTGCTGACAGACAACCAGGACGCACTGAGTAACGGCATGCAGGGGCTCAACAGTCTGGCCCCGGCGGTACGTGAATTGCGCGACACCCTGAGCTCGTTACGCGCGATCTCTCGTCGCCTGGAATCCAACCCCAGCGATTACTTGCTGGGCGGCGACAAGAACAAGGAGTTCACACCATGAAGCTTGTCTACCGCGCTTTGGCCCACTGCACGCTGCTGGCGAGTTTCGCACTGAGCAGCGCCTGCTCGATTTTGCCCAAAGCCGACCCGCTGGATGTCTACCGCCTGCCTGCCGCGCCGAGTGCTACGTCGTCAACGCATGCCAACTCGGTGCCTTGGTCGCTGCGTCTGGCCAAGCCCCAGGCGGGCGACGTGCTCAACAGCGCAAAAATCGCCGTGATCCCCAACGGGGATCTGATCAGCAGCTACAAGGCTTCGCGCTGGAGCGATCCGACGCCGATCCTGCTGCGCAATCGGCTGCTCGCCGGGTTTGCACAGGACGGCCGCGTGCAGTTGCTGAGCACCGACGACAGCAACTTGCAGACGGACCTGGAACTGGGTGGGAATCTGCAGGCGTTCCAGACGGAATATCAGGGCAACGCCGCGCAAGTGGTCATTAGCCTGGATGCGCTGCTGGTACGTGGCAATGACCAGCGGATCCTCGCCAGCCGACGTTTTGAAGTACGCCAGCCATTAAGCGATGTGAAGGTGCCCGCAGTGGTGGCCGGGTTCGGTCAGGCGAGTGACACGCTGACGGCGCAGGTGATTGCGTGGACGGTAGAGCAGGGGCAGAAGAACGCGACTCTGAAACCCTGAACGCAAAGATCGCAGCCTTCGGCAGCTCCTACGGGAAACGTGTGTAGGAGCTGCCGCAGGCTGCGATCTTTTGAGTCAACCGAAGAACCAGTAGCAGACCCCGATCGCCCCCAGCACCCCGGCGAGTTCCGCCAGCAACGCACAGCCCACGGCATGCCGCGCACGCTGAATGTTCACCGCCCCGAAGTACACCGCCAGCACATAGAAGGTGGTTTCCGTACTGCCCTGAATAGTCGCCGCCACCAACGCCGGGAAGCTGTCGACACCTTGAGTCTTCATGGTTTCGATCAGCATCGCCCGCGCAGCGCTGCCGGAGAAGGGTTTGACCATCGCGGTCGGCAGGGCGTCGACGAAACGCGTGTCCCATCCGGCCCATTGCACCAGATGACGAATCCCGTCAAGACCGAAGTCCAGCGCCCCGGACGCCCGCAATACGCCCACCGCACAGAGCATCGCTACCAGATACGGCAGCAGGTTCTTGGCGACGTCAAAACCTTCCTTGGCACCTTCGACGAACGCTTCGTAAACCTTGACCTTGCGCAGCGCGCCGATCACCAGAAACAGCATGATCATCCCGAACATCGTCAGGTTGCCGAGGATCGATGACAGGCTCGCCAGAGCAGTGGCTGAGAGCGTCGCCAGCAGCGCCATGAACCCACCCAATATCAGCGCACCCGGAATCAGATAGGCCAGCACCACCGGGTCCCAGAGCCGCAGACGCTGCATAAGCGACACCGACAGCAGGCCAACCAGCGTCGAACAACTGGTCGCCAAGAGGATCGGCAGGAACACCAGCGTCGGATCCGGCGCACCTTGCTGGGCGCGGTACATGAAGATGGTCACCGGCAACAGGGTCAGCGACGAAGCATTCATGACCAGAAACAGAATTTGCGCGTTGCTGGCCACCGTTGTGCTGGGGTTGAGTTCCTGCAACGCTCGCATGGCCTTGAGGCCAATCGGTGTCGCGGCGTTGTCCAGGCCCAGGCCGTTGGCCGCGAGGTTGAGGGTAATCAGACCGATGGCTGGATGGCCCGGTGGCACTTCCGGCATCAGGCGCAGGAACAGCGGGCCGAGCGCCTTGGCCAGCCAGTCGACGATCCCGGCCTTCTCGGCGATCCGCAGAAAGCCTAGCCACAAGGTCAGGGTGCCGAACAGCAACAACACCACGTCGACCGACAACTTGGCCATGGCGAAAATGCTTTCCACCAGCGTCGCGAAGATCCCGGCATTGCCGCCGATCAGCCACTGCGCGAGTGCCGAAACGGCCGCCACGATGAAAAAGCCAAGCCACAGGCCATTGAGCATCAGTCAAATCCCCCAGAAGATGCGCGAATGATAGCGGGGTGGGGAGAAACGACAAACCCCGGATTTCTCTGGGGTTTGTTTTGTCTCTTGTAGGAGCATGGCTTGCCAGCGATGAACGATAACGCGGTGTATCTGATCCACCGCGGCGCCTGAATCGCGGGCAAGCCTTGCTCCTACAGGGGGCGTGCTATCAGTTGCTGGAAGTCTCGCCCGCGGTCAGCTTCTCTTTGCTGCGCCAGTGCGGCAGGGAGTTCCAGTAGCGCTGACCCTTGGCGTCGTCGTACATGCCTTCCCAACGAGAGATAACCAGTACGGCCAGGGCGTTGCCAATCACGTTCAGTGCGGTACGGGCCATGTCCATGATGCGGTCGACACCAGCGATGAACGCCAGGCCTTCCAATGGAATGCCCACGCTGCCCAGAGTCGCCAGCAGGACCACGAAGGACACGCCCGGCACACCGGCGATACCTTTGGAGGTGACCATCAGGGTCAGTACCAGCAGCAACTGCTGGCTGATCGACAGGTCGATACCGTACAGCTGGGCAATGAAGATTGCCGCGATGCTCTGGTACAGGGTCGAACCATCGAGGTTGAACGAGTAACCGGTCGGCACCACGAAGCTGCAAATGGCTTTCGGTGCGCCGTAGGCTTCCATCTTCTCGATCACGCGCGGCAGCACGGTTTCGGAGCTCGCGGTGGAGTAGGCCAGCACCAGCTCATCCTTGAAGATGCGCATCAGCTTGATCACCGAGAAGCCGAACAGGCGAGCGATCAGGCCCAACACCACGAAGGCGAAGAAGGCGATGGCGACGTAAACCAGGATCACCAGTTTGGCCAGCGGCAGCAGGGACGCGAAACCGAAGTTGGCAACAGTCACTGCGATCAGTGCGAACACGCCGATCGGGGCGTAGTTCATGATCATGTGAGTGACCTTGAACATGCTTTCCGAGACGCCCTGGAACATCTTCACCAGCGGCTCGCGCAGGTCCGATTGCAGGCTCGACAGACCGAGACCGAACAACACCGAGAAGAAGATGATCGGCAGCATCTCGCCACGCGCCATGGCGGCAAAGATGTTCGATGGAATCAGATTGAGGATGGTTTCGATGAACGCGTGTTCATGCTGAACCTCGGCAGCGGTCGCCTGGTACTTGGAGATATCCACAGTGCCCAGGGTGCTCATGTCGATGCCGGAACCCGGGTGGAACACGTTGGCCAGCACCAGACCCACCAGAATGGCGATGGTGGTAACGATTTCGAAGTAAACGATGGTCTTCAGACCAATGCGCCCGAGCTTCTTCGCATCCCCCACACCGGCAATGCCGACGACCAGCGAGGAGATCACGATCGGGATCACGATCATTTTGATCAGACGGATAAAGATATCGCCTGCCGGTTGCAGAACGTTGCTGATCCACCAGGCCTTTTCGGCACTGAAATGGTTGAGCAGCGCCCCAATCGCAATCCCCAGCACCAGACCGATGAGGATCTGCCAGGCGAGGCTAAGCTTTGCCTTCTTCATATCATTACCCTTTTCTTATAAATGGACTCGGGTAGATGCACAAACTGGAACGCTCAATGACGGAAAAGTCTGTGCATCTGCCCCCGGATAAGGTCGCCCGGAGCGCGTAGTTACGGCTCTCTGGCAGATAAAAAAGGCGCAACTATTCCGATGCACGGGAGCGACGTCTAATGCCGTAAACGCCTACCCTATGCCGAATCGGCATGAACTTTTTCAAATAAAACGGCAGTCCCAGCCGGTTCGAATACGACATTTCGGCAGGCATAAGTGCCGTGAACCGGCCATCGTAGAGGAGGTTGGTGGTTTTTCGAGCAGCGGGATAGGGCCGAAAACCAGGGAAAAATCCTACGACCTGTAGTGAGAAGTGAGCGGAAAATAGCGCCAAATTTCTCGATATACGGTCGCCCGAAAACACCGCGAATTGCTTTGTGAAGACTGCCGATATTTTTTTGCCGGCAGGCGCAGCGATAAAAATCGTTTGGCAGCTCTAGGGCAACGCTTTACACACATAAGCGCGCCGCAGATTTGCCACGTCGTAAGTGACGGCCAAATATGCGGCGCTGCTTGTCCTGACCCCGCCCTTGCGCAGGTACTCCCTGTACCCGTAGGTCACTCCAATCCTGACGTTAGCCTCGACCGCGGCGACCAAAGAAGAACGAAGCAACAAACATCACCAGGAACACGACAAAGAGAATCTTGGCGATACCCGTGGCGGTGCCCGCGATACCACCGAAGCCCAGTACGGCAGCGACAATGGCAATGATCAAGAATGTGATTGCCCAGCTCAACATGGTGATTCTCCTTACGCTTCTATTTAGAGGTGCAGCTATTCCCGGCACATGAACATCGCGCCAAGCCTGTTACCTAGAACACCCAACGGTCCTGACGCAGCGTCACGGCACCAGGTTCTGCCTGGTCCACACTCATCATTCTCATTGAGGCCGCATCAGCAGGCCGGCTGCTGACTGCGCTGAAATGGGTTTGGGTCAAGTGATGAGTCGGCGCAATCGCTGCCTCTGGCTGCTGGCTTTGTTCCCAGCGCAAGAATTGCTGGCCGCCGATCAGGGTGATCAACAAGGCAAAAACGGCAAACATCCCTTGCTGGATATACAGTGGCGAGATACGCAATTGGGCGACACGTTGGCGATTCATCCTGAAACTCCTCCCACACTGGTGGTTATTGGTTAAGGGGCGCTCCTTCATAAATACCCCGGCTTAACCAGACCATTGCAGCCTGCATGCCAGCCTCCTTACTGAATTAAATTAAATAAAATCAAATAGTTATTTTAATTAATGAAATGCATTCGGACGCATCCTGCACGATGGCCCGCGAAGGGTCGTGCGTAATGCACGATCGTTTTTCAGAAAATCGAAAACTTTTTGAATGTTTGATGGGACACGGATGTCAGAAAAAGAGACAGGAGATCGCCGGGACAGTCGTGCATTTATAAAAAATCAATAAAATCATATTGTTATAACTATTTCGAGTAGATAACTACCCTGCTCTGCCGCGAAGCGCCCAGAATCAACCATGCAACTTGCCCGATTTTTCCGAGACTAAATTAAGAGCATTCATTTAAGGAGCGTAGGAAAAATGGAATCCGCCAACGAGCATCAAGGCCGCATTCTGCTGGTAGATGATGAATCTGCCATCCTGCGCACCTTCCGCTACTGCCTGGAAGACGAAGGCTATACCGTCGCCACCGCCAACAGCGCAGCCCAGGCCGACGCCTTGTTGCAGAGGCAGGTCTTCGACCTGTGCTTCCTCGACCTGCGCCTGGGCGAGGACAACGGTCTCGATGTACTGGCGCAAATGCGTGTGCAGGCACCCTGGATGCGCGTGGTGATCGTCACCGCGCACTCGGCCGTAGACACCGCCGTCGATGCGATACAGGCCGGCGCCGCCGACTATCTGGTCAAGCCTTGCAGCCCCGACCAATTGCGCCTGGCCACTGCCAAACAACTGGAAGTCCGCCAGCTCTCGGCACGCCTTGAAGCCCTCGAAGGTGAAGTCCGCAAACCCAACGACGGTCTGGACTCCCACAGCCCGGCGATGAAAGTCGTACTGGAAACCGCGCGCCAGGTCGCCAGCACCGACGCCAACATTCTGATTCTCGGCGAGTCCGGTACCGGTAAAGGCGAACTGGCCCGGGCCATTCACGGCTGGAGCAAACGCGCGAAGAAATCCTGCGTCACCATTAATTGTCCGTCATTGACTGCCGAGTTAATGGAAAGCGAACTCTTTGGCCACAGCCGCGGAGCCTTCACTGGCGCCAGCGAAAGCACCCTCGGTCGGGTCAATCAGGCCGATGGCGGAACGCTGTTCCTCGATGAGATCGGCGATTTTCCGCTGACCTTGCAGCCCAAACTGCTGCGCTTCATTCAGGACAAGGAATACGAGCGGGTCGGCGACCCGGTGACCCGTCGCGCTGACGTGCGGATCCTCGCCGCCACCAACCTCAATCTCGAAGACATGGTCCGCGACGGACGTTTTCGCGAAGACCTGCTTTATCGACTGAACGTCATCACCTTGCACCTGCCGCCACTGCGCGAAAGGGCCGAGGACATCCTGACCCTGGCCGACCGCTTCCTCGCGCGCTTCGTCAAGGAATACGCGCGGCCGGCCCGCGTTTTCAGCGACGAAGCACGCGAGGCACTGCTCGGCTATCGCTGGCCAGGCAATATCCGCGAACTGCGCAACGTGGTCGAACGGGCCAGCATCATTTGCCCACAGGAGCGGGTCGAGATCAGTCACTTGGGCATGGCCGAACAAACCACCAACAACGCGCCAAGAATCGGTGCGGCGCTAAGCCTGGATGAACTGGAGAAAGCCCACATCGGCGCGGTACTGGCCAGCGCCGGCACCCTCGATCAGGCTGCCAAGACCCTGGGTATCGACGCTTCGACGCTGTACCGCAAACGCAAACAGTACAACCTGTGAGCGGCTCCTTATGAAGCTGGCGATGAATTTGCGCACACGGCTGTTTCTGAGTATCTCGGCACTGATCACCGTGGCGTTGCTCGGATTGGTACTCGGGCTGGTCAGCGTGATGCAGATGGCCAGCAACCAGGACGTGCTGATCCGCGACAACTTCATCACCCTGGACCTGGAACTCAAGCTACGCCAGACCCTGGGCGATCAGTTGATTATCATGCTCAACGAGAAGCCCGATCTTGAAGCACTGGAAACTTCTGAGCGGCACTACTTCGAGCTGCTGGATCAAGGCATCGAGCACGAAAACAGTTTCAATGGCGACCATGGTTTCCAGCAGGCCCGCGCCGACTACCTGTCCTTTCTCAAAACCTTCAGCCAAACGCAGGATCCGTCCGGCAAGCTCACCGGCAATCAGGATCTCACCGAAAAATTCAACGTGCTGCGCAACGGTCTGATCGCAGAACACAAGCAAGCACTGGACAACATCAACGACACCCAGCGCAATGCCCGCGAACATGCGCTGCTGATTGCCGGTTTGCTCGGATTGGTCGGGTTGGCAGTACTGGCCATCGGCTTCATCACCGCTCACGGCATCGCCCGGCGGTTCGGTGAGCCGATCGAGGCACTGGCCAAGGCTGCGGATAATATCGGTCAGGGCAACTTCGACGTCACCCTGCCGATTTCCCCGGCGGCGGAGATGATCCAGCTCACTCGGCGCTTCGGGATCATGGCCGAAGCCTTGCGTGAGCATCAGGCAACCAACGTCGATGAACTGCTCGCCGGCCAGCAACGCTTGCAAGCCGTGCTCGACAGCATCGATGACGGTTTGCTGATGATCGACCGTCAGGGCCATCTGGAGCACCTCAACCCGGTAGCGCAGCGCCAGTTGGGCTGGGACGAAGATCGCCTCGGCCAAGGCCTGGGCACCGCGCTCCAGCGGCCGGAGCTCGATGAACAGCTGCAACTGGTGCTGCGCGGCGGAACGCTGGAACGTGCGCCTGAAGACCTGAGTATCGACGTCGACGGTGAATCACGGGTGTTGACCTACAGCCTGACGCCGGTCATCCACACCCAGGGGCATATTCTTGGCGCCGTCATGGTGCTGCACGATGTCACCGAACAGCGGGCCTTTGAACGGGTACGCAGTGAGTTCGTGTTGCGCGCCTCCCATGAACTGCGTACGCCGGTCACGGGCATGCACATGGCGTTCGGCCTGTTCCGGGAACGCGCACACTTTGCCGAGGACTCTCGCGAAGCCGACCTGCTGAACACGGTGAATGAGGAAATGCAGCGCTTGATGCAGTTGATCAACGACCTGCTGAACTTCTCCCGTTATCAGAATGGCCTGCAAAAACTCACTCTGGCGCCATGCAACATCGATGACCTTTTAGAACAAGCACAAGGGCGTTTCGCCGAACGGGCCAATGAGCAAAGCATCGAGCTACTGGTGGAAGTGCAAGCACCGCTGCCGCGATTGCATGCCGATCAGGCACAACTCGACAGGGTACTGGACAACCTGATCGACAACGCTCTGCGCCACACCAGCCACAACGGGCAGATACGCCTGCAAGCGCGCCGGCATGGCGAACGGGTGATCGTCAGCGTCGAGGACAATGGCGAAGGCATCGCTTACGGCCAGCAGGGGCGGATTTTCGAACCCTTCGTTCAGGTCGGGCGCAAGAAGGGCGGCGCCGGGCTCGGTCTGGCGCTGTGCAAAGAGATCGTGCAATTGCACGGTGGCCGCATGGGCGTGTATTCCCGACCGGGGCAGGGCACCCAGTTTTACATGGCACTGCCACTGTAACGGGCCTTCATGCTTCGTCATCCAGCCGCCGGGGCGCCAGTCGACGGCCTCGGGTGATCAGCTCAATGAACTGCGCCGCAGTCAAGGCATGGGCAAACAACCAACCTTGGCCGTAGTTCACGCCTTCGCTGCTCAGCAACATGGCCTGGGACTCATGTTCGATACCTTCGGCGATCACCTTGAGCTGCAAGGCATGCGCCATGCGAATGATGTGCGGCGCCACACCGCTGCTGGCGGCGTCGTGGCCCAGCGCATCAATAAAGGCCTTGTCGATTTTCAGGTAGTCCACCGGCAGGGTTTGCAGGTAGGCCAGGCTGCAATAGCCGGTGCCAAAGTCGTCGATCAGCACTTGATGCCCCGCATCACGCAAGGCTTGCAGGTTCTCGCGTGCGACCACCACATCGATCAGCCCCCGTTCGGTCACCTCAAATGCGATCTGCCGCGCAGCGACCCGGTGCATGGCCAGCAAGCGCGCCATGACCTGACCGATCCGCGGCACCATGACGTCGCAGGCAGCCAGGTTGACCGAGATATACAACTGCGGGTTGGCGCGAAGTAACTTACCGAGCTGTTCAAGCAATCGCTGCAATACGAAGTCGGTGATCTGACGGATCTGGCCGGTGTTTTCCGCCATGGGGATAAACAGGTCAGGGCTGGTCAGCGTGCCGTCTGGTCGGCGCCAGCGCAACAAGGCTTCGGCCCCGACACAGTTACGGCTTTTGAGGTCGAAGATCGGCTGATACAGGACCTGTAACTCGCCACGCTTGAGGGCTCCCTGCAACTCACCGCCCAGCGACTGCCGCTGGCGGGCCAGCAGAAACACCAAGCCACCAATGCTCACGCCCAGCACCAGGCTTGCCGGCACCAGCCACCACCACAACGTGGGGAGGTGCAGCGCAGTTCGAGGACCGATCAACACCAATTGATATTCGGGATTGTTGGTCGGCATACGATAGATCAGCCGGGTTTTCGTAACCTGTAACGGTTCACTGCTGAAGGGCGACCAGGGATCGGCCGGCGGCCAGGCTTGAGGCGCCCCGAGGACCGGGATCGCCCGGGTGCCATGATCGACCACCACCACCAGGCTACTACCGGGTGTCAGGTCAACCACGTCGGTCAAATGTCCGCGTGAAGTCGCTACACGAAAATTACCGCGCCCCAGCATCAGCGCTGCGCGGTCTTCGTCGGGTTCGGTCGAGGTGTTGAGCCAATAGCTGTAGGTCGGCCCTTTGATGTCAGGTGGCCGGATCGCCGAGAGCGCATCCTGCCGCGGTCGGTTCGAGCACAATTGCGTGGCGTCAATATAGGCCGCTTCATACACGAAGCGGTAATTGAAACTGACCTGCTGCAAGGTTGCGATCATCTCCGTGTCGCAACTGCGCAACGGCTGTGCTTCCAGATCATCAAGGCCTTCACGCAGTTGGCCGAACAGCTGCTCCAGGCGCTCCAGAAATCGTTCGCCCTGTGCGTTCATCTGTTCGCTTTCGCGTTGCTGGACCTGCCGCAACGCCACGCCCAGGCTACCGGCCAACAGCAAAGCCGCACTCAGCGCAGCCGCGAGTATCGCCAAAGACCAAGGGCGATAGAACCAACTGCGCAGGGTCTCGCTAGCGGCCGTCATCATTGAATATCCGAAGGATTACCAATGAGTTATAGCTACTGATCAGGAAATAGCCCTGACCGTCGGGCGGCCGTCATTATTTTGTCTGGTTGAGCACCTGCAGGATCGCGGCACTTTGCGCGTCTGGCGTACCGTCAAACCGTGACGGGCGATAGTGCATCTGAAAGGCCGCCAGCACATGCCGGGTGGCTACATCCAGCTCACCGGTCTGCGGCGTCGCATAACCCAAACGCGCGAGCTCTTCCTGAAACCAGGTGATGCTCGGAAGTTGCGCTTCGAATAACGCTTGCTGACGCGCCACCGCCTGAGCATCGGGCCAGACAGCCAGACCTTCGTCAGCCAGACGCTTCCATGGGAACAGCGGCCCCGGATCAAGCTTGCGCAGCGGTGCGATGTCACTGTGGCCGATGACGTTTTGCGGGCTGATGTTATTGCGCTTGCTGATGTCCTTGATCAGGATGATCAAAGACTGAACCTGCGCTTCGCTGTAGGGGTACCAGACGCGTCCGGCAGGCGTATCGCGAAAACCCGGATTGACGATTTCGATGCCAATCGAGCTTGAGTTCAGCCAGGTGCGGCCCTGCCACTCGCTTTCCCCGGCATGCCAGGCCCGACGGCTTTCATCCACCAGTTTGAAAATGGTGGCGTTCTTGTCGTCGCCAATCAGGTAATGACTGCTGACATCGCCATGGGTCAACAACGCCAACGAACGCTCCTGCGAGGCGGTGGTGTAATGCACCACGATAAACTGCACGCGGTTGTCGTGATTCACCGAAGGATGGCTGGTGTCGATTCGAGGACCGCTGGCGCAACCCGCCAGAACAAGAAGCACCAAAAGCAGAGGGATAGATTTCATGGCAAAGGCAGTACGCTGAAGGCAGTTATGCAACAGTGTAACGTACTGCCTTCTTCCGGGCCGGCAAAAGCCTGGCATTAAACAAAATGGAACAACCTTCGTTAGCCCAGCTCCACTCGGTTGCGGCCGGCATTTTTCGCCCTGTACAGCGCCTGATCGGCTCTTTTAAGCACAAGATCGCTGTGTTCTCCCGCTTTGAACGCCGTCATTCCCATGGAAACGGTGATCGTCACGCGCTCACCTTTGAAATGAAACGGGCAAGCTTCGATAGCCGCGCGCAGGGTTTCTGCCAACTTGGCGCCGACTGTCAAAGGGGTGTTGGGCACCAGTAAAACAAACTCCTCACCACCGAAGCGAGCGATGAAGTCCGTACCGCGCAGGCGCTTGCTCAGTACGCTGGCGATAATCTTCAGCACTTTGTCGCCGGCCAGGTGGCCGTAGTTATCGTTGATGCGCTTGAAGTGGTCGAGATCGAGCATCGCCAGCAACAGCGAGTTGCCGTGTTGCTGCCACTGGGCAATCTCATGCTCCAGACGCTCGCTCCAGGCCGCGCGATTCGGTAAACCGGTCAGCGGATCGACCAGGGCTTTCTGGCGTTGCTCTTCAAGGTGCTCGCGGTAGCCCTGAGCTTCCTGCTCCATGCTCGCGACTCGCTCGGCCAAGCCTTGCAGGCGTGCCGCAACTTCCTGCTCACGCTCGTCGCGCTGTTTCTGGTGCTGATCCATGGTGCCGAGCAGCCCTTCGAGGTGGTTCTCCAGCACATGCTTGAGGCCCTCCAGATCTGCTGCGTCCTGCATGCTGCTCTGCAGGCCATCGACCTGCTCACGGATCTGCGTGTCCATCTCCCGCGCAGCAGAGCGGTTGTCGGCATGACCCTCGCTGGCGGCTTGCAGGTTGCTTTGGAAGGATTCCAAACGCTCATTGAGTTGCTTGAGGTAAACCTCGAACTCATGCTGACCACTGTCAGTAATCGCCAGCATCAAAACCGCGAGATCATCGAGGATTGGCAGCAGTTCGTACCAGTTCAAACCATTTTGCAGCCGATCGCGCATTGCCTCGGCTTGCGGCCGGTGACGCTCGGGCAACGACAAGTCGTCCAGCAGCCCCAGCAACGTGCTCTCGATGTGCTTGGCCACCGAACTGTAGGACGGTTCCGGCGAGTCCGGCAGTGCATAAAGAACATCCTGCTCAGGTTGCTCCGGCTCCAGAGCCGTTGGAACTTCTGCCATCGCCGGTGGGGGCGCAAGGATGTCGATTAACGGCGAAGCTTCATCGCCCTCTCGTGGTAAGGCGGATGTCAGCTCATCGGGGTTGATCGCCATTGCGTCGGGTGCCGGGGACACCTGCGGCTCTTCCAGCACATCCAGAGCAGGCAAATCCTGATCCGCTGCCAGCGCTTTGGCACGCGGAGCTTCAGCGGCAAGCACTGGAGGAACAAAAGCCACCACTTCAGGCGATGACCTGGTTTCATCCGGCGACTGAGGTGCCGCCGGCGCAGGCTCTGCAATCACAGCGTGCGGCGCTTGGACGGTTGGTGCCGGGACTTCCTGCACCGTTGGCTTAACAACCTGGATCGGTGTCGATGTCGGCATCGGCATCGGCATCGGCATCGGTGATTCATGCACCGGCTCAGGTGTCGTCTCTACAGCAGGTACCGGCGCTTGCTCAACAGGACTCGGGGCGGGCGCTTCGTGTTGAAACGCACTGGCTTCAGAGGCTTGTGCATCCGCGTCTCGACCACCAAACAACCGTTGCAGCAGACCAGGGCGGCTTGGCTCGGCGGGGTTTTCCAGCAGGCTCAGCGCCTGACCTTGCAAACCACTGAGCTCACCGAGCAATAAAGGGATCTCACGCGCCTGGCTGACCCGTCCGTCGAGTTGCTTGGCGAAAACCTTGAGTGGACGGCTGATCTCGCGCGGCAACGGCAAGGTCTGGAGCTGGCCGACCAGAGCGGTCAACGCTGTACTGATTTGATCAACCCGAGTCTCGCGACGCTGCTCGGAGTCGAGCACGGCTTTCTCCAGGCGTGGCAGCAATGCGGCCAATCCTGCATCCATATCGTTGGTGCGGATGACTTCGCGCATTTCCTTCATGCACTGGTCAACCGCACGGTCGGTGCCCTCGGCCGCCAGCGTGCTGCGCACCAAACCGCGACGCAGCAAGTCGAGGCGGGCATCCCAGCGGCGCTCGAGCTTTTCCTGCTGTTCGATACTTTTGAGGTATTTCTCTTTCCAGCGCTGTGCTTCGTCGCTCATTCAGGGGTTCCGCGAAGGGCAGGACTCAACGCGGGCAATGCATCGGCCGTGAGCGAACCCGGCAGACGAATCTCTACCGCGACCGGCAGGTGATCGGAAATCGGTTGTGCCAGCACTTCAACCCGTTCGAGGGTCAGCGTAGGGCTGAGCAGAATATGGTCCAGACAGCGTTGCGGGCGCCAACTGGGGAAAGTCGCTTCGACTTGTGGCGCGAGCAGACCGAGGTCCCGCAGAGGAGAAGTTTGCAGCAAATCACTGGCGTGGGTGTTCATATCACCCATCAGCACTTGATGCTTGTAGTCGCCGATCAGCTCGCGAATGTAGGCCAACTGCATTGTCCGCACGCGCGCCCCCAATGCCAGGTGCATCATCACGACCACCAGTGCCTCCGGCCCCTCGCCAAACCGCACAAGAATCGCACCACGGCCCTTGGGTCCGGGCAGCGGATGATCTTCAATCGCCCAGGGGCGCAAACGGCTGAGCACGCCATTGCTGTGCTGAGCGAGACGACCCAGGTTGCGATTGAGTTGTTGATACCAGTAGGGGAAGGCGCCGAGTTGGGCCAGGTGCTCGACTTGATTGACGTAGCCCGACCGCAGGCTGCCGCCATCGGCTTCCTGCAAAGCGACCAGATCGTAGTCACCCAGCAGATTGCCGATTTTTTGCAGGTTATCCGCTCGCCCGGTGTGCGGCAGCAAATGCTGCCAGCTACGGGTCAGGTAATGCCGATAACGCTCGGTACTGATGCCGACCTGGATATTGAAACTGAGCAAACGCAGACGGCTGTCTGCGGGCAAGCCCGAGGAACCCAGGTGATGCTCATTGACCTGCGGGTCGTGCAGGCCAACAAGACGTTCAGTGCCCCAGCGTCGCATGGCGTGCGCCGCTTACTTAGCGGCGCGCTCCTTGGCGATCAGCTGATCAGCCACGCTCAAGGTACCTTCAGGGCCACCGGCGGTGCCCAGGTCGAAACGGTATTTGCCGTTGACGACCATGGTCGGTACGCCCGAGATCTGATAAGCCACGGCCTTTTTCTTGGCCTCTTCAACTTTGCCTTTGACGGCGAACGAGTTGTAGGTGCTCAGGAACTTGTCCTTGTCGACGCCTTCGCCGGTCAGAAACTCAGCCATTTCTTCCGGGGTAGCAAGCTTCTTGCCACCGTGGATCGCTTCGAAGACGGCTTTGTGAACCTTGTGTTCCACGCCCATCGCTTCCAGGGTGATGTACAACTGGCCGTGAACGTTCCAGATACCACCGAACATGGCCGGAATACGCACGAAGTTCACATCGGCAGGCAGTTTTTCAACCCAAGGGTTGATGGTTGGCTCGAACGCATAGCAATGCGGGCAGCCATACCAGAACAGTTCCACGACTTCGATTTTGCCAGGCACAGCCACCGGAACGGCGCTGCTCAATTCGACATATTGTTTACCGGCTTCAAGCGGTTCGGCAGCTTGAGCGGTCATGCCAAACAGGCTGGCAGTGACGAGTGCGGCGCTGAGAATCAGATTACGCATGCTTTACTCCTGAACAAATTGGGTCGCCTCGCGCGACCTGCTTTCTGGCAGATCATGGCGGGCATTAGTTGTCTAGTGTAACGGCAGCGGCCACAAAAAAGGGCGGCCAAAGCCACCCTTTTTATGCTTGCATCGAAGGATTAATCGAGCGTTAACGTTGCGCGAGATCAACACCTTACGCAACGCTCGCCCAACCGGCCTTAGTGCAGGCCTTGAATATAGCTGGACACCGCTTCGATGTCCTTGTTGCTCAACTTTGCAGCAATGCTTTGCATGATTTTCGTGTCACCGTCGTTGGTACGGTTGCCTTCACGGAAATCAGTCAACTGCTTGGCGATGTATTGGGCGTGCTGGCCACCCAGGTGCGGGAAGGCAGCAGCGGCGTTGCCTGCACCGTTAGGCGAGTGGCAACCGGTGCACGAAGGCATGCCCTGGTCCAGTTTGCCGCCACGGAACAACTCTTCACCGTGAGCCACGACTTTCGGGTCTGCTGCGCCGACGCTGCCTTTCTGGCTGGCGAAGTAGGCAGCGAGGTCGGCCAGGTCCTGATCGCTCAGGTTGGTCAGCAGGCCAGTCATCTCCAGAACGGTGCGTTTGCCCGACTTGATGTCGTGCAGTTGCTTGTTCAGGTAACGCTCACCCTGACCCGCCAGTTTTGGAAAGTTTGGCGCCATGCTGTTGCCGTCCGGGCCATGACAGGCGCCACATACTGCGGCTTTCGCCTGACCAGCAGTCGCATCGCCTGCAGCATGGGCAATGCCGGAGATCCCCAGGGTCAACAGCAGACTCACGATCAATTTGTTCATCAGCTAATCCAACTACGGCTAAGGGTTAAAGAGTTATGGACCGGGATCACTCGCTCATCCACTGGATGATTACCTGGTAATCCTCGGCACTGCAGTCCATGCACAAACCACGCGGCGGCATCGCCTTGAAACCCTGGGTCACGTGTTGCACCAGCGTCTCCATACCTTGCGCCAGTCTTGGCGCCCAAGCTTCCTGATCGCCCTTTTGAGGCGCCGTTGGGAGTTGGCCGGAATGACAGGCTCCACAAACACGGTTGTACACAGCTTCCGGATCCTGTGTAGCCTGAGCGCTGTAAAGCGGCATCACGACACCGGCAGCTAGCAGCCATTTCGTCATAAAACGACCTTTTCAGGGTTGAGAGCGTTCTGCGTTCTAGTGCGCAATCAAGGTCAATCGCTCTCGTGAGCTTCATCCTACGCTGGGACAAAGCGCACACAAAATCTGCGGCATTATATACTGGCGTCACTGAAACGGAAACGACGCTGCTCTTTGCGACCAATCTCGGCACCGCCCACATCGGAAATCCCATGCAACTCAAGAACCCCATCCTCGGTCTGTGCCAACAGTCCACCTTCATGCTCAGCGCCGCCAAAGTCGACCAATGCCCTGACGACGAAGGCTTTGAAGTGGCCTTCGCCGGGCGTTCCAACGCCGGCAAGTCCAGCGCCCTGAACACTCTGACTCACGCCAGCCTGGCTCGCACCTCGAAAACGCCAGGTCGCACGCAACTCTTGAACTTCTTCAAGCTAGACGATGAACGCCGTCTGGTCGACCTGCCGGGTTACGGTTATGCGAAAGTGCCGATCCCGTTGAAGATGCACTGGCAGCGCCACCTGGAAGCTTACCTGGGCAGCCGCGAGAGTCTGAAAGGTTTGATTTTGATGATGGACATCCGTCATCCAATGACCGATTTCGACCTGCTGATGCTCGACTGGGCGGTAGCCAGCGGCATGCCGATGCACATTCTGCTGACCAAGGCCGACAAACTGACCTACGGCGCTGCGAAGAACACCCTGCTCAAAGTTCAGGCGGAAATCCGTAAGGGCTGGGGCGAAACCGTGACTATCCAGCTGTTCTCCGCACCAAAACGCCTGGGCCTGGAAGACGCCTACACTGTATTGGCGAACTGGATGGAACTGGCGGACAAGGGCGCCGAGACAGAAGCAGAGTAAGGCGCAAGCTCGCCGAGCGGCGCTCAGGCAAGGCAAAAACAGGCGAGCAAGCGGAGTTTAGGGCCCTAAATGAGCATTGCGAGCCTGTTTTTAACGCAGCATGAGCGACGCGTAGGCAGTTTGCGGGCAAAAAAAACCCCGAATTTCGTATGGGGAGGGAGAAATTCGGGGTCTAAGTTCCGGACCGCTAGGGCGGGGTCCAGATATCTGCCAACACTTAACACAACATTAGGAGCATCGAAGGGCTTCACCACCCATTCAGTAACTCTGAGTGGCGGTTCACGGATTTAGTTCCGATTAGTTTCAAAACCTATTGGGAATAACCCAAAGAACTTTCCGAACTAATAGCCCTTCGCTAGCGAGTTGCCGCGACACTACGCCGCGGCAAGCCCGCCTCAAACCGGCTTAATGCGCCTCATCCCAGTTGTTTCCGACGCCAACTTCCACCAAAAGTGGTACATCCAGGGTCGCTGCGCCGCTCATGTGAACGCGAATTTCCTCACGAACCTGGTCGACCAGGTCTTCGCGAACTTCGAGCACCAATTCATCGTGCACCTGCAAGATGACTTTGGCGTCCAGACCTGACGTCGTCAGCCAGTTATCCACCGCCACCATGGCCTTCTTGATGATATCCGCTGCGGTGCCTTGCATCGGCGCGTTGATCGCCGTCCGCTCGGCGCCTTTGCGCAGGGCCGGATTTTTCGCGTTGATGTCCGGCAGGTACAGGCGACGACCGAAAATGGTTTCGACGAAACCCTGCTCGGCCGCTTGGGCCCGGGTGCGCTCCATGTACTCGAGCACACCTGGATAGCGGGCGAAATAACGGTCGATGTAGGCTTGGGACTGCTTGCGGTCGACGCCGATCTGCTTGGCCAGGCCAAACGCGCTCATACCGTAGATCAGACCGAAGTTGATCGCCTTGGCGCTGCGCCGTTGATCGGTGGTGACGTCCGCCAGCGCAACCCCGAACACCTCGGCAGCGGTGGCTTTGTGCACGTCCAGGTCGTTGCGGAACGCGTGCAACAGCCCTTCGTCCTTGGCCAGATGAGCCATGATCCGCAGTTCGATCTGCGAATAGTCCGCCGCCAGCAGCTTGTAGCCCTTTGGCGCGACGAACGCCTGACGAATCCGTCGACCTTCAGCGGTACGAATCGGAATGTTCTGCAGGTTTGGATCGCTGGAAGACAAACGACCGGTCGCTGCCACCGCTTGATGGTAGGACGTGTGAATGCGCCCGGTGCGCGGGTTGATCTGCTCTGGCAGACGGTCGGTGTAGGTGCTTTTCAGTTTGCTCAAGGAGCGGTACTGCATCAGCACTTTGGGCAACGGGTAATCCTGCTCGGCCAGTTCCGCCAGCACCGCTTCGGCAGTTGAAGCCTGACCCTTGGCGGTTTTGCTGAGAATCGGCAGCCCGAGCTTTTCGTACAGGATCACGCCCAATTGCTTCGGCGAACCGAGGTTGAACTCTTCACCGGCGATGGCGAACGCCTCACGCTCCAGCGCTACCAGCTTGTCACCCAGCTCAACGCTCTGGATGCCCAGCAGATTCGCGTCGACCAACGCACCCTGACGCTCGATTCGCGCCAACACTGGCACCAGCGGCATCTCGATTTCGCTCAGGACTTTGCTCAGGCTTGGAATGGCGTTGAGCTTTTCCTGCAAGGTCTGATGCAAACGCAGCGTCACGTCGGCGTCTTCAGCGGCGTAAGGCCCGGCCAGCTCCAGCGAGATCTGGTCGAAGGTCAGTTGCTTGACGCCCTTGCCCGCGATGTCCTGGAAGCTGGTGGTGGTATAGCCCAAATACTTGAGCGCCAGGCTGTCCATGTCGTGACGGGTTGCGGTGGAATCCAGCACGTAGGACTCAAGCATGGTGTCGAAGGCGATGCCTTGCACCAGGATGCCGCAGCTTTGATCGCCACCAATGGCGCAGTTGGCCAGGATATTCATGTCGAACTTGGCGTGCTGGCCGACCTTGAGCTTGCTCGGGTCCTCCAGAATCGGTTTCAGCGCGCGCAACACGGTGTCGCGATCCAGCTGATCCGGCACGCCCATGTAGGAGTGGGTCAGCGGGATGTAGGCCGCTTCGTTGGCTTGTACGGCGAACGACAGCCCTACAAGTTGCGCTTGCTGCGCGTCGACACCAGTGGTTTCAGTGTCGAAGGCGAACAGCTTGGCGTTTTGCAGTTTCTTCAGCCAAATGTCGAAATCAGCCTGAGTGAGGATCGTGGTGTACTTGGGCCCATCCTCGTCGGCCATGGTTTCTTCAACCACCGCCACCACTTCCTGGCCCGTTCGCTTGGCTTCACGCTGAAGTTCTTCGAACCAGCTCTTGAACTCGAGCAGGGTATAGAGCTCGGCGAGCTTTTCACGGTCCGGCTCACGCAGGTGCAAGTCATCGAGACCTACGTCCAGCGGCACGTCGATCTTGATGGTCGCCAGTTGATAGGAGAGGAACGCCATCTCCTTGTGCTCTTCAAGCTTGGCCGGCAGCGTTTTAGCGCCACGAATAGGCAAGGTCGGGACAATATCGAGCTGCGCATAGAGCTCGGTCAGGCCGCCATTCACGCCCACCAGCAAGCCGGACGCCGTCTTCGGACCAATGCCCGGCACGCCTGGGATGTTGTCGGAGGAGTCGCCCATCAGCGCCAGATAATCAATGATCTGCTCGGGAGCGACGCCGAATTTCTCCTTCACGCCAGCCACGTCCATCGCGCTACCGGTCATGGTATTGACCAAGGTAATGTGCCCGTCGACCAGCTGCGCCATGTCCTTGTCGCCGGTGGAGATCACCACCGGACGGTCAGCGGCCGCACTGCTGCGGGCCAGCGTGCCGATGACGTCGTCGGCCTCAACGCCTTCGACGCACAGCAGCGGAAAGCCCAGGGCGATCACGCTCGCGTGCAATGGCTCGATCTGCACGCGCATGTCGTCGGGCATGCTTGGGCGGTTAGCCTTGTATTCGGCGTACATGTCATCGCGAAATGTCCCGCCCTTGGCGTCGAATACGACGGCGAACGGGCTGTCCGGGTACTGCTTGCGCAGACTCTTGAGCATGTTCAGCACGCCCTTGACCGCGCCGGTCGGCAGGCCTTTGGACGTGGTCAACGGTGGTAGCGCGTGAAAGGCACGGTACAGGTAAGAAGAACCGTCCACCAGGACGAGGGGGGCTTGGCTCATGAGCAGGATCAACCTTTTCGGCGGGTCCGGCGCTAGAATAGCGGGACCGTTGACGACAAAGGGACAAGGTTATCATGCGCTCACTAAATCGCCTGTTGCTGGCTGGCTTCTTTGCAATCACTCCACTGGCCGTCATGGCAGCCGATGATGCACCGACGCCAGAACCCGAAGTCACCATCCACACCGAAGGTGACAAAACCATTCAGGAGTACCGCCAGAACGGTTTCCTGTATGCGATCAAGGTCACCCCGAAAGGTGGCAAACCCTACTTTTTGGTGCGCGCGGACGGAACGGAAGCAAACTTTATCCGCTCGGATCAGCCGGATATGCTGATTCCGTCGTGGGAAATTTTTACGTGGAAGTAGTTTCTTAACTTTAATCGGCGCTGGCTCAATCGCGGCGCCCGAACTGAGCAGTTTTTAACCATGTCTGTGTTTACCCCCCTGGCTCGGCCCGAGCTGGAAACCTTTCTCGCCCCTTATGGGCTCGGCCGCCTGCTTGATTTCCAGGGGATTGCCGCTGGTAGCGAAAACACCAATTTTTTCGTCAGCCTGGAGCAGGGCGAGTTTGTCCTGACCCTGGTTGAGCGCGGTCCCGTGCAGGAGATGCCGTTCTTTATCGAGCTGCTCGACGTACTGCATGACGCCAACCTGCCGGTACCCTACGCGCTGCGTACCACCGACGGCATCGCCCTGCGCGAATTGGCCGGCAAACCCGCGCTGCTGCAGCCACGACTGGCCGGCAAGCACATCAAGGAAGCCAACGCACAGCATTGCGCACAAGTCGGTGATTTGCTGGGGCACCTGCACCTGGCGACCAAAGACCACATGATCAAGCGCAAAACCGATCGTGGCCTCGACTGGATGCTCGAAGAAGGTACGCAACTGCTGTCGCACCTGAATGCCGCGCAAAGCAACCTGCTGCAACGTGCCTTGAACGAAATCACTGAGCAGAAGACCAAAATCCTGGCGCTGCCTCGGGCCAACATCCACGCCGACCTGTTCCGCGATAACGCGATGTTCGAAGGCACGCACCTGACCGGGTTGATCGACTTCTACAACGCCTGTTCAGGCCCGATGCTCTACGACGTGGCGATTGCCCTGAATGACTGGTGCTCGGACGAAGACGGCTTGATTGACGGCCCACGGGCGAGGGCACTGCTCGGAGCCTATGCGGCGTTACGTCCGTTCACCGCCGCCGAGGCCGAGCTGTGGCCGACCATGCTGCGGGTGGCGTGCGTGCGGTTCTGGCTATCACGCTTGATCGCCGCCGAGTCCTTTGCCGGGCAGGACGTGCTGATTCACGATCCGATGGAGTTTCAGCAGCGCCTGGCCCAGCGTCAGCACGTCAGCACGCCGCTGCCGTTCGCCCTTTAAAGTCAAAAGATCGCAGCCTTCGGCAGCTCCTACACCGGTCTGTAGGAGCTGCCGCAGGCTGCGATCTTTTTTATTCGGGGTTAAAGCGACTCCAGACACCCCGCCAAATCATTCCCAAGCTTCTCCAGCACCTGCTCATAGCCCTGAGCCGTCGCCGGCGTGTAACCACCCAACGCATCCAGCTCCGCTAGTTTCACCGGCAAACCGGCCACCAGTGTCTCGGCCAATCGTGGGCGCAACGGCGGTTCGCTGAACACGCAGGTCTTGCCGACTTCCTGCAAGCGCGAGCGCATCGCCGCAACGTGCTGGGCACCTGGCTGCACTTCAGCGGCAACGCTGAACACGCCGGTGTGCTTGAGGCCGTACGCGTCTTCGAAGTAATCGAACGCTTCATGGAACACGAAGTAAGGTTTGCCCGCGATACCGGCCAAGCGCGCTTTCAAGCGCAGATCCAGCGCGTCCAGGCGCTCATCGAACGCCTTGAGGTTGCTCTGATAGCGCGGCGCATTGGCAGGGTCCGCAGCACTGAGGTCAGTGGCGATTTTTGCCGCGATCACTCGAGCGTTGACCGGTGACAACCAGAGGTGAGCATCGAGACTGCCGGGACGGTGGTCGTGATCGTGCTCATTAGCTTCTTCCGCATGGGAGTGGCTGTCTTGCGCGAAGCGGCGCAGCTTCAAACCGGGCAGGCCCTGCACCGCAACCGCTGGCAGACTGCGGCCTTTAAGCACACGAGGAAGGAAACCCTCCATGTCCGGGCCAATCCAGTAGAGCAAATCCACCGACTGCACCTTCCGTACGTCGGAAGGGCGCAAGGCATAGTTATGCGGCGACGCGCCTGGTGGCAGCAGTACCTCGGGAACCCCGACGCCATCCTGCACCGCAGCAGCAATCAGCTGCAGGGGCTTTATGCTGGTCAGCACGTTCACCTCGGCATGAGCGGCGCTGATCGCAAACAAACCGGCAGTAAATGTGATGAAAATGGCAAAAAGTCTGGACACGATGACCACTCAAAGAGGCGAGAACGGGTAACATAATAACGTCTCTCACAAAACTCGTCGCCGCTCATGCCTAAAACACCGCTAGCCAGCCGTCCCCACGACCACTCTCACTGCGTGCACAGCGCACTGTCCGAGGCCGATGTCATTTGCGCACGTCAGGGCTTGCGCCTGACCGCGTTGCGTCGGCGGGTGCTGGAATTGGTCTGGCAAAGCCACAAGCCGCTGGGTGCCTACGACATTCTGGCGGTACTCAGCGAGCAGGATGGCCGCCGCGCCGCGCCGCCGACCGTGTACCGCGCGCTGGATTTCCTGCTGGATAACGGCCTGGTGCATCGCATCTCTTCGCTCAACGCCTTCGTTGGCTGCAATCATCCGGGGCACGCCCACCAGGGCCAGTTCCTGATTTGCCGCGAATGCCATGCGGCCATCGAGCTCGAACAGAAATCCATCAGCGACACCATCATCCACAGCGCCGACGAAGTCGGGTTTGTGGTCGAAGGCCAGACCGTCGAAGTGGTTGGTCTCTGCTCGGGTTGCCAGGGGGCTTGATGAGCACTGCGTTAATCCGCCTCAATCAGGTTGCGGTGACCTTTGCCGGGCAAAGCGTGCTGGACAACATCGAACTGAGCGTCGAGCCGAGGCAGATCGTCACCCTGATCGGCCCCAACGGCGCCGGCAAGACCACGCTGGTCCGCGCCGTACTTGGCCTGCTCAAGCCCGACAGCGGCAGCGTCTGGCGCAAGCCGAAACTGCGGGTTGGCTACATGCCGCAGAAACTGCACGTTGACCCGACTTTGCCGCTCTCGGTGCTGCGCTTCTTGCGCCTGGTGCCGGGCGTGGATCGTGCGCGTGCCATGGCGGCGCTCAAGGAAGTCGGCGCCGAACAGGTAATCGACAGCCCGGTGCAGAGCGTTTCCGGCGGTGAAATGCAGCGCGTGTTGCTCGCTCGTGCCCTGTTGCGCGAGCCCGAGTTGCTGGTGCTCGACGAGCCGGTGCAAGGCGTCGACGTGGCCGGACAAGCCGAACTCTACAGCTTGATCACCCGTCTGCGCGACCGCCACGGTTGCGGAGTGTTGATGGTTTCCCACGATCTGCACCTGGTGATGAGCACCACCGACCAGGTGGTCTGCCTCAATCGCCACGTCTGCTGCTCCGGGCATCCCGAGCAGGTCAGCGGCGACCCGGCGTTCGTCGAACTGTTCGGCAAGAACGCGCAGAGCCTGGCGGTCTATCACCACCATCACGACCACGCCCATGACCTGCATGGCTCAGTCGTCAGCGCAGCACCGGTCGCTCACACCCACGTTCATGGAGATGGCTGCAAGCATGGCTGATTTTCTGTTGTATGCCCTGCTCGCAGGCCTGGCCCTGGCCGCCGTCGCAGGTCCGCTGGGATCGTTCGTGGTCTGGCGGCGCATGGCCTATTTCGGCGACACCCTGTCCCACGCGGCGTTGCTCGGCGTGGCGTTGGGTTTTCTGCTGGATGTCAGCCCGACCATCGCGGTCACCGTCGGCTGCCTGTTGCTGGCCGTGCTGCTGGTGACCTTGCAACAGCGCCAGCCGCTGGCCTCCGACACCTTGTTGGGGATTCTTGCGCCGAGCACGCTCTCTTTGGGGCTGGTGGTACTAAGCTTCATGCATGAAGTGCGGATCGACCTGATGGCCTATCTGTTCGGCGACTTGCTGGCGATCAGCCCGACCGATCTTTCGTGGATTCTCGGCGGCAGCGCGGCGGTGATGCTGTTGCTGGTAGCGCTGTGGCGGCCATTGCTGGCGATTACCGTGCACGAAGAACTGGCCACGGTCGAAGGCCTGCCCGTGGCGGCATTGCGCCTGACCTTGATGCTGTTGATTGCGGTGGTGATCGCGGTGGCGATGAAAATCGTCGGCGTGCTGCTGATTACTTCCTTGCTGATCATCCCGGCGGCTGCGGCACAACGTCACGCCCGCTCTCCAGAGCAGATGGCCTTGGGCGCGAGTTTGCTGGGTATACTCGCGGTCTGCGGTGGCCTGGCGCTGTCGTGGTTCAAGGACACGCCGGCCGGCCCATCGATTGTGGTGGTGGCTGCCGCGCTGTTTCTGCTGAGTTTTGTCCTGCCCCGTCGAGGGGTGTAGACTTGCTCGTTTTTTGCGCAATTAGAGAGTCGCAGGAATGAAGCCGTTCGCCTCCCGTTATCTGCTCCTTGTTGCATTTTCGCTGCTACTTGGCGCTTGCCAAAGCACGCCGCCAGCCCCTGAAGTTCCTGACGCACGGGCTACGGCGATCGCGCAGCTGGAGCAAAACCTGGCCAGCAGTGAACTGGCCACCGCCGAAGATCAATTGGCCGCCTTGCAGACCGAATATCCCAACGACCAGTCGCTGGAGCAATATCAACGGCAACTCGCCGAAGCCTACTTGCAACGCAGCCAGATCGTTCTGCAAAAAGGCGACGTGAATGCCGCCGCCACGGCCCTGAGCCGGGCTCGTGCGTTGATGCCCAAAGCCCCGGCACTGACCGGCGGTGTCAACAACGCCATCACCCATGCGCGCAAAGCTGAACTGGACCAGGCCGAAGCTGCCCTCAAAGCCGCCGAAGCCAAGCCTGTCGCCAAGGTGATCGACCCCGCCGCTGAAAGCACCACCGTTGCGCTGAACATCACCGATAGCAAGCAACTGCGTCGGCAACTCGATGCGATTGCCAGCGATGTGGTGAATTACCAGTGCGACGTCAGCATCCAGGCGCCGCGCACCGAGGATTACCCGTGGCTGGCCACATTGCTGACCAAGCGGGTGAAGAAGCTTGATGCCGACTTCGACCTGAAGATCGAGCGGCAGATTCTGCGCAATATTCCGGCACAAATGGTTCTGACGCCGCGTAAGCCCTAAAAGACAAGATCGCAGCCTGCGGCAGCTCCTACACCGTTTTGTAGGAGCTGCCGCAGGCTGCGATCTTTTGTTCTTCCTGGATTATCGCATTATTTCCAAATGACTGGATGAATGCGAAATAAATGCTAAGAACCTCTATACGGACAGGCTAAAATGCCCGCCCGGCTAACCGCTGATCCTTTTCTAACGCGCCCCACAAGGTTCGCTACGTGATCAAGTTTCAAAACGTCCATAAAACTTACCGCGTTGCCGGTAAGGATATTCCCGCGCTGCACCCCACCAATCTGTCGATTGAGAACGGTCAGGTGTTCGGCCTGATCGGTCATTCCGGTGCGGGAAAAAGTACCCTGTTGCGTCTGATCAACCGCCTGGAAGACTCCAGTGGCGGCAAGATCATCGTCGATGGCGAGGAAGTCACCGCGCTGGACGCCAATGCTCTGCGCCGCTTCCGTCAGCAAGTCGGGATGATCTTCCAGCACTTCAACCTGCTGGCCTCCAAGACGGTTGCCGACAACGTCGCGCTGCCGCTGACCCTGGCCGGTGAATTGTCGCGCAGCGAGATCGACCAACGCGTGGCCGAGTTGCTGGCTCGCGTCGGCCTGTCCGACCACGCAAAGAAGTACCCGGCGCAGCTGTCCGGTGGCCAGAAGCAGCGCGTTGGCATCGCCCGCGCCCTGGCGACCAAGCCGAAAATCCTGCTCTGTGACGAAGCCACCAGCGCCCTCGACCCACAAACCACGGCGTCGGTTCTGCAACTCTTGGCCGAGATCAACCGTGAGCTGAACCTGACCATCGTGCTGATCACCCATGAAATGGACGTGATTCGCCGGGTCTGCGACCAGGTCGCGGTGATGGACGCTGGCGTGATTGTCGAGCAGGGGCCGGTGGCCGAAGTGTTCCTGCACCCGAAACACCCGACCACCAAACGCTTCGTTCAGGAAGACGAGCAGATCGACGAAAGCGAGCAGCGCGACGACTTCGCTCACGTGCCGGGCCGTATCGTGCGTCTGACCTTCCAGGGCGACGCCACCTACGCGCCGTTGCTGGGCACCGTTGCACGCGAAACGGGTGTGGACTACAGCATCCTCGCCGGTCGTATCGATCGCATCAAAAACACCCCCTACGGGCAATTGACCCTGGCGGTCACCGGCGGTGACATGGAAGCGGCCTTCGCCCGCTTCACCGCAGCCGACGTCCACATGGAGGTGCTGCGTTAATGGAAGCCCTAACAGCTCTTTTCTCAAACGTTGATTGGTTTGAAATCTGGCAAGCAACCGGCGATACCCTGGTGATGCTCGGTGCCTCACTATTCTTCACGGTACTGTTTGGTTTGCCGCTGGGTGTACTGCTATTTCTCACCTCACCGCGTCAATTGCTAGAACAGAAACAGGTGTATTCATCTGTCGCATTGGTGGTCAACCTGCTGCGTGCATTGCCATTCATCATTCTGTTAATCGTGATGATTCCTCTGACTAAGCTGATTACCGGAACGTCTCTAGGTGTCGCTGGCACAATCCCGCCGCTGGTAGCGGGCGCTGCGCCCTTCTTTGCTCGGTTGGTTGAGACGGCCTTGCGAGAAGTAGATCGAGGCATCATTGAAGCCACGCAAGCCATGGGTGCAACGACTCGACAAATCGTTACCAATGCTCTGTTACCGGAAGCAAAACCCGGCATCATTGCAGCCATTACCGTCACTTCGATCGCACTAGTTTCGTATTCAGCAATCGCAGGGGTGGTGGGTGCTGGAGGTCTGGGAGACCTGGCAATCCGTTACGGTTATCAGCGTTTCCAGAACGATGTGATGTTTGTCACGGTAATTCTACTTTTAGTCTTGGTCCATCTGCTGCAAAGCGTTGGCGATCGACTGGTTATCCGTGTTTCCCACAAATAATAGTAACGTCAGCGTTGATACCGATAACGTCTGCCAGAAGTACTCAAGGAACCATTAGATGAAAAAACTACTCGTCGCGTTCGCTGCCGTTGCAGCGTTCTCCGCTCAGGCCGCTGAAACCCTGACCGTCGCTGCTACCCCGGTTCCGCACGCGGAAATCCTCGAGTTCGTGAAACCGGTACTGGCTAAAGAAGGCGTCGACCTCAAGGTCAAGGTCTTCACCGACTACGTGCAGCCAAACGTACAGGTTGCCGAGAAACGCCTGGACGCCAACTTCTTCCAGCACCAGCCGTACCTCGATGAGTTCAACAAGGCCAAGGGCACAAACCTGGTGAGCGTTGCCGGTGTGCACCTGGAGCCGCTGGGCGCTTACTCCAGCAAGTACAAGACCCTCGCTGAACTGCCAGGCGGCGCCAACGTGGTGATTCCGAACGACGCCACCAACGGCGGCCGCGCGCTGTTGCTGCTGGAGAAGGCCGGTCTGATCAAGTTGAAGGATTCGAAAAACATCCTGTCGACCGTCAAAGACATCACCGAGAACACCAAAGACCTGAAATTCCGCGAACTGGAAGCCGCGACCATTCCGCGCGTGCTGACCCAGGTCGACCTGGCGCTGATCAACACCAACTACGCGCTGGAAGCCAAGCTTGACCCATCCAAGGACGCGCTGGTTATCGAAGGCAACGACTCGCCTTACGTGAACATCCTGGTCGCCCGCCCGGACGACAAGGACAGCGACGCGATGAAGAAACTGGTTGCTGCCCTGCACAGCCCGGAAGTGAAGGCGTTCATTCTGGAGAAGTACAAAGGCGCGGTATTGCCGGCGTTCTGATCTGACGCTGTAACAAAAATGGGGCGCAATCATTGCGCCCCATTTTTTATGCCTCGAACACCGACCCTGTAGGAGCACGGCTTGCCGGCGATGGCGATTTTTCAGACGCCATCGCCAGCAAGCTGCGCTCCTACGGGCGCTTGAGCATCACCGGCAGTTGGGCCACCAGTTTCTGATTGTTCAGCGGTGCGCGAATGAACCCGCGCTGCGTGCCGTCCGGCCCGATCACTGCCAGGTTGCCGCTGTGGTCGACGGTGTAGTTGGGTTTGCTGGTATCCGCCGGGATGAACGGAATGCTCACCGCATTGGCGACTTTCTGCAGGTCTTCGACCGACGCCGGCGTCAGGCCGACAAACTGCGGATCGAAGTAGCCCAGGTACTGCTTGAGCTGCTTGGGAGTGTCGCGGTTCGGGTCGACGCTGACCAGAATGATCTGCAGCTTGTCGACCGCGTCCGCTGGCAGCTCGCTCTTGATCTGCCGCAGTTGCGCCAGGGTGGTCGGGCAGATGTCCGGGCAGAAGGTATAACCAAAGAACAGCAGACTCCACTTGCCTTTCAACGCGTTGACCGTGACCGGTTGGCCGTCCTGATTAGTCATCTGCACATCCGGCAGGTTGCGGCTTTGCGGCAACAGGATGATCCCGGCGTCGATCAGTGCAGTCGAATCGCCCTGGCCTTTGCCGGACAGTACTTTGTTGACGGTCAGCCCCAGGACCAGCGCGATCAGGGCAACAAGAATGAAGACGGTTTTCTGGGTTCGAGTCATAGGTTCAACAATAAGTAGTGGTCTACGAGCAGGGCGATAAACAGCAGGAACAAGTAGTAAATAGAGTACTTGAAGGTGTTGATCGCCGCGTGCGGCTGAGTGCCACGGTACAGCACCACGGCCCATTGCAGAAACCTCGCGCCAAGACCCAGGGCGCAGATCAAGTACAGCAGGCCGCTCATGTGGATGACGAAGGGCATCAAGCTCACAGCCAGCAGGGCGAAGGTGTAAAGCAGGATATGGATCTTGGTGTAATGCTCGCCGTGAGTCACCGGCAGCATTGGAATATCGGCCTTGGCGTACTCCTCCTTGCGGTGAATCGCCAGCGCCCAGAAGTGCGGCGGGGTCCAGGCAAAGATGATCAGCACCAGCAGCAACGGTTCGGCACTGACATGCCCGGTGGCGGCGACCCAACCCAACAGCGGAGGAGCGGCGCCGGCCAGCCCGCCGATAACGATGTTCTGCGGCGTCGCCCGCTTGAGAAAGCCGGTGTAGACCACCGCATAGCCAAGCAACGAGGCGAGGGTCAGCCAGGCGGTCAGCGGGTTGGTGAAGGCCAGCAGCAGGGCTTGCCCGGCCACCGCCAGCAACAGCGCGAAGGTCAGTGCGGCAGCGGGTGAAACCCGGCCTTCGGCCAGTGGCCGCTTATGCGTGCGCGCCATTACCGCGTCGATCCGCCGGTCCACCACATGGTTGACCGCCGCCGCGCCGCCCGCGCAAAGGCCAATCCCCAGGTTGCCAAACACCAGCACCGTCCACGGCACCCCGGCACGGGTGGCGAGGAACATGCCAACCAGCGAGGTAATCAGCATCAACACCACGACTTTCGGTTTGGTCAGCTCCAGATAGTCACGCCAGATCGCTTGGCGTTGACGTTCGCCGATCAGAGTCACCATGGCATTTCTCCTTTTATTGTTATGGGCCCGGCCGTGTGTTTACGCGGGCTGAAGCGCCAGCGCCCGGGTGCCTGCTGCCTGACTCGAACCAGGCTGGTTCGTGCGTGATAGTTGACCAGCACCATCGTCAGCAACAGCGCCGCGCCACCCGCGTTATGGGCGACGGCCACCGGCAACGGCAGGTGAAACAGCACATTGCTGATGCCCAAAGTGATCTGCGCCGCCAAGGCCAGCAGCACCAGTCCGGCAAGCCGGGTCATGCCGACGACCTTCAACTGCCAGGCCAGCCCCAGCAGCACGAGTGTGACCAGCAAAGCGCCAATGCGGTGAGTGAGGTGAATCGCTGTGCGTGCATCGCTATCGAGCTGCCCGCCCAGGTAATTGGGGCCAATGTGTTGGGTCAGGTGAAAGCCGTTGGCGAAGTCCGCGGGCGGCAACCATTGACCGTGACAGGTGGGGAAGTCGATACAAGCCACCGCCGCATAGTTGGAGCTGACCCAGCCACCGAGGGCGATTTGCCCGATCACCAGCAGCAACCCGGCCGTCGCCCAGTACTGCAAACGTCGGGGCACGATCAGCGCCGGCAATACGCCAGACAAACGCAAGGTCAGCAAAAACAGCAGGCTCAAGGTCGCAAAGCCACCGAGCAAATGCCCCGTCACCACCTGCGGCCAGAGCTTGAGGGTGACCGTCCACATGCCGAACGCTGCTTGGGCGAACACCACCGCCAGCAAGAACAATGGCAGCTTCAAGGGTTGGTCCAGATGATGACGATGGGTCCAGGCACGCGCCGCCAGCAACACAATCAGCAAGCCCAGCGTGCCGGCGAAATAGCGGTGAATCATCTCGTTCCAGCCCTTGTGGGCAACCACCGGAGTGTCCGGAAAATGCAACTCGGCATGGGCCAGTTGGGCTTCGCTCTTCGGCACGCTGATAAAACCGTAGCAACCCGGCCAGTCCGGGCAACCAAGGCCGGCGTGGGTCAGCCGGGTATAGGCGCCCAGCAATACGACAATCAGTGCCAGCAAGGTGGCAAACAGCGCGAGACGAAATCCAGGTTTGGCCATGACGATGCCCTTATCCGATGTTCGACAGTTTCAGCAGCAGGTTCAGGTCGTTGAGAAGGTCTTTGCCCTTGACCTTGGCGTCGTAACGCAGCACCAGATTGCCGTGGGGGTCGATGATCCAGAGTTGCGCCGCGCCATTTCCCTGGGTCGCCTTGGTATACGTCGGCAGATCCAGTGGATAGCGCCGCAACTGCGGATACTCACGTTGCAGCTTGGCGTCGTAGTCGGCACTCACCGGCTGCGCAGTCGCCAGGGCATGACTGGCGCGGGACGCCTCGCGCCCCAGGCCAACCTGGATCTGCCGCGCCAGATAAACCAGTTGCTGACAGTCCACCGAGCACTCTTGAGGAGCCGTGACCAGCATCTGCCAACGTTGCTCGTCTGCTTGCACCCCCAGCTCGCTACGGCTCTGCCCATTGCCGATCAGTTCACCGTGATAGCTACGGCTCTCTGGCACCCAGAACTGCAGCTTGTACATGCCGGTGGCGAGGATCATCGGCCCGACGACCACCAGCAGAATCAGGATCAACTGCAACCGCCCGTGCCATCCGGGTTTGCGGCTCGGTACTTCAGCTGTGTTGGGTGGATTCATGGCCGCTCCCATGGTTTTTCTCCCTTGCGTTATGCCATCCGAAGTATAGATAAAGGCCGAGCAGGGCCAGCGCCATCGCGAACCACTGCACGGCATAGGCGACGTGTTTTTCCGGCCCCATGCCCGTTGCCACGATCGGCCAGCCAGCCTCATAAGCTCCGGGGCCTGCGTCTTCACGCAGTTCGTAGGTGAAGCCCGTACGACCCAGCTCTACCCAAAGCTTGTCAGGATCGACCACTGTCACCAGCCGAGGCCACTTCGCGTTTGTCGGGTCGGCCTGCAATTGGAAAGTCGTTCCCGGGGTGACATAGACCCAGGCATCGAGGCTCACGACTTGTTGCGGTGTGGTGAAAACCGGCGGGATACGCCGGTCAGGCCACGGCAGCCAGCCACGATTGAGCAGCAGCCAACGCCCGCTGTCCTGGTCGAGAAAGGGTTGCAGCAGCTCGACCCCGACCTTGTCGCCACGAAAGCGGTTATCCAGCAGATAGCTGTGCTCGGAATCGAACTGCCCGTGCAGACGAACCCTGCGAAACGCCGGATCGGCGATGCCTTGCAGCTCCACGCTGGCCATCGGCTCGGCAGCCCGGCGCTCGGCGTAACTATCGAGCATCACGCGTTTCTGCTCACCCCGGCTCAACTGCCAGAAGCCAAGGAAGACCAACAGTGGCAGCAGCACGACTACCGCCAGGGTCGGCGCGATGCCCGGCCGAAAACGCTTCATGGCATCGCCAAAAAGTCTGTAGTCGGGATAGCTATACTCAAGTGCATCGCCTTTCCCCCGGAGTCTCACCATGCTCAAAGCAGCCATCGTCCTGATGCTGATTGCCACGGTTGTCAGCCTGTTCAGCGGCCTGTTTTTTCTGGTCAAGGACGACAGCAGCTCAAACCGCCTGGTCATCGCCCTGAGTGTTCGTGTCAGTCTGGCCGCCATCACCGTCGGCTTGATTGCCTGGGGCTTTTTCAGCGGCCAACTGGTGTCTACCGCGCCCTGGTAAGCGGCGCGTCAAAGCACGTAAACGAAGACAAACAAGCCAATCCACACCACATCGACGAAGTGCCAATACCAACTGGCCGCCTCGAAGCCGAACTGGTGATCGGCGTCGAAGTGCCCACGCATGATTCGCATCAGCATCACGAACAGGATGATCGTGCCGATGGTCACGTGGGCTCCGTGGAAACCGGTGAGCATGAAGAAGGTCGCACCGTAGACGCCTGAACCCAGGGTCAACCCGAGTTCGTGATAGGCGTGGATGTATTCCTTGGCCTGGAAGCCGAGAAACCCACAACCCAGCAGCACCGTCAGCGCCAGCCAGAGTTTCAATGCGCCGCGATGGCCCTTTTTCAAGGAATGGTGGGCGACGGTCACCGTGACGCTGGAACTGACCAGCAACACCGTGTTCAGCAGCGGCAAGCCCCAAGGGCTGATGACTTCCTTGGGCGGCGGGAAGAGTGTCGGGTCAGGAGTGTTCAGCAACGGCCAGGCGAACTGGAAGTTAGGCCAGAGCATGTGCGCGATGCCCTTATCGCCCTCGCCGCCGAGCCAGGGCCCGGACAGGTTGCGCACGTAGAACAGCGCACCGAAGAAAGCGATAAAGAACATCACTTCGGAGAAGATGAACCAGCTCATGCCCCAGCGAAACGAGCGATCCATTTGGGCGCTATACAATCCGGATCGGCTCTCCTTGATCACCGTGCCGAACCAGCCGAAGAGCATATAGGCCAACACCAGGCCGCCGACGAAGAAAATCAGCGGGCCGTGGGATTCGGGTCGGGCAGCCTTGAGGTCGTTGAACCAGGTACCCAGGCCGAACATGGTGATGAACATGCCGACCGTGGCAATGATCGGCCATTTGCTCTGGGCGGGAACGTAATAGTGCTCATGAGTTGCCATTTATTGTTCTCCTTATCGGGCACGCTTGAACGTCTCAAGGACCGGCATTGGTGCTTGCCACGACCGGCGGATGACGTGCGGTGATATCGAACAGCGTGTAAGCCAGTGTCAGGTGTTTCACATCCTTGGAAATCTCACGGTCAACGATGAAACGTACGGGCATCTCGATTCGCTCACCGGGCCGCAACACCTGCTGGGTGAAACAGAAACATTCGGTCTTGTGGAAATACACCGCCGCAGTGCCAGGAGAAATGCTCGGTATAGCCTGGGCACTCATCGGGTGATCGGTCGGGTTACGGGCGACAAAAATCATCTCGTTCACTGCACCGGGGTTGACCACCATGTCGTCGGCCTTGGGGTAGAACTCCCAGACCATGTCCACCGCGTTGGTCGACAGGAACTGCACGCGAATCTGTCGCGACATGTCGACCACCTGTTCGCCCTCGTACTGCCCCGCGGTTTTGCCATTGATGCCGAACGCCTTGCACATCACGTCGTAGATCGGCACCAGGGCAAAGCCGAAGGCGAACATGGCTGCCACCAACAACAGCAAACGGGTGACCAGTTTTCTCAAGGAAATAGAGTCAGCCATGGGCACGGACTTCCACATTGAACCCTGTGGGAGCGGGCTTGCTCGCGAAGCAGGCGCTGCGGTTTATCAGAAACACCGCGTTATCGTTCTTCGCGAGCAAACGGAGCGCCGCCCGGCCCTCTCCCACAAACCCGAGGGTATTCATTTCACTTCCGGCGGCGTGGTGAAGGTGTGATACGGCGCTGGCGACGGGATGCTCCACTCCAGGCCTTCGGCGCCATCCCACGGTTTGGCCGGTGCCTGTGGCCCGCCGCGGATGCACTTAATGACGATGAACAGGAAGAGCAGCTGCGTTGTGCCAAACATGAAGGCACCAATCGAGGAGACCATGTTGAAGTCGGCGAACTGCAGGTTGTAGTCCGGCACCCGCCGCGGCATCCCCGCCAACCCGACAAAGTGCATCGGGAAGAAGGTCAGGTTCATGCCGACAAACGACAACCAGAAGTGCAGTTTGCCCAAGGTCTCGTCATACATGTGCCCGGTCCACTTCGGCAGCCAGTAATACGTGGAAGCGAAAATCCCGAAGATCGCGCCAGGCACCAGCACATAGTGGAAATGCGCCACCACAAAATAGGTGCCGTGGTACTGGAAGTCCGCAGGCGCCATGGCCAGCATCAATCCGGAGAAACCACCAATGGTGAACAGAATGACGAAGGCCACCGCGAACAGCATCGGCGTCTCGAAGGTCAGCGAGCCTTGCCACATGGTGCTGACCCAGTTGAACACCTTCACGCCTGTCGGCACTGCGATCAGCAGGGTCGCGTACATGTAGAACAGCTCACCGACCAATGGAATCCCGACCACGAACATGTGGTGCCCCCAGACGATGAACGACAGGAAGGCAATACTGGCCGTGGCGTAAACCATTGAGGTGTAACCGAACAACGGCTTGCGAGAAAACGCCGGGATGATCGAACTGACCGCGCCGAAAGCCGGCAGGATCATGATGTACACCTCGGGGTGGCCGAAGAACCAGAACACGTGCTGGAACAGTACCGGGTCACCACCACCGGCAGCACTGAAGAAGCTGGTGCCGAAGTGGATGTCCATCAACATCATGGTCACGCACCCCGCCAGCACCGGCATCACCGCGATCAGCAGGAACGCCGTGATCAGCCATGTCCAGACGAACAACGGCATTTTCATCAGGGTCATGCCCGGAGCACGCAGGTTGAGGATGGTCGAGATCACGTTGATCGAACCCATGATCGAACTGATGCCCATCAAGTGGATGGCGAAGATAAAGAAGGTCGCGCTTGCTGGCCCGTAGGTCGTCGATAACGGCGCATAGAAGGTCCAGCCGAAGTTGGGCCCGCCGCCCGGCATGAACAGGGTCGACACCAGCAGCAAAAACGCTGCCGGCAACAACCAGAAGCTGAAGTTGTTCATTCGCGGCAGGGCCATGTCCGGCGCGCCGATCATCAGCGGGATCATCCAGTTGGCGAGGCCGACGAATGCTGGCATCACTGCACCGAAGACCATGACCAGACCATGCATGGTGGTCATCTGGTTGAAGAACTCTGGCTGGACGATGTGCAGTCCTGGCTGGAACAGTTCGGCACGGATCACCATGGCGAACGAGCCACCGAGCAGGAACATCGTAAAGCTGAACCACAGGTACAGGGTGCCGATGTCTTTGTGGTTGGTGGTCAGAACCCAGCGCATCAGGCCCTTGGCGGGGCCATGGACGTGGTGGTCGACGATTGCATGGCCTTGTTCATCGCTCACAGCATTCATGTCCTGTCTCCTGCAAACGGGTGGGCTGGGCGGCTCGGGGCACCAAGCCCCAAGCGTTCACGGGAACACGCAATAGACCGGGTCATTTGCTTGCCGCCTGTTTGAGGGCCAGTACGTCTTTAGGGGTGACCATGTCACCTTTGTTGTTGCCCCAGGCATTACGCTCGTAGGTCACAACCGCGGCGATGTCGACCTCCGACAACTGTTTGCCGAAAGCGGCCATAGCAGTGCCGGGCTTGCCGAAGAAGACCCGATTCAGATGTCCCTCTATAGGGCCCGTGGCGATTGGCGAACCTTTGAGTGCCGGGAACATGGGTGGCAAGCCCTGACCTTCGGCCTGGTGACAGGCCACGCAAGTGGTGTGGTAGATCTTGTCGCCACGCTCCTTCAGCTCGTCGAGGGTCCACTCTTTGCTTGTCAGCTCTTTGAGCTTGGCGGCGTCGGCTTTGCGATCGGACAGCCAGGTGTCGTAATCAGCCTTGGTTCTGACATCGACCACGATCGGCATGAAGCCATGGTCCTTGCCACACAGCTCGGAACACTGTCCACGGTAGATACCGGGCTTGTCGATACGGGTCCAGGCTTCGTTGACGAACCCGGGTATCGCATCGCGCTTGACCGAGAACGCCGGCACCCACCAGGAGTGGATCACGTCAGCGGCGGTCACCAGAAAGCGCACCTTGGCACCGACCGGCAGCACCAGCGGCTGATCGACTTCCAGCAGGTAGTTTTCGCCTTTCACGGCCTGGTTATGGATCTGTTCTTGCGGTGTGGACAGGTTGCTGAAGAACTCGACGTCCTGGCCCAGATATTTGTAATGCCACTTCCACTGATAACCGGTGATCTGGATGTCGATATCCGACTCACTGGTGTCGTACATCTTGATCATGGTCGCGGTCGCTGGAATGGCCATTGCCACCAGAATGATGAAAGGCACTATGGTCCAGAGGATCTCGACCGTCGTACTTTCATGGAATTTGGCGGCCACCTGCCCGGTGGAACGCCGATGGACGATCATCGACCAGAACATGGCGCCGAAAACGATGATGCCGATCACCACACAGACCCAGAAGATGGCCATGTGCAGGTCGAATACTGCGTGACTGATTTCAGTCGCTCCAGGCGCCATATTCACAGTCCAGGCGGCTTGCGCCTGGCTGAAAATTGACCACAACAGGAGGCCCATCCAGACGTGTGGATGTCGCATCATTGCGGGTTCCCCTTATCGTTCTTGTTATCCCGCCGGCTAACACCGGCGGCAAGGGAGCGGCTTTTTCAGACTACGAACTTGAATCGCCGAGCCTTGCTGCCTATGCAGTCGGGCGTCATCAGCTAACTCCATTCAGGTCCGAGTATAGACAGCGAGTGCAACCTCGCAACGCGATGGCGTAAATCAACTGAAACACCTTGTACTTGCGCCGCAGGCCACGGATGGAGAAGGATGTGGGATCGGTGATGGCAAATCGATATAACGCAGTGGCATCAAAGGTGAAATAATTATGACAAATACGTCTTAGCCACTTTCATAAGCAGGCTAACTTATGTCTTCCCCTATTTCCTTGCCTTCGTTTCCTGGAGTTTTCATGAACACCGCCGCATTGCGCGAGCAGATTCAACGTGCCCAACAACATGAAGCCGAAACCGGTCAGCTGACTCGTCAGCTGGAAGTCCAATTGCCGCACCTGCATTCAGCCATCCAATTGCCGGACATCGACGCCAACGGCGTGATGACCCGTTTTGTTGCCGCTTATATAGAACAAGTGCCGGACCTGCTCGATGCCGCCAACGATGTAGCTCGCGAAGCGGGTATCGAGTCGCAGATCAAACCGGTGCTGAAAATCGCCGAGCAGTTCTTCCTCCAGCCACCGGCGATCATTGCCGGTCACGTTGGCCTGGATAGCCTGCTGGACGAAGCCTACCTGGCACATCGCCTGGTAGAAGAGGTTAACGACCTCTACATCAAACATTTCGGCCAGCCACTGATCCCATTGGACATGACTGTTGCCAACCTGATTGCCCACCAACTGATCGGCGAGGACTTCGCCAATCAACTGGATGAGGCTGTACAT
Organism: Pseudomonas sp. NPDC087697; assembly: GCF_044743155.1. Lineage (NCBI taxonomy): Bacteria > Pseudomonadati > Pseudomonadota > Gammaproteobacteria > Pseudomonadales > Pseudomonadaceae > Pseudomonas > Pseudomonas sp. NPDC087697. Next base: position 41,425 of record NZ_JBIUVW010000021.1, on the reverse strand, counting down.
CATGCCGTCGACGAGATGCTGAATGAAGAAAGCTTCGCGCTGGAATCCGTCGAAGCCTACCGGGAAAAGCTCAACAGCCCGGACACCGGCGCCGCCTGGAAGCGCTGGCCGTGTCTGTCGCGCCAGCTGGGCGTAGGCCTGGAACTGGATCAGCCAGCGGCTTGATCCGCAGCGTCTAAAAGATCGCAGCCTTCGGCAGCTCCTACGGGTGTATGTAATTCCCTGTAGGAGCTGCCGGAGGCTGCGATCTTTTGCCTTAAGCCCTGGCGGAACCTACCCCCACGGTCATCCGCAATCGCCCCTCCAACCTGCGCTTCAACCCACGCGCTTCGATCAGCAGTTTCGAGCCTTTGCTGGCATTGGCCCGTCCCCATTCCTCAAGCAACTCCAGACATGAGTGGTCGATGTAACTCAGGTTATTCAGCGGCACATGTACCGTCGTACCGGCCGGAATAGCCCCCAGTACCCGGGTTAACGCCGGCACCTTGAGAAAAGTCGCAGCCCCCACCAGCCGCAGCTCCATTTCACCTTCAGCCGGAAGGTCGATCAGGCTGAGCTTCAGCCGCGAAGCCTTCCAGGCCAGCTTCGCCAGGGTCAGGCCAAAACCGATCAGCACCCCGGTCAGCAGGTCGCTGAAGATGATCGCCAACGCGGTCACCGCATAGGTAAACATTGGCATCCGGCCATACCGTCCCAGTCCGCGAAACGCCTTCAGATCCACCAGTTTCACCCCGGTATACACCAGCACGCCGGCCAGGCTGGCCACCGGAATGCTTTGCAGCACACTGGACAGCAGCATCACAAACGCCAGCAGCCAGACACCGTGGAGTATCGCCGACAATCGCGTTTTGGCCCCGGCCTGTACGTTGGCTGAACTGCGCACGATCACGCCCGTCATCGGCAGCGCACCGACCAGACCGCAGAGCATGTTGCCCACACCTTGGGCGGACAGTTCGCGATCGAAATCCGAACGCTGGCCGCTGTGCATCCGATCCACCGCGGCGGCCGAGAGCAGGGTTTCAGCGCTGGCGATGAAGGCCACGGCGAAGGCGGCGATCAGCAGATTGGGGTCGGCCAGATTCAACAGATCGGCCGGTTTCAGCCAGTCGATCGCCTCGGTCAGGTTAGCCGGAACTTCGACGCGTTTGACGTTCAACGCCAGAGCCAGACTGGCAAGGGTCGCCAGACCAACGCCGAGCAAGGCGCCAGGAATGAAGCGCAGCGATTGCGGACGAAACTTCTCCCACAAGCCCATCACCAGAATCGTCGACAGCCCAAGCAGGCCGGCCTGCCAACCCAGCCCGCCACCCAGTGTTGGCACGGCTTGGGCAACAGCCGCTGGAAACCCGCTGAGGTTATCCAGGCCGGAGGGTTTAGGGACACCGTCGAGCATCACATGCATCTGCGACAGCACGATCAGCACTCCGATGCCCGCCAGCATGCCGTAGACCACCGCCGGCGCCGTCACGCGGAACCAGCAGCCCAGCCGCAAACGCCCGGCCAGCAGTTGCAGAAACCCGGCCAGTAGCAAAATCGGCCCGAGCATCGCCAAGCCATGCTGGCGCACCAGCTCAAAGACCAATACCGCCAGCCCCGCAGCCGGACCGCTGACTTGCAGTGGCGAACCGGCCAGCCAACCGACCACCAGGCCACCGATAACTCCGGTGATCAGGCCTTTGGCCGGCGGCATGCCGGAAGCGATTGCAATACCCATGCACAAGGGCAGGGCGACCAAAAACACCACTACCGAAGCCAGCAGCTCCCGTGGCAAAACAGCTTTCAATTGCGCAGCACGCATTAGCGTTCTCCTGAGATTCTTCAGGCGTGGCAAAGCCCGACCGCTTTTTCAGCAGTCTCGGCTAGACCAGACAAGGGGTTTAGGAGGATTTAGAAGCGCGCTTTTGGCGTCGCCACGGGAATCGGATGACTGCCATCCAGAGGCAGGAAGCAGCCCTGATCCGCGTCGTAGGCTTTGATTTCGCTGGTTTCGATGCTGTAGACCCAGCCATGGATAAACAGGTGACCATTGGCCATGCGCGAGGCCACTGAAGGGTGAGTGCGCAAATGCTGCAACTGGGCGATGACGTTTTCTTCAGTGAGCACCTGCATGCTTTCGTTTTCGTCAGCGCAATGGCAGTTTTCCTGGACCATGGTTTTTGCCACTTCGGCGTGACGCAGCCAGGCTTTGACCGTGGGCATTTTTTCCAGGCTTTGCGGATTGAGTACCGCACGCATGGCGCCGCAATCGGAGTGTCCGCAAATGATGATGTGCTGCACGCCAAGGGCTAGCACCGCATATTCGATGGCCGTGGAAACCCCGCCATTCATCTGGCCATAGGGCGGCACTACGTTGCCAACGTTGCGGGTGACGAACAGATCACCAGGAGCGCTTTGGGTAATCAATTCGGGAACGATGCGAGAGTCCGCGCAAGCAATGAACATCGCTCTGGGTCGCTGAGCCGTAGCGAGTTTCTTGAAGAGTTCTTCCTGTTGCGGGAAGACCTCGTGGTGGAAGTGTAAAAAGCCGTCAACGATGTGCTGCAGCGCTGCATCGGCGCTTTCGGCCTCGGGCAGGGCGGAAGTCGACGCAGCCAACGGCTGTTTATCCTTGTCACTCATAATTCATCCTCTTTGACGGAGTAGGGAAATATTCCCGTTTTACCTGGGATAAAGCCAGCGACTGGTTAGAAAACGTTCAGATCGCCGACCAGTGACCATCCAGTCACTTGATGAACAAGATAACCAGCGAAACTTAACTCAAACTGAATCAACCGCTCTAGAACGTGCGTTCCAGGTTACAAAAAACGTGACCGGGGTAAAAACTCCCAGTGTTTTTCACTACTCAACCATAGGCCAGATGTTGCTAAAGCAACGACATCTGAGCACCAGGCGGACAAAAGGCTTCGCAGTCCAGATTGAAACCTTCACGTTGATTGAGTCCAAGACGTTTTATCGTTTTGGCGAAGCGTTGCGCCAGCAGGTCGGCGAACGGCCCTTCACCGCGCATGCGGGCGCCAAAGCGGCTGTCATACAGTTCACCACCGCGGCTTTGGCGGATCAAACTCAACACGTGGGCTGCGCGTTGTGGATAGTGAGCCGCCAGCCATTCCTCGAACAGCGGCGCCACTTCCAGCGGCAGGCGCAGCATCATGTACGCTGCACTCTGCGCACCGGCCGCGTGTGCTTCGGTAAGCAGGCTTTCCAGCTCACTGTCGTTGATCATCGGAATCATCGGCGAACACAAGACGCCCACCGGAATCCCGGCCTCGCGCATGACCCGAATCGCCCGCAACCGAGCCTTCGGAGCGGCCGCTCGCGGCTCAAGGATGCGTTTGAGCTCGTCGTCGAGGCTGGTCAGGCTGATCATCACTGCCACCAGCCGCTGCTCGGCCAACTCACTGAGCAGATCCAGATCGCGAAGAATCAGCGAGCCCTTGGTGATAATGGTCACCGGATGCCGGTAACGCAGCAGCACCTGGAGAATTCGTCGGGTGATTTTGTGTTCGCGCTCGATCGGCTGATAGGGATCGGTATTGGAACCCAGGTTGATCGGCGCGCACTGATAACCGCGCCTGGAAAGCTGCTGCTCCAGGACGTCGGCGGCGTTGCTTTTGGCAATCAGCTTCGTCTCGAAATCCAGGCCCGGCGACAGGTCCCAATAGGCATGGCTGGGCCGCGCATAGCAGTAGATGCAGCCGTGTTCGCAACCTCGATAGGGGTTGATCGATCGGTCGAAGGGCAGGTCGGGAGAATTATTGCGGGTGATGATGGTTTTCGCCGTTTCGATGCGCACCTCGGTACCCTGGGTCAGCGGTGCTTCCTGATACCAGCCATCGTCCTCAGCCACCGAGCGGTTCGGCGCAAAGCGATTGTGCGGATTGGTGGCGGTCCCGCGGCCGCGAGGTGGCAAGGGCGTGAACATTGGAAAAACCCCATAACTGTATGTACGTACAGTATCGGAAGATTCTCCGTCAGGCCAGTGCCGTTCGGCACCTTCAGCAATGACTCCAGGTTAAAGCCCTATCAGTTTTATACAACTACTTGTTAAACAACCAATAAGTGTAAGAACGAGAAACATATAACCATTGGTCATCCGATAAAGATCAGCCGTATTATCCTTGGCACACGCAACACCATACTGGATAACCATTAAAAGGATTTAACAATGTCTTTCTTTAATCAACGCGGTATTTTCCTGCAACTAATGAAACCTGGCCCTTCGGAGCCAAACACTCTCGTTTCGATGCAACTTGCCCGTAAGGAACTGGGTTGGGACCCAGAAAACGAAGTTCAAACCGAAGCCCTGGTGGATTCGATCTTCATGACCGCAGTTTCCAGCGACGGCGGGCACTCCTTCACTCTCGGGACCGTGCTCAAGGATGTGGACCGTGATGGCGATATTGATGCCGACGACAAAGCCAAACTGCTGGCATTGGCCAAAGCTTACGCAAGTATTGTCAATCCATAATTGCACTTGATCGCGTAGTGGCTAATACGCTTTACGGCTGAAAAACCAACGCCTGCGAACATAGTTTCGCAGGCGTTGTTTATAGCAACTTAACGAGCTTCAATAAGACTTTGTTAGTTGCCCAGACTTATCAGCCGACGTTGATTTCATATCATCCTTACGTAAATCAGCGACGTCAGCTGGTTTAATCTGCCCCCCCTTGTTCCCCCAACTTGTGCGAATGAAGTTCACCACGTCCGCCACTTCCTGATCCGACAAGCGCCAGGCGAATGCCGGCATGGTGAACGTCGATGGCGCCGTGTGGGTCGCCGGCAAGGTGCCGCCCTTGAGCACGATATTGATCAGCGAGGTCGGATCGTCCGATTGCAGCACCGGGTTGCCGGCCAGTGCCGGGAATACCCGGGTGTAGCCATGCCCGTCGGTACGGTGGCAGGCGGCACAGTTGTCGATGTACACCGAGGCACCAGGCTTGCTGTCGTCACCTTTCCACAGAGCCTGCGCCACTTGCTTGTCGTATGGGTGCGGCTGATCGTTCGGATCATTCGCCGGCAAGGACTTGAGGTATCGGGCGATCGCCGTCAGGTCGTCATCGCTCATGTACTGCATGCTGTGTTCCACCACATCACTCATGCCGCCGAACACCGCGCTGCGGTCACTGCGGCCAGTCTTGAGGAATTGCACCAGTTGCTCTTCGCTCCAACTGCCGAGACCGTCCTTGTGATCGCCCCGCAAGCTTTTTGCGATCCAGCCTTCCAGCGGCGCACTGCCTGACAGAAACGCGTTGCCTTCATGGGCACTCAAGGCTTTTTCCTGCATGGTCAGGGCTCGCGGCGTATGGCAAGCGCCGCAATGTCCGAGACCTTCCACCAGATACGCCCCACGGCTAATTACCGCCTCTTCACCGTCGGCCGGCTGATACGCCACGACACTCGGCGCAAACATCCAGCGCCAGCCGGTCAGCGGCCAGCGCATGCTCAAGGGCCAGGGAATATCGCTGCCCTTGTTCTCCTGAGTGACCGGCGCCACGCCTTTCATGAAGTAGGCATACAGGGCTTTCATGTCTGCATCGCTGACGCGGGCATAGGACGGATACGGCATCGCCGGGTAAAGCGTACTACCGTTTTTGGCAACGCCATGGCGCACGGCTTTGTCGAAATCGTCAAAGCTGTAGTCGCCCAGGCCGGTTTTGTCCGGGGTGATGTTGGTGGAATAGATCGTACCGATCGGGGTTTCCATCGGCAGTCCGCCCGCAAACGGCTTACCGCCCTTAGCGGTGTGACAGGCCACACAGTCACCCGCGCGGGCGAGGTATTCGCCCTGTTTGATCAAAGCTTGCGATGCATCCTCTGCCGCGCTGATCGAGCAACTGCCGAGCAGGGCCAGGGTGGCGATAACGAGTGTCTTCATGGTCATCGCTCCTTAAGCCTGAACCAGCGGGCCGGGGTTCTTCAGGTACTGCTCGCGAATCGCCCGCGCCGACCAGTAGGTCAGTGCCGCTACCAGACCGGTAGGGTTGTAACCCAAACCTTGTGGGAACGCAGAAGCACCTGGCACGAACACGTTATGCACGTCCCAGCTCTGCAAGTAGCGGTTCAGCGCACTGGTTTTCGGGTTGGTGCCCATGATCGCGCCACCATTGAGGTGGGTGGTCTGGTAGGAGGCCGTGTTGAAGTGCTCACCGACCTTTTTGCCGAGCCAGGCAATGGACTTGGGGTTCATCGCTTCCGCGATCTTGCTCATCTTGCCGACCATGAAGCGGTTCATCTTGATGTCGTTTTCCTGCCAGTCGAAGGTCATCCGCAGCAGCGGCTGGCCGTAGGCATCGCGGTAAACCGGATCGAGATCCAGGTAGTTGCCTCGGTAGGACTGATGCGCACCGTGAGCGTCCATCGACACCTGATGGGTGTAGTAATCGGCGGTCGCACGTTTCCAGGCACTGCCCCAGGCGGGTGTTCCCGGCGGATTCGAAGTCCCGGCAATCGGCCGGCTGCCGGCCTGGTTCACCCACATCGGTGAACCTCCGACGAAGCCGTGCGGGCCGTGGTCGAAGTTGTCGGCGTTGAAGTCATCCACCGCCACACCGTTGCCACCCGCGCCAATGAAATTATTGGTGTGCACGTCTTTGTCGAAGTAGGCCTTGATCGTCGCCAGGTTCTGATAGGCGAAGTTCTTGCCGACCACCCCTTCACCGCTGATCGGGTCGTACGGTTTGCCAATCCCGGACAACAGCATCAACCGCACGTTGTGGAACTGGAACGCACCGAGGATCACCAGGTCCGCCGGCTGTTCGATTTCCCGGCCCTGACCATCGATGTAGGTCACACCGGTCGCCTTGCGCTTGGTGCTGTCGAGATTGACCCGCAACACATGGGAATTGGGCCGCAACTCGAAGTTTGGCAATGGCTTGAGCGCCGGCAGAATATTCACGTTCGGCGAAGCTTTGGAGTACATGTAGCACACGTAACCACTGCAAAAACCGCAGAAGTTGCACGGTCCCATCTGCGCACCATAGGGATTGGTGTAAGGCCCGGAGGTATTGGCGGAAGGCAGGTTGTAGGGTTTGTAACCGACAGCGTTGGCGGCATTCTGGAACAACTGCGCAGAGTAGGTGTTCTTTTGCGACGCCAACGGGAAGTGGTTCGAGCGGTCCGGCGCATAGGGGTTACCGCCCTTGCCTTCGCCGACCACTTGACCGTTCACGGTCCAGGCCTGACCCGAGGTGCCGAAGACTTTCTCGGCGTAATCGAAAAACGGCTCCAGCTCTTCATAGCTGACGCCAAAGTCCTGAATGGTCATGTCCTTGGGGATGAAGTGTTTGCCGTAGCGTTCCTCATAGTGACTGCGCATGCGCAACTCGATCGGATCGACCCGAAAGTGCACACCCGACCAGTGCAAGCCAGCCCCGCCGACACCATTACCCGGCAGGAAAGCCCCGAGCTGGCGGTTGGGCAGCGCAATGTCATTCACGCTATGGCGAATGGTCACTGTCTCTTTGGAGATGTCCTGAAAGAGTTTCTTGCGCACGCTATAGGTGAGTTCGTCGATCACCTGCGGATAGTTGCCGTCGGGGTAGGTGTCCTGCATCGGCCCGCGCTCCAGCGCCAGCACATTGAGGCCAGCCTCTGTCAGCTCCTTGGCCATGATCGCGCCGGTCCAGCCAAACCCGACGATCACTGCGTCGACCTTCTTCATGGTGGTTGTCATGCTCACGCCCTCTCGCCGCGAATCGAAACTGCCGGGAAGGGGTATTGCTCGTTGCGTTCAACCCAATCCATGAAATCGGCGCGGGCGCCGGGGAAGCCGATCATGGTCCAGCCGACCATACCTTTATTGCCACCGTGGATCGGGTCGCAGAAGAACCCTTCCTTGGTGTTTTGCAGCAAAAGGTTGAAAAAAATCTTCGGTGGGACGCTGTCGAATGCCGGCGTACCAGCCTCCAATTGCTTGAGCAAATCGTCTCGGGTAGCGCTGTCTTGCGCAGCAAAAACTTTGCCGTTGAACGCCTTCGACCAGGCGTCCGTCGCGGCGATGCCCAAACGGTAGATTTCCTTGGGAACCAGTTTGCTCTGCCAGCCCATTTCTGGCGCAGCGTCCGCATTGAACGGGCCTTGCATGTACCAAAGTGCACCCGCCGCGTACGGGGTATTCATTTGCCGGTCGATGTATTCCGGTACACCCGCTTCGAGCGCACCCGGTCCCTGTTCATCGGCAGGAATCAAGCGAGCAACCGCAGCCTGGATGAATGCCCACTCTTCGGCGGTGAAGTAGCTCGGCTCATAAACACCGCTGCTGACCGGGGCTTTGCCAGGGTTGGTCGGTGCCGCTTCAGGGGCGGCCATAAGGACCGAACTGCCAAAACCGGTACTGGCAACAGTGACCACCGGGATCAAGGTCAGGGATTTGCGTAAAAATTCACGCCGCGGGTTGTCTCGATCTTGATCAGACATAGGGGTGCACCTCATCAGGCATTTACGGATTGATCAGCCACTTCATGGAGCAGCTTGTCGTTTTGGTAGCGATGCGAGCCGATCAGGGCCCGAAAGAAAGAACATATCTGCAAATTTTAGTTACAAATGGTAGCAGGCTAAGCATATGAGTGAATCGTTTCAGTATAAAAACCACAGATTATTTCTGAAGCATCGAGGGCGCCTTCAGGCTTAACGATTCTTTGACAAGCACCTCACAGAGCTTTGACTGATCGGGGTTCAGGCTGGGATTAAGTGAACCATTCCTTCATCCACGGCCCCCTGACTCATGTCGAAAAACCAGCTCTTGCTCGCACTGTGCCTGTCGTTCATGGCGTTATTTGCGTTCGATCAGGTTCAGGCCGAGCAAACCCAATCCATCCGTCCCGGCGAGTGGGCCCAGCCCGTCGAAGCGCAGTACGGTCTTTACCAGATGTCACCGACCCTCTACCGCAGCGCACTCCCGGATCGCGGGGCGCTGCCGCTGCTGGAAAAACTCCAGGTCGAGACGGTGATCAATTTTCTGCCCGAATCCGATTCCAGCTGGCTCTCGATACCCGGGGTCAACCTGGTGCAATTGCCGTACAAAACCAGTCATGTCGATGACAGCGAGGTATTGAGCGCGTTGCGGGCCATTCAAACCGGTCAAAGCAAAGGTCCGGTGTTGATACATTGCAAACGTGGATCGGACCGTACCGCCCTGATAACCGCGATGTACCGCGTGGTGGTGCAAGGCTGGAGCAAAGAAGACGCCCTGAGCGAAATGACCCAAGGCGGTTTCGACGACACTACCCACTTCAAGAACGGCATTCGCTACATGATGCAGGCAGATGTCGACAAACTGCGTACCGCGTTGGCTAACGGCGATTGCAGCACTAGCGTGTTTGCCACCTGTTCGATGAAAAGCTGGCTCAAAACGGTCAACAGCGAAGAACCGAAGATTTAAGGGGCGCGCCACAACAAGCCCCTTACCCAATCAGGTAAGGCGGGTTGTGGACCTGCAATAGGGAATGGTAGTGCTGGATAAATACCGCCCTTGAGCACTCAGGCTCAAAGGCGGATTTCAACGCGCGGAATGATCAGGAATGATCGTCGGGCTTTTTCTTCAGCTTTGGATTGGGGAAGAACTGCACAGCCTGAACCTTGGCGTCCGGGACCTTCAACGCGGTGGTGTTGACCCGCGTTCCCAATTCCTTGGGCACTGACAGACCTTGCTCGTTCAGCGTGTCGGAATAACCGCAGGCCACGCATTCGCGGTGCGGCACATCGTCTTCGCTCCACATCATCAATTTGTCCGGCTCACTGCACGCCGGACAGACTGCTCCGGCGATAAAGCGCTTCTTGGTTTTGCTCACAGGCCCGTCACTCATGCTGCCGCGCCCTCGTTGAGGCCGCTGTGGCGCAAGAGTGCGTCAATCGACGGCGCACGTCCGCGGAAATCGACGAACAGCACCATCGGCTCCTGAGAACCACCACGGGCCAGGATCGCCTCGCGGAACGCACGACCGGTGGCCGCGTTGAGCACGCCTTCTTCCTCAAACTTCGAGAAGGCATCGGCCGACAGTACTTCAGCCCATTTGTAGCTGTAGTAACCCGCCGCGTAACCGCCGGCGAAGATGTGCGCGAAACTGTTGGGGAAACGGTTGTAGGCCGGCGGACGCATCACCGAAACCTCGTCGCGCACGCCTTCGAGCACTTGCAGCACGCTACGGCCGTCGCCATGAGTGGCGTGCAGTTCGAAGTCGAACATCGAGAACTCCAGCTGACGCACCATCATCAGTCCGGACTGGAAGTTCTTCGCCGCGAGCATTTTTTGCAGCAGGTCCTGCGGCAGTGGCTCACCGGTTTCGTAATGACCGGAGATCAACGCCAGGCCTTCCGGCTCCCAGCACCAGTTTTCCATGAACTGACTTGGCAACTCGACCGCGTCCCAGGCCACGCCGTTGATACCGGACACACCGGAATATTCGACGCGGGTCAGCAGGTGATGCAGGCCGTGACCGAATTCGTGGAACAGCGTGGTGACTTCATCGTGAGTCAGCAGGGCAGGCCTGCCGCTGTCAGCCGGAGTGAAATTGCACACCAGATTCGCCACCGGGCTTTGCAATACGCCTTCAGCGGTGCGACGACGGTCGCGCGCGCCGTCCATCCAGGCACCGCCACGCTTGTTGGCGCGGGCATACAGGTCGAAGAAGAAGCGCCCGACGTGCTGGCCGTTTTCCTTGATTTCGAACAGGCGAACGTCCGGGTGCCAGGTGTCGAAGCCTTTCAGCTCGGCGATTTCGATGCCATACAGACGCTGGACGATGGCGAACAGGCCACTCAGTACTTTATCGATCGGGAAGTACGCACGCAGCGTTTCCTGGGCAACGCTGTAACGCTGTTCACGAAGTTTTTCGCCGTAGAAACCGCTGTCCCAGCTTTGCAGATCCGGGCAGCCCTGTTCGGCGGCATAAGCCTTGAGCTGTTCCAGATCCTGCGCGGCAAACGGTTTGCTGCGTTTGGCCAGATCGCGCAGGAAGCTCAGTACCTGATCGCTGGATTCGGCCATTTTGGTCGCCAGGCTCAGCTCCGAGAAACTGGCGAAGCCCAATAGTTTTGCAAGCTCCTGACGCAGGTCGAGGATTTCTTCCATCACCGGGCTGTTATCGTTCTGACCGGCGTTCGGGCCTTGGTCCGACGCACGGGTACAGTAGGCGGCGTAGACTTCTTCGCGCAGCGCGCGGTCATGGGCGTAGGTCATCACCGCGAAGTAGCTCGGGAATTCCAGGCTGATCAGCCAGCCATCCAGATCTTTGGCCTGGGCGGCGGCAGCCATCTGCGCCTTGGCTGAATCGGTCAGGCCGGCGAGAGCGGCTTCATCGGTAATGTGTTTGGTCCAGGCTTGGGTGGCATCGAGCAATTGGTTGGAGAAATGGCTGCCCAGCTCGGACAGTTTGCTCTGCACCTCGGCATAACGCTTTTGCTCAGCCTCTGGCAGGTCGATACCCGACAGACGGAAGTCACGCAGCGCGTGTTCGAGAATGGTTTTTTGCGCGACGTCGAAACCGGCCGCTTCCGGGCTGCTGACCAAGGCTTCGTACGCCTGGAACAGTTCACGGTTCTGGCCCAACTCGGTGGCGTAGGCGCTCAGTGCCGGCAGGCAGGACTCGTAAGCCTCACGCAGTTCGGCGCTGTTGCACACGGCATTCAGGTGACTGACCGGGCTCCAGGCCGCGCCCAGACGATCGTTCAGTTCGTCCATCGCCAGTACCAGACCGGCCCAGGTCGGCTGTTTACCCTGGGTTTTGAGGATCTCGGCGATGGCGACGCGGTTGTCCGCGAGGATCTGTTCGATGGCCGGTTGTACGTGCTCGGCGCGGATCGCCGAGAACGGCGGCAGGTCGTAGGACTGCAGAAGAGGGTTGTTCACGCTCACGGTTGGCACCTTGGCTGGTAGAAACATGCTGGAAGAAACATTGCCCCATCTTAATTACAATCGACGCCCACCGCAGCTATCAGCAAAAGAGAGAGAGCCTATCGTGTCCCTTCGCAAGTACCAGAACCACACCCCCGTTCTTGGCAAAGGCGTATTTGTCGACGGCTCGGCGGTGGTGATCGGCGACGTCGAAATAGGCGAAGACAGCTCGGTCTGGCCGCTGACCGTGATCCGCGGCGACATGCACCGCATCCGCATTGGCCAGCGCACCAGCGTGCAGGATGGCTGCGTGCTGCACATCACCCACGCTGGCCCCTTCAACCCCGACGGCTTCCCGCTGCTGATCGGTGACGACGTGACCATCGCCCACAAAGTCATGCTGCACGGCTGCTCTGTCGGCAACCGGATCCTGATCGGCATGGGCAGCATCGTCATGGACGGTGCCGTGGTCGAAGACGAGGTGATCATTGGCGCTGGCAGCCTGGTGCCGCCGGGCAAACGCCTGGAAAGCGGTTTCCTCTATGTCGGCAGCCCGGTGAAACAGATCCGCGCGTTGACTGACAAGGAACGGGCGTTTTTCACCTACAGCGCGGCGAATTACGTGAAGCTCAAAGACCTGCATCTGGCCGAAGGCTACGACCAGCTCTGACACCGGCAGACTCACTCAGGAATGTTCATGCATTACCAAACCGTTTTATTCGACCTCGATGGCACTCTGACCGATCCGCGCGAGGGCATCACCCGCTCGATCCAGTTCGCCTTGAGCAAACTGGGGATCGACGAGCCTGACCTGACCAAACTCGAACACTTCATCGGCCCGCCGTTGCTGCAAGCCTTCATGCAGTTCTACGACTTCGACGAGCCCAAGGCCTGGGAAGCGGTGAATTTCTATCGCGAGCGCTTCAAGGTCACCGGCTTGTATGAGAACCGGGTGTTCGACGGCGTCACGCCACTGCTGGAAACCCTTAACGGGCAAGGGCGGCAGCTGTACATCGCGACGTCGAAGCCGTGGATTTTCGCCCGGGAAATCGCCCGGCACTTCGGTTTTGATCGGCACTTCAAAGTGATCTACGGCAGCGAACTCGACGGCACCCGCACCGACAAGGTCGAGCTGATTGCGCATTTGATGGCTGAAGAAGGACTCGATCCAGGCACCACGCTGATGATCGGCGACCGCAAACACGACTTGATCGGTGCCAAACGTAATGGGCTGGACGCGGCAGCAGTGGGTTATGGCTTCGGCAGCCACGAAGAATTGAGCGCAGAACAGCCGGCGTATCACTTCGAGACGCTGGCCGAGTTGCATCAGGCCTTTTTGCAGCGCTAGTTGCACCGCCATCGCGAGCAAGCCTTGCTCCTACGGTTTTGTGTCACCCCATATTTTTTGGTCTCGCCATGCCCCGTAGGAGCAAGGCTTGCCCGCGATGGCGTACTAGCAGACACATCCTGAGCAACAGTTGCAGACCCAATCCTCTTTTATCGTCCTAGCCTCAGATGCTGAGGCCACGATCAAGGAGGATCATCAATGCCAGCGTCGCATCATGCACATCGCCTGCGTACCGGGCGCCATTCAGAGTCAGGACAAATCTACTTGCTGACAGTGGTTGTCCGGAATCGACAGAAGGTGTTTGCCGACTTTCAGCAGGGTCGACTCGTGGTCGATGCACTCAAGAAGGCTCAACAAGAGCAATTCGCTGACACCTTGGCCTGGGTTGTCATGCCAGATCATTTTCACTGGCTGATTGAGCTGCAGAACATCCAGCTATCGGCATTAGTGGCGCGCACCAAATCACGAATTACAGTGACGCTGAATCGCTCGATGAAACGCCAAGGTCCACTATGGCAACCGGGTTACCACGACCGGGCAATTCGCAAGGAAGAGGACTTGCAGGCCGTGGCCCGATACATCGTCGCCAATCCCTTGAGGGCAGGGCTGGTCAAGAGAGTCGGAGACTATCCGCTATGGGATGCGGTGTGGTTATGAGCTGAACGTGGCGAACATTCACCGGCCTCATCGCGGGCAAGCCTTGCTCCTACGGTATGGCGTCGTTCCCATATTGATGCCCGGCATCATCCCGTAGGAGCAAGACTTGCTCGCGATGGCGTCAGTTCATCCAACGCAAATCTCAAAGGGCTGCCAACGCCTTCAACGCAGCCTTGCGTTGTTCTACCGGCAACGCACCCAACTTTTCGACCGCCGTATAGAACTTCAGCCAATCCCCACCCGATTGTTTGAACACCACGGAAAACGCCGGCACCCATTGGTCATACAGTCCAAATGGCAGCAACTTGGCGTTGTTCATCGGGGAATTGATCCAGGCATCAAAGCGCTTTTCGCCGGCCCATTGGCTGTCGCGCAGGGTTCGGTACTCGCTGCGCAAGCGCTCGAACTCGGCCGCTTTACGCTGGCGCATCTGTTCGGTCGCCAGAGGCAACGCATAGAGTTTTTCGAGCCGCGCACGGGTATCCAGAACCAGCTGGGTAAATTGATCGCGTGGCTGTTCCTGGGCCTTACTGGCCGGCGGCAAACCTCGCGCCGCGCGCCATTGGCGAGTGCCTTCCTGTTCGACGAAGGTGGCGTAAGACTCGTTGAACTCGGTGTCGTCCTTCACGTAAAACCGCTGATGCGCCAACTCATGGAAAATCAGCGTCGCCAGTCGCTCGTCGCCCCAGCTCATCATCGAACTGATGATCGGGTCGTTGAACCAGCCCAGGGTCGAATAGGCTTCAACGCCACTGATCGACACGTCCATGCCTTGCAGACGCTGCAGCGCCGCGTCGCCTCGCGCGGCGCTCTGGCTGTAGTACCCGCGGTAGGCCACGCACCCGGCAATCGGAAAGCAATGGTTCTGCGGCTTGAGGGAAAACTCCGGCGTGGCGAACACATTCCACACCACGAACGGACGGCCGATGTCGGCATAGAGGCGATAACTTTTGTTGTCGGGCAGGTGCAACCGCTGGCTGGCGAACTCGCGGGCCTTTTGCGACTGAGCCAGGTGCGCGCGCAGTTTCGCGTCACGCGCAGGGTCGGCAATTACCTCGCTCACCGGCTCTCGCGCCCGCAACAAACTCCACTGGCCGCTGGCCAACTGGCTGTAGTAACTGACGCTCGTGCAACCGTTGAGCAGTAAAAGCAGCGTAGCCGGAAACAAAACGCGCAAAACGCGATCAAGTAACCGATGGCTTGGAAGCGGCTTGATCACATCGAATCATCCTTGGGGAGTCTGCCCGCAAGACTATCTCGCCTGACTGGAGCTTCGCTATGCGCGCGTTAATGCTGACTGCAAACCTGCTGATGTTGGCCGGCTGTGCTGGACTGCCCAAACCCGACCCGACGCAAGCCTGGATCGACCTCGGCCCCCATCAACACGA
The DNA here is from genome assembly GCF_044743155.1 of Pseudomonas sp. NPDC087697. Classification (NCBI taxonomy): domain Bacteria; kingdom Pseudomonadati; phylum Pseudomonadota; class Gammaproteobacteria; order Pseudomonadales; family Pseudomonadaceae; genus Pseudomonas; species Pseudomonas sp. NPDC087697. Next base: position 26,202 of record NZ_JBIUVW010000021.1, on the reverse strand, counting down.
CACCGTGCTGCAAGCGCTGGAAGTCGATGCCAAGGCGTCTGCCGATAAACGCTACTTCGAAGTTCCACCGGGTAGCCATGAGCTGAAAGTGCGTTATCAATTCGCGGTAGCACCGACGAATATCGGCCCCGACGCCGAACCGTTGTGGCGTGATTGCCAGTTGAGTGTGAAATTCAACGACTTCAGCGCCGGCCAGCGATATCAGCTGCAAGCAGGGAATATCGGTTTCCAGCCGTGGGCCAAGCTCTACGATCAGCAGCGAAAAGTCGTTGGCCAAGCGCATCCGGCAGGCTGCCGGCACACCTGATCGGCGCTATGATTAATCTCTGACCACCCGGAAATTGATCATGCGCAGGATTCTGCTTTTTCTCACCATCAGCTCGCTGGCCGGCTGTATGACCCCGTTGCCAGCCGCGAACCCGAACATGGCCTGGGTCGACTTCGCCATGCCGACGCCCGGGGGCAAAGTCCTCATGGCCGAGAGCCTGGACAAAAAGACCCTGGATGACGGGCGATTCTTCCAGGTCACGCCAGGCAGCCATGAACTGAAGGTTCGCTTTGACTTCGAGGTGCTTTCCGGAGGCTTTGGCATGGACTTCGACACGCCAGACCGACTGTGCTACCTGACCGTGCGTTACGATCATTTCGAAGCCGGCCAACGTTACCTGCTCGAAGCCCGCTCGCTGGCCTTCACGCCCAGCGCCCGGCTGTATAACGCCAAGCGCGAACTCCTCGCCGAAGGTAGCGAGACTTTTTGTGTGCAGTAAGGCGAATTATCTATCGTTCTTCTGGTAGATGATCTTCTTGGTGCCGTTTTCGCAGGTGCCGACCACCATGTTCTGGTCATGCACTTCATCATTGCTGACAATCTCCAGCGTGTAGGACGACACGTTGTTGGCCTGGATCTTCGCTTCAATTTCGGCCTTGAGTTCTTCACACGATTTGGGGACCGCCAGGGCCGATGTGGCCAGCACGCTGCAGATAACCGCCAAGGCAAAACGTTTCATGGTTGAAGCTCCCTTTAGGCAGCGCGCACAGTCATGCGCTGAAGCTGCTGTCACTTATTCGACCACAGTTTTACCACGCGAGTTCTGATTTGAAGCAGCTGGAGTGCCAGCTGCTTCGGGGGAGCGGTCAGCTTACGAGTGTCGCATCGAGTGTGATTTTGGCATTCAACACCTTGGACACCGGGCAGCCTTCTTTGGCCTTTTTGCTCAGTTCTTCGAATTGCTGCTGGCTGGCACCAGGGATTTTCGCTTTGAGCGTCAGGTGCACAGCGGTGATCGCAAAACCACCATCGACCTGATCCAGTGTCACCTCGGCATTGGTGTCAATTGTGTCGGCCTTGAGGCCAGCCTCACCGAGAATCATCGAAAATGCCATGGAGAAACAACCTGCATGAGCTGCGCCGATCAGCTCTTCCGGATTGGTGCCCGGGCCACCTTCAAAGCGTGCCTTGAAGCCATAAGGTGCATTTTTAAGGACTCCGGTTTCGGTCGAGATAGAACCAAGGCCGGTTTTCAGATCACCGACCCAATGCGCCGATGCTTTCTTTTTGATACTCATCTCTGCCTCCTCAAAATCCGGCGCGAGGGTCGCGCCTTCATGGTTTTCGGTTGCCAGGGTTCTGAGGATAGAAGACTGGGCAAAGTTCACCTTGTCGGATCGAACCACTTATCTGGTCGGCAAATTCATGTCTGCTATTGAAACTCGGGTATATGCCCACATTGCATAGAGCACGCTCATGCATTCGGCAGGTTTTCGTTGGTGAGAAAAGCCTGCGTACCCTCATTGGAGAAGCCGGCTTATGAAACAACTGTCCGATATCAAGTTCTCGACGCTGGACCTGGTGCCCGTCCGCGAGAACGGCAGCCCCGCGCAATCGCTGCGCAACTCGCTGGACCTGGCGCAACACGTCGAGAAGTGGGGCTACAACCGTTTCTGGGTCGCCGAACACCACAACATGGATGGCATCGCCAGCTCCGCAACGTCAGTGCTGCTTGGCTATCTGGCCGGCGGCACGTCGAGCATTCGTGTCGGTTCCGGTGGCGTGATGCTGCCCAACCATGCGCCGCTGGTGATCGCCGAGCAGTTCGGCACCCTCGAAAGCCTCTATCCGGGGCGAATCGACCTCGGTCTGGGCCGCGCTCCGGGCTCCGACCAGATGACCGCCCGCGCCTTGCGCCGTGAACGCTCCGGCAGCGCCGACGATTTCCCGGAAGACGTGGCCGAACTGGTGCGCTACCTGGGCCCACGCACACCGGATCAGCGCATTATCGCGATGCCCGGCACCGGCACCAATGTGCCGGTCTGGCTACTGGGCTCCAGCCTGTTCAGCGCGCAACTGGCCGGCGAACGCGGTTTGCCTTACGCCTTTGCCTCGCATTTCGCACCGCGATATATGCATGAAGCGATTCGGGTTTACCGCAATCACTTCAAACCTTCAGCCGTACTGGATAAACCCTACGTGATGCTCGGCGTACCGCTGGTTGCCGCCGACACCGACGAACAAGCCGATTACCTGGCGACCTCAGTCTACCAACGAATCCTGGCGCTGATGCGCGGCCAAAGCCTGGTTCAGCGTCCACCGGTGAAAACCATGGACGGCCTGTGGTTGCCTCATGAGAAAGAAGCCGTCGGTGATTTCCTGGGTCTGGCCATGATCGGCAGCCCGGCGAAAATTCGCGGCAAACTTGAAGTGCTGATCGAGCAGACTCAGGCCGACGAGTTGATCTTCACCAGCGACCTGTACGAACACGCCGATCGCCTGCATTCCTACGAACTGCTGGCGCAAGTGATGAAGGGCTAAGCCCCGAACAGCGCCCAGAAAAAAGCCGACGCCATGGCGTCGGCTTTTACATAAACAACGGACTCAATCTACTTCTTGTAGACGATGACCTTCTTGCCTGCCTCGCACTTGCCGACCACTTTGCCGCCCGCAGCCGCGCCTTTATCAACGATTTCCAGCGAATAGTTTTTGGAGCCCTTGGCGTCGATTTTTGCCGCAATTTCGCTTTTCAACTCTTCACACGGTTTGCCCGCCGCGAAGGTTGTTCCCGCAATGCTCAACAAACCTACCGCCAAAATAAATTTCTTCATCGGTCACATTCCCTGGTCGGATCAAAAGGGGTAAGCGTTAACACTTGAGCGTCTATTGCCCAAGACGAAGTAGCGCTCTGCCATACCCTATGGCAATCGGCCAGCGCACAAGTTCAGAAGCCTAGCTCAACCTCAGCTATTGGCAATCCGGAACCCGACTTTGAGCGTCACCTGAAAGTGCGCCGCCTGGCCGTCCTTGATGTGCCCACGGGTTTCGGTGACCTCGAACCATTCCATGTGCTTGATACTTTTGCTGGCCTCGGCCAAGGCGTTGTTGATGGCCTCTTCAATGCTGGTAGGGGACGAGCCAACCAGTTCGACTTTCTTGTAGGTGTGATGGTCAGTCATGGCGTTCTCCTTGATTAGTGATTAGAGCCTAGCAGCGATTTTCCGTATTTCTTGTGGCTGCCATTCCTAAGTGCAGGTTCAGATTTACTGCACTTTCCCGAACCGCTGGAGTCCCAACCAACACACGCCACTCAATCAATGCAGGAGAGTCATCATGGCCAACACCTCGTTGCGTAAAGCCTCATTGCAAAGCATGGAAGCCGAGATCGAGAGTCTGCTCAAGTCGTTGGAAAGCCTGAAGAGCGATGCATCGGACGAGTCGCTGAAAACCCTCAAGGCCCTCAAAAGCAACGCCGAGAGCGCGCTGAAGCATTCGCGCCACCTGCTCAGCGATGCGTACGAAGAAGTCAAAGTCAAAACCCGCGAAACCGGGATCGCCACCCGCGATTACGCCCAGGAGCACCCGTGGACCACCGCCAGCGTCGCGGTCGGTGCCTTGGGTTTGCTGGCGGCGTATCTGCTGTACAAACGCGGTAATTAAAGGGTTTGGCGCAGCTCGTTTTTCAGCCACTGCGCCAACTGCCGAGCGCGCCCGTCCGCGGCGCGCTTGGGTAGCCACAACGCCAGTTGCGCCGGGGTTTCGCTAAACCCCCACGGCGCAACCAGGCGACCGGCCTTCAAATCTTCGGCCACTAGCGGCTCAGGGGCGATCGCCACGCCCAACCCCGCCACCGCCGCCTCCAGCAAATAATACAAATGCTCGAAACCCTGTCCGAACTTCAACGCTTTGGCGTCGAGGCCGTTGCGCTGCGCCCAACTGGGCCAGGCTTGCGGGCGTGAAGTGGTGTGCAACAAGGGTTCGTTGAGCAGCGCAGCAGCCGGCGCCTGGCGCAAGCTGTCGTAACCGGTAAAGCGAGGGCTCAACACCGGGCCGATACGCTCGCTGGCCAACTCATAAACCTGCATGTCCGCAGGCCACGGCGGCTCGGCAAACACCAGCAAGGCATCGAGCCCCGGCCGCCTTGGATCGAGATCGCCTTCACCCGCCGACAGGTGCAAGCGCAAGTCCGGCAGATCGGCATTCAACCGGCCCAGACGTGGAATGAACCAGCGCGCCAGCAAGCTACCGGAGCAGCCGAGTACGAACGGCGCGTCGGCGTGGCCTTGCGTCAGCTCACCGCAAACGGTGCGCAAACGCTCGAAGGCCTCGCTGCTGGCATCGCGCAACCGCACGCCGGCATCTGTGAGTTTCAGGCCGCGTCCATCCTTGACGAACAGGCTCACCCCCAGATGCTCCTCCAGCACTTTCAGCTGTCGACTGACCGCACCGTGGGTCACGTGCAGTTGCTCCGCAGCCTGACTGACGCTGTTCAAGCGGGCAGTGGCCTCGAAGGCGCGCAGAGCGTTCAGCGGGGGAAGGTCGTGGCTCATTGGATCTGTGAGTTTTCCTGACAGGTTACGGCGATCTTATCGGTTTTCAGCTGTGGATGTCAGGGGTAGAGTGAACGCCATTGTCATCTCACGCATTCACCTGGAGCGCCCCATGACCCAGACTAATCTGCGCAACGGCCCTGATGCCAACGGCCTGTTTGGCGCGTTCGGCGGCCGCTACGTTGCCGAAACCCTGATGCCGTTGATCCTCGACCTGGCCCGCGAATACGAAGCGGCCAAGGAAGATCCAGCATTCAAAGAAGAATTGGCCTACTTCCAGCGCGACTACGTCGGTCGCCCGAGCCCACTGTATTTCGCCGAACGCCTGACGGAGTTCTGCGGCGGCGCCAAGATTTACCTCAAGCGTGAAGAGCTGAACCACACCGGCGCGCACAAGATCAACAACTGCATCGGCCAGATCCTGCTGGCGCGGCGCATGGGCAAAAAACGCATCATCGCCGAGACCGGCGCCGGCATGCATGGCGTGGCGACCGCCACCGTGGCCGCACGTTTTGGTCTGGACTGCGTGATCTACATGGGCACCACCGACATCGAGCGCCAACAGGCCAACGTGTTCCGCATGAAACTGCTGGGCGCCGAAGTGATCCCCGTGGTTGCCGGCACCGGCACCCTGAAAGACGCGATGAACGAAGCCCTGCGTGACTGGGTGACCAACGTCGACAGCACCTTCTACCTGATCGGCACCGTGGCCGGCCCGCACCCTTATCCGGCGATGGTCCGCGACTTCCAGGCGGTGATCGGCAAGGAAACCCGCGAACAACTGCAAGCACAGGAAGGCCGTCTGCCGGACAGCCTGGTGGCGTGCATCGGCGGCGGTTCCAACGCCATGGGCCTGTTCCACCCGTTCCTCGATGACAAAAGCGTCGAAATCATCGGCGTTGAAGCGGCAGGTCATGGCATCGAAACCGGCAAACATGCGGCCAGCCTGAACGGCGGCGTACCGGGCGTGCTGCACGGCAACCGGACCTTCCTGTTGCAGGACGACGATGGCCAGATCATCGACGCTCACTCGATCTCCGCCGGCCTCGACTATCCGGGTATCGGCCCGGAACACGCCTGGTTGCATGACATTGGCCGCGTCCAGTACACCTCCGTAACTGACCACGAAGCCCTCGACGCCTTCCACAAGTGCTGCCGCCTGGAAGGGATCATTCCTGCACTGGAAAGCGCCCACGCCCTGGCCGAAGTGTTCAAACGCGCACCGACCTTGCCGAAAGATCACCTGATGGTGGTCAACCTGTCCGGCCGTGGCGACAAAGACATGCAAACCGTGATGCACCACATGGAACACTCCCAACAAGAGCAGTCCCAGCAGGAGAAACACTGATGAGCCGCCTGCAAACGCGCTTCGCCGAACTCAAAGAACAGAACCGCGCCGCCCTGGTGACGTTCGTCACCGCTGGTGACCCGAGCTATGACACCTCGCTGGCGATCCTCAAAGGTCTGCCGGCGGCCGGCGCCGACGTGATCGAGTTGGGCATGCCCTTCACCGACCCGATGGCCGACGGCCCGGCGATCCAGCTCGCCAACATCCGTGCCCTGGGCGCCAAGCAAAACCTGGCGAAAACCCTGCAAATGGTTCGCGAGTTCCGCAAAGACAACAACGACACTCCGCTGGTGCTGATGGGTTACTTCAACCCAATCCACTACTACGGCGTACCGCGCTTCATCAGCGATGCCAAAGAAGCCGGTGTCGACGGTCTGATCGTGGTCGACATGCCGCCCGAGCATAACGCCGAGCTGTGCGACCCGGCGCAAGCGGCAGGCATCGACTTCATCCGCCTGACCACTCCGACCACCGACGATGTGCGTCTACCGACTGTGCTCAATGGCAGTTCCGGTTTCGTGTACTACGTGTCGGTGGCCGGTGTGACGGGCGCTGGCGCAGCGACCTTGGAACACGTCGAGGAAGCCATGGCCCGTTTGCGTCGCCACACCGACCTGCCAATCAGCATCGGTTTCGGCATCCGTACACCGGAGCAAGCGGCGTCCATCGCCCGCCTGGCAGACGGCGTGGTGGTGGGTTCGGCGCTGATCGACCACATCGCCAATGCGACGACACCTGAGCAGGCGATCGACGGTGTACTGAGCTTGTGCTCGGCGTTGTCCGAAGGCGTGCGTAAAGCCCGCGTCAGCTGAAAGTAAAGTTCCTGATACAGAGGAATTAGCGCCCGGCGCCACAGACTAAATAGCAAGACCCAGGGGTTCAGAACCGAGTTCTGAGCCCCTTTTTTTGCTGTGGATGCTGTGAGGAAGACCCAAATGAAAATGCCCAAACGCCTGATCGCCAGCCTGGGTGTATTGATGCTCAGCGCCACCCCCTTGCTCCACGCAAGCGCTGATGAACGCGACGATCACGAGCATGATCGTGGCGGTCCACAGTACGAGCATCGCGGCGAGGAACACCGTGAGCATGGCCCGGAATACAGACGGCCACCGCATGACTTCGGCCCGGTGCGCGAAGTGATCCGCGTCAACCACGGGTATTTCGTACGCGGCGCACCACCGCCGCCGGGCATTCGTTGGGTCAGAGGCCAGCCCTTGCCGCGCGGCTACTACGGCGAACGCCTGGACGACCGCGCCCTCTCGCGCTTGCCGTACTACCCAGGTTATGAATGGCGACGCATGGGGGGTGACATCGTGCTGATCGCCATGGGCAGCGGGGTGGTTTATGAAGTGCTGGAAGGCGTTTTGTACTAAGTAGCACGCCCGTGGCGAGGGAGCTTGCTCCCGCTGGGCCGCGAAGCGGCCCCAACTTCAACAACCTGGTTACATCAGGTAAAACGAGGTTGCTGGATTGCGACTGCTACGCAGTCGAGCGGGAGCAAGCTCCCTCGCCACAGGTTTGTACTGTGCTCAACAAATGCTCAAAAAATCGACAAATCCAATGGCCGGATCGCACCCATCCAGATCGCATGGTCGGTGTGGTCGGCCAGGTCGTCGCCCGTGTCCGGGTGCAAAAACACCACCAGGCCTTTGCGATTGAGTGTCAGCCATGGCAGCACTTCACCCAGTTGCTCCGGCGCAAAGGCCAGTTGGCAACTCCAGTCCGGGTGCGGGCCGACCGGCCGTTCGTGCACCCGACCCATCTTCAACGGAAACAGCTGCGCAGCCTGCTCACACAGGGCTCGCGCCTGATCGATGGTGCTCGCGTCGAAGTAAACGTGGGCGTGGTAGCCCTTGATCCGCTGCATAGTGTTCTCGTGTCTCGGGATTCATTCCCCACCCGCAACGCTACACCGCAATCGACGGCAGGGCCAAGCCAGTCAGTGATTCAGCACTGCTGGCCTGTTCGGTCATCAGCCAGTCGACGAACTGCTGAATCAGCGCGCTGCGGCGTTTGCGCTGGGGCAGGACCACGTAATAGCCGAAGCTCGACATCGCCGTCTCGGCAATCGGTCGGCACAACAAGCCTTGCGCCAGCAAGTTATCCACAAGGTGCCGCCAACCGATGGCCACGCCCTGGCCGCCAATCGCCGCTTGAATCAACAACGTGTAGTTATCGAAGCGCAGCTGCCCCGGCGCGGGTGGTGTGGCAATGCCCAACACGCGGAATACGCCGCTCCAGTCGAACCAGTGGCTGCTGTTTTCGCCACGTAGATGCAGCAGCGGCAATTCCTGCAAGGCGTGGGCGGGCAGGGGCACGGTGCGCTCCTTGAGCAGCAGCGGACTGCACACCGGGAACACTTCTTCGCTGAACAGCCAATGGCTTTCGCCTTGTTTGAAACGCCCATCGCCAAACAGCACGGCCACGTCGATGTCGGTGCGCAGCATGTTGTGGCTGCGTTCGCTGGTAACCAGGCTGACGTCTACGTGTGGATTAGCCTCATGAAAACGGTGCAGGCGCGGCATCAGCCAATACGCGGCGAAGGCGAAGTCGGTGGCCACCTGCAACACCTCGTGCTGATGCTGGGCGCTGATCGCATTCAGCCCGGCATCGATGCTCTGCAAACCGGCCTGTACCTGTTCGAACAGAATCGCCCCGGCTTCGGTCAGCTCGATGCCTCGGTAGATGCGGTCGAACAGCCGCGTGCCGAGTTGCTCCTCCAACCGTTTGATCTGCTGGCTGACAGCCGGCTGCGTGGTGCCGAGCTCTACTGCCGCTGCCGTGAAGCTGCGATGACGCGCGGCAGCTTCGAAAGCGCGGAACAGGTCCAGGGACAAATCACCAAGGGCGTCATACATAAGCTGTGCTTATCCTAGTCATTGCCGTGCATGGGCTTTACCGCCAAGTGTGTGGGCTACATCATCGATCACAGCACTTTCGCATAACTGCTCACTATGGAATGCCGCGATCACATGAAGCGCAAGAACATTCTTTTCATCATGGCCGATCAAATGGCCGCGCCCCTGTTGCCGTTCTACGGTTCATCGCCAATCAAGCTGCCCAACCTGAGCCGCCTCGCTGCGCAAGGCGTGGTGTTCGACGCCGCGTATTGCAACAGCCCGTTGTGCGCACCTTCGCGTTTCACCCTGGTCAGCGGCCAGTTGCCGAGCAAGATCGGCGCCTACGACAACGCGGCGGATTTTCCTGCGGACGTGCCGACCTATGCCCACTACCTGCGGCGCCTCGGCTACCGCACCGCGCTGTCCGGCAAGATGCACTTCTGTGGTCCGGATCAGTTGCATGGCTACGAAGAGCGCCTGACCAGCGACATCTACCCGGCCGACTACGGCTGGGCAGTTAACTGGGATGAACCGGACGTACGCCCGAGCTGGTATCACAATATGTCCTCGGTGTTGCAGGCCGGGCCATGCGTGCGCACCAACCAGCTGGATTTCGACGAAGAGGTGGTGTTCAAAGCCCAGCAGTACCTGTTCGATCACATCCGCGAAGACGGCGATCAGCCGTTCTGCCTGACTGTGTCGATGACTCACCCACACGATCCGTACACCATTCCCAAGGCCTTTTGGGATTTGTACGACGACAAAGACATCCCGCTGCCGGAAACCCCGGCGCAGAACGAGCTCGATCCGCATTCCCAGCGCCTGCTCAAGGTTTACGACCTGTGGGACAAGCCACTGCCTGTGGATAAAATTCGCGATGCGCGCCGCGCCTATTTCGGTGCGTGCAGCTATATCGACAGCAACGTCGGCAAACTTCTGCAAACCCTAGAGGATACGGGGCTGATCGACGACACCGTCATCGTCTTCTCTGGCGACCACGGCGACATGCTCGGCGAGCGAGGGCTCTGGTACAAAATGCATTGGTTTGAAATGGCCGCCCGCGTGCCGCTGCTGGTCAGCGCACCAGGGCAGTTCGCGGCTGGGCGAGTCAGTGCCGCTGTGTCCACCGCCGACCTGTTGCCAACCCTGGTGGAACTGGCCGGCGGCAGCCTGGAAGCCGGTTTACCACTGGACGGTCGCTCGCTGGTGCCGCACTTGCAGGGGCAGGCCGGGCACGACGAAGTGTTTGGCGAATACATGGCCGAAGGCACGATCAGCCCGCTGATGATGATCCGCCGTGGCGCGTACAAATTCATCTACAGCGAAGACGACCCGTGCCTGCTCTTCGACGTGCACAACGATCCGCACGAACAGGAAGAACTCAGCCAATCCGCGCAACATCGTCAGGTGTTCGAGGATTTTCTCGCCGAGGCGCGGGCCAAATGGAACATCCCGGCGATCCACCAACAGGTACTCGCCAGCCAGCGTCGACGACGTTTTGTCACTCAGGCGCTGACCCTCGGCAAGCTGAAGAGCTGGGACCACCAGCCGCTGGTCGACGCCAGTCAGCAGTACATGCGCAACCACATCGACCTCGATGATCTGGAGCGCAAAGCACGTTATCCACAACCCTGCCAAAACCAATAACGTAAGGGGAAGAACATGCAAAGGTTATCCACAGTACTGACGGCGGGGCTGCTGGCCTTGAGCAGTGTGTCGGCCTACGCCGAGCAAAGCTGCGACACGGTGAAGATGGCGGACCCGGGCTGGAGCGACATCGCCGCGACCAACGCCATTACCGGTTTCCTGCTTGAGGGCATGGGTTACAAGGCCAAGGTCGACACCCTGGCGGTACCAATCACCTTTGGCGGGCTCAAGGACGGCCAGGTCGACGTGTTCCTGGGTAACTGGATGCCGGCGCAGCAGGGCTTCTACGACAAGTTCGTGGCCAATGGCGATGTCACCCAGCTGTCGAAGAACCTCGACGGCACCGAGTTCACCCTGGCCGTGCCGGACTACGTGTGGGACGCTGGTGTGCATGACTTTGCGGACCTGAACAAGTACGCCGAGCTACACCCAAAAGAAGTTGATAAAAAGATCTACGGCATCGGCTCCGGTGCCCCGGCGAACATCTCGCTGCAAGAGATCATCAAGAAGAATGATTTCAACCTCGGCCAGTGGAAGCTGGTCGAGTCCAGCGAACAGGCGATGCTCGCCGAAGTGTCCCGCGCAGTGAAAAAGCAGAAGTTCGTGACCTTCCTCGGCTGGACCCCGCACCCAATGAACGTGCAGCTGAAAATGCATTACCTGAAGGGCGGCGAGAAATACTTCGGCGACACCGGCAGCGTCCACACCCTGACTCGCAAGGGTTATGCACAGGCCTGCCCGAACGTCGGCAAGCTGCTGACCAACCTGAGCTTCACCCAGGAGATGGAGAACAGCATCATGGCCGAGGTGGTGAACAAGAAAGTCAGCAACGCCGACGCGGCGAAGGCGTGGATCAAGGCTAATCCGGCTATCCTCGATAAATGGCTTGATGGCGTGAAAACGGCGGACGGGAAAGACGCGTTGCCAGCCGTAAAGGCCAAGTTGTAGTACCTCCTGTGGGAGCGGGCTTGCTCGCGAAGGCGGTGAGATAGCCAATGGGCATGTCGACTGACACACTGCTTTCGCGAGCAAGCCCGCTCCCACAAGTCCGAGCCTGATACTCCATCGCCAAAACCCCAACCAAGAGGCACCATGGCAATCCCCAACCGCCATAAACTCTTCCCCTTTCTCAGCTGGCTGCCCCGGCAAACCCGTGCCAGCGTCGGCCGCGACCTTGTCGTCGGCCTCAGCGGGGCGATTCTTGCGTTGCCTCAATCCATTGCTTACGCATTGATCGCCGGGTTACCCGCCGAATACGGCTTGTACGCCGCCATCATTCCGGTGTTGATCGCCTGCCTCTGGGGTTCCTCCTGGCATTTGATCTGCGGCCCGACGGCGGCAATCTCCATCGTTCTTTACGCCAGCGTCAGTCCCTTGGCTGTGCCCGGTTCCCAGGACTACGTCACGCTGATCCTGCTGCTGACCTTCCTCGCCGGTATTTTCCAGTGGCTACTGGGCATGTTGCGCTTCGGTGCCTTGGTGAACTTTGTTTCGCACTCGGTGGTGCTGGGTTTCACCCTCGGTGCGGCGGTGGTGATCGCCCTCGGGCAGTTGCCGAACCTGTTGGGGCTGGATCTGCCGAATCAGGCCACGGCGCTGAACAGTCTGGTGTCATTGATCGGCGACATCGGCGCGCTGGATAAACCGTCGCTGGCGCTGGGCCTCGGCACGCTGGCGGTGGGCGTTGCGCTGAAACTGCTGGTGCCGCGCTGGCCGAGCCTGCTGATCAGCCTGATCTTCAGCGGCCTGCTGGTGTGGTTGTGGCCATCGATGTTTGGTCATGTGAAGTTGGTCAGCTCGTTCGTGGGCCGGCTACCGCCATTGCGCCCGTTGCCGCTGGATCTGGACCTGGTATTGCGCCTGCTGCCCAGCGCGGTGGCGGTCGGCATGCTCGGGCTGGTCACCAGCCTGTCGATTGCCCGCTCGTTGTCGGCGCGTTCGCAGCAGTTGCTCGATGCGAATCAGGAAGTCCGCGCGCAGGGGCTTTCGAACATTGTCGGCAGCTTTTTCTCAGGCTCCTTGTCGGCTGGTTCCTTTACCCGTTCGGGTTTGAGTTATGAAGCGGGCGCCTGTTCACCGCTGGCCGGGGTGTTCTCGGCCCTTTGGGTGGCGTTGTTTGCGGTGGCTGGGGCGGCGCTGATTGCGCATATCCCGATTCCGGCCATGGCCGGGAGCATTCTGCTGATTTGCTGGGGATTGGTGGACCATCGCGGCATTCGCGCGTTGTTCCGGGTCAGCCGCGCCGAGTTCGTGGTGATGGCGCTGACCTGCGTCGCCACGTTGCTGCTGGAGCTACAGACGGCGATCTACGCCGGCGTGCTGGTCTCGTTGTTTTTCTACCTCAAGCGCACCTCGCAACCCCGCGTGCAGCAATGGAGCGAAGGCGATGAAGAGATTCTACGGGTCGGCGGCTCGATCTTCTTCGGCGCCAGCCACTACCTGCAAGTGCGCCTGCAACGCACTCAAGGTCTGAAAGTGGTGATCGAAGCGCAGTACATCAATTTCATCGACTATTCCGGCGTGGAGATGCTGCACCAGGAAGCGCGACGACTGCTCAGGCAAGACCGCAGCCTGATCCTGCGCCGGGCGCGGGGGCATGTGGTCGAGGAATTGATAAAGCTCGAAGGGCCGGAGAAATGTCCGATCCGGTTTGAGGACTAAACCACCATCCCATGGGAAACACCGTCCTGTGGGAGCAAGGCTTGCCTGCGATGAACGATAACGCGGTCTGTCAGATTAACCGCGTCGCGCCCATCGCGGGCAAGCCTTGCTCCTACGGGGGGTTACGCCGCCAGTTGGCGGCGGAGTTCGGTCAGCACCGGTGCGGTGTCCGGGCGCACGCCGCGCCACAGGAAGAACGCTTCGGCGGCCTGTTCGGCCAGCATCCCCAGGCCATCCATCGACACCGCGGCGCCGTGTTCGCTGGCCCAGCGGCAGAACGAGGTGGGTTCCTTGCTGTACATCATGTCGTAGCAAACGGTCTTGCCCGGTTCGATCAGGCTGCTGGCAATCGGCGGTACATCGCCTGACAGACTGGCCGACGTCGCATTGATGATCAGGTCCACCGGCTCACGCAGCCAGTCGAAACCACTGGCGGACACCGGGCCGAGATCGGCGAACAGTTCGGCCAGCAATTCGGCCTTTTCCACCGTGCGATTGGCGATGATTACCGACGCCGGTTGCTCGGCCAGCAACGGCTCCAGCGCGCCACGCACCGCACCACCAGCACCCAGCAGCAGAATGCGTTTACCGCGCAGGTTGAACCCGGCGTTGACCGTCAGGTCCCGCACCAGCCCGGCGCCGTCGGTGTTGTCGCCCAACAGGCTGCCATCCGCCAGTTTGCTCAAGGTGTTGACCGCACCGGCCCGCTGGGCCCGTTCCGTCAGGCTGTTGGCCAGACGATAGGCTTCTTCCTTGAACGGCACGGTGACGTTGGCGCCACGGCCTTCGCGGAAAAACTCCGTGGCACAACCGGAAAAATCATCAAGTGGCGCCAGCAAGGTGCTGTAGTCCAGTTGCTGAGCAGTCTGCTTGGCAAACAGGCGATGGATCAACGGTGATTTGCTGTGGCCAATCGGGTTACCGAATACGACGTAACGGTCCATCAGGATTCCTCGTTCGTGTAGGAGCTGGCGCGGCCTGCGATCTGTTCAAGGCGTTGCATCGATTTAGATCAAAAGATCGCAGCCTTCGGCAGCTCCTACAGGGGTTAAGCCAACCAATCGCGGTCTTGCAGGAAGTACTCGGTCAGGCGCGCTTCTTCGCTGCCAGGCTCGGCCTTCCAGTCGTAACCCCAGCGCACTTGCGGTGGCAGCGACATGAGGATCGACTCGGTACGCCCGCCCGATTGCAGGCCGAACAACGTGCCACGGTCGTAAACCAGGTTGAACTCGACGTAGCGCCCACGGCGGAATTCCTGGAATTCGCGCTGCTTCGCGGTGAAGGCTTGCGCCTTGCGACGCTGGACGATCGGCAGGTAAGCGTCGATGTAAGCGTCGCCGATAGCACGCATGAAGGCGAAGCAGGTGTCGAAGTCCCACTCGTTCAGGTCATCGAAGAACAGACCACCGATCCCCCGGGGCTCGTTGCGATGCTTGATGTGGAAATAGCTGTCACACCAGTCCTTGTAACGGCTGTAAACGTCCGGCCCAAACGGCGCGCAGGCCTGCGCGGCCACACGGTGCCAGTGCACGCAGTCTTCTTCATTGCCGTAGTAAGGGGTCAGGTCGAAGCCGCCGCCGAACCACCAGACCGGCTCTTCGCCTTCTTTCTCAGCGATGAAAAAGCGCACGTTGGCGTGGGACGTCGGCACATGCGGATTGTGCGGGTGAATCACCAGCGACACACCGAGGGCTTCGAAGCCGCGCCCGGCCAGTTCAGGCCGATGGGCGCTGGCGGATGGCGGAAGACCGCTACCAAAGACGTGGGAAAAGTTCACGCCACCCTTCTCGATGACCGCTCCGTTTTCAATCACCCGCGTGCGACCGCCACCACCGGCAGGCCGGGTCCAGGCGTCTTCGACGAAGCGAGTACCACCGTCTTCGGCTTCCAGCGCGGCACAAATACGGTCTTGCAGGTCGAGCAGGTAGGCTTTAACGGCCTCGGTGCGGGTAGTCATGGCATCACCTTGAATCGGGCAAAGCTACGCGGCGCTCGATCAGAACGGCGGCCGGCGCAAATGGGCGCGTAGCATAACACTGCACTCGTGACCGTCGCAGTTGACGAAGATCAAGCTTAGGAGTCCGATAGGGACCTTCGCCGAAAGACTGACGGCAAACACACCCAAGGAGAGTGCAGATGGCCAAACGTATCCAGTTCCGTGCCCATGGCGGCCCCGAAGTGCTTGAGTATGTGGACTTCCAACCGGCCGAGCCTGGCCCTCAGCAGGTGCGCGTCAGTAACAAGGCCATCGGTCTTAATTTCATCGACACCTATTTCCGCAGCGGCCTCTACGCACCGCCGGCCCTGCCATCAAGCCTGGGCTCGGAAGGCGCGGGCGTGGTCGACGCCGTGGGCAGCGGCGTCACGCGTTTCAAGGTCGGTGACCGCGTGGCCTACGGCAGTGGCCCGCTGGGTGCTTACAGCGAGATGCATGTGTTGCCACAAGACAATCTGGTGCATTTGCCGGACGCCATCAGCTTCGAACAGGCCGCGGGCGTCATGCTCAAAGGCCTGACCGTGCAGTACCTGCTGCGTCAGACCTATGAACTCAAGGGTGGCGAAACCATTCTGTTCCACGCCGCTGCCGGCGGTGTCGGTTCGCTCGCCTGCCAGTGGGCCAAAGCCTTGGGCGTGAAGTTGATCGGCACTGTCAGCTCGCCGGAGAAAGCCGCGCTGGCAAAATCCCTCGGCGCCTGGGCAACCATCGACTACAGCAAGGAAAACGTCGCACAGCGCGTGCTGGAACTGACTGACGGCAAAAAGTGCTCGGTGGTCTATGACGGCGTCGGCAAAGACACCTGGCTGACCTCGCTCGACAGCGTGGCGCCACGCGGGCTGGTGGTGAGCTTTGGCAACGCGTCGGGGGCGGTGGACGGGGTGAACCTGGGGATTCTCGCCGCGAAGGGCTCGCTGTACGTGACCCGGCCAACCCTGGGGACTTACGCCAACAATGCCGAGAATCTGCAAACCATGGCCGATGAGCTGTTCGGGATGATCATCAGCGGCAAGCTCAAAGTGGACATCAGCCAGCGTTATCCACTGGCTGAAGCGGCGAAGGCACACATTGAGCTGTCGGCACGGCGTACCACTGGCTCGACGGTGTTATTGCCTTAAGATCGCCATCGCGGGCAAGCCTTGCTCCTACAGGTCATGTGTCGTTCGCATCATCGCGGGTCGATACAAACTGTAGGAGCAAGGCTTGCCCGCGATGAACGATGACGCGGTCTCACGCCGGGCGCACAACCTTGCCGGTCGCCAGATCGCGAATCAGACTCGGATTTTTGCGCCCACCCAGGTTACCGCCCAGCACCAGGTCGATTTGCCCACGGAAATACTGCTCGACGCGAATCCGTGTGCGCGCCGCCGGCCGGCCTTGCGGGTTGGCTGAAGTCGACACCAACGGCCCGACCAACGTACACAAGTCCCGCACTAGCGGGTGATCGCTGACCCGCAGCGCCACGGTCTCGTGCACCCCGGTGATCCATTGCGGCAGCATGTTTTGATGGGGCACCAGCCAGGTGTTCGGCCCCGGCCAGGTGCTGGCCATGCGATCCATCCACAGTTCCGGGAAGTCTTCGAACAGGAAGTCGAACTGGCGAATGTTGTCGGCAATCAGGATCAAGCCCTTTTCCACCGAACGGCCCTTGATCGCCAGCAAGCGATACACCGCCTCTTCGTCCCACGGGTCGCAACCCAGGCCCCAGACGGCTTCGGTTGGATAGGCAATCACCGCCCCTGCGCGAATTTCTCGTGCGGCTTGTTGCACACGCCAACTGTTGACCATTACCGACTCTCCAAAATAAGGCTGTGCGCAGTTTACCGATCTTCCTTATAAAACCCAGCGTATGAACCTAGCTTAGGCGCGCAAACCAGCGCCCGCCTTCAGACACCGCCCGGCCGTCCATTTCAAGCTCCGTGAGCGCTGCCAATACCTTCGGCAACGCCCAGCCAGCCGCGTCTGCCAACGCCTCGCTGGTATGCGGAGCGGCAAACAGCAGGCACAGCAACGGATGATCGATGGGCACCGAAGCTTCTGTGGATAACGGCAGATTCTGCCAACCGCGCAGACCTTCGAGGATATGTTCGATGGTTTCCACCAACACCGCGCCATCGCGGATCAACTGGTGACAACCACGGGCGCCGGGATGATGGATGGAGCCGGGAATCGCATACACCTCACGCCCTTGTTCCGCCGCCAGCCTTGCGGTGATCAACGAGCCACTGGCGACGCTGGCCTCAACCACCAGCACGCCGAGGGACAAACCACTGATAATCCGGTTGCGGCGCGGAAAGTTGCTGGCCTGCGGTCCGGCGTCCAGCGGGAACTCGGAAACCACCGCGCTGCCTTGGGCAATCATCGCGTCGGCAATGCGTCGATTGCGCTGTGGATAAAAATTTTCCAGGCCAGTGCCGAGCACCCCGACGGTCTGCCCGCCCACGTCCAGCGCGGCCTGATGCGCCGCCGCATCGATGCCCAGCGCCAAGCCGCTGGTGATGACAAAACCGGCACCTGCAAGGCTGCGGGAAAATGCCGCTGCGGTGTCCATTCCCGGCCTCGATGCGCGTCGGCTGCCGACCATCGCCAGCTGCGGTTTTTCCAGAATGCCCGGATCGCCCGCG
The DNA here is from genome assembly GCF_044743155.1 of Pseudomonas sp. NPDC087697. Lineage (NCBI taxonomy): Bacteria > Pseudomonadati > Pseudomonadota > Gammaproteobacteria > Pseudomonadales > Pseudomonadaceae > Pseudomonas > Pseudomonas sp. NPDC087697. Next base: position 8,268 of record NZ_JBIUVW010000021.1, on the reverse strand, counting down.
ACAAACAGCAGCGGCGGCGGATCACTGATTTCTGCCAGCAGCGCCGGGTAGCCCGGTTGGTCAAACATCAGTAAATACTGGCCCTCACGCTCAAGCCAGGCCAGTGCATGGTAGGCGCCATCGCGAATTTCGGGGCTGCGTCGGGCTTCTGCACACGTCGCCGGCAACCCCAACGCGCGCCAGGCACTGGCCGGTGCGCTGATGGCTTTTGAGGCCGAGCCAAAGGCTTCGAGGAGCTTTTGAAAACGTCGTGGACCGAGCTCCGGGAGACGATGCAAACGCAAACGCGCTTCCAGTTCCGCCGGTGAAACCTGCGTAGGTGCGAACAGTGGCATAAGATCATCCTTGATCGTTATTGGTCGTGTTGAATCAGGAACAAGCTGTGGATAAGTCTGTTGGTAACTTGTTGAGTCTTTTACGGATTACGCACTTTATCCATCACCGCCAGGGAGCGCGAAGCGTTGAGCACCAAGCCATAACTGAGCTTTTCGTAGGTGCGGAAGATCATCAGCAAACCGGCGCGCTCATCCGGGATTTTCACTTGCTCGCCCGTCACCCGGTCACGCACGGTTTCACCGGTTTTCATCACCACCAGCACGTTGCCTTCGGCCAAACCGTCGCGCTGCCCCTTGTTCAGGGTCACCACGTCGAGCACGCCGATCTGTGTAACGCCTCGTGGCACGTCGATGATCAAGCCGTGAATATCGGTTTTTGGTGCGCTGGGCATGAAGGTCGAGTTGATTGCCCGTTCTTCGCCACTGAACAAGCGGTCGCCGAGACGAACCTCCTGGGTCGTACGTTGCAAGGCGAGGGTCGCGACATCACCTTCGGTGGCGATGATCTCGCCGCCGCCGATGTCATCGGCGTTGATCCCCAGGAACTCTTTGCTTTGCGGGTCGCTGTAGACCTTGCCCTGGCGGAAGATGCCGTACACCGACTGCGCCGGGTCGAACCTGCCGCGTGCGTAGATGCGATCGCCCATGCCGCTGAGCACCCGTTCGGCGTCGCCGGCAACGATGTACGGCGCCTTGTTGAAGTCTTCGACGTTGTCGATGATGCGGTTGCTCAACAGGAAGCTGTTGATGGATCGCAGCGGAATACTCGGAATGGCGTCGGCCATCGGCGCGCTGCGCACTTGTGGCGAGAGCTTGAGGGTGCCCCGTGAAGCCCCGCGATTGAGGGTCAGACGCGGTTGGCCGTTGATATAGACCAGCGACAGCGAGTCGCCGGGATAGATCAGGTTGGGGTTTTCGATTTGCGGGTTGGCCTGCCAGAGTTCGGGCCATTTCCAGGGTTCGCGGAGGAATTTCCCAGAGATGTCCCAAAGAGTGTCACCCGCCACCACCGTGTAATGCTGTGGAAAACCTTCCTTGAGTTGCACTTGCCCGTGTGCGAAACCGGCCGAGGCCAGAAGCAGCAAGGCGAGTAGTGATTTCCTCATGCGGTGAATCCCTTTATTATGTGCATTCGCGTAGAACGCCAGAGCCCTCGTGGCTCGCTCCCCCCTTGCTAATGAAAAGAAGGGAGCTACGTTTTACAACGGTAGCCTGCATCTTCGGACCCGCCAGGCAATCGGCCCAGACTTTACTTCACACGTGCAGCAATTACGCTTATGGCTATTTTGAACATCCTCGAATTTCCCGACCCGCGCCTGCGTACTATCGCCAAACCAGTGGCCGTAGTGGACGACGAAGTGCGGCAGTTGGTCGATGACATGTTTGAAACAATGTATGAAGCACCCGGCATCGGCCTCGCGGCGACCCAGGTCAACGTGCACAAACGCATCGTGGTCATGGACCTTTCCGAAGACCGCAGCGAACCCCGGGTGTTCATCAACCCCGAGTTCGAAGTCCTGACCGACGAGATGGGTCAGTACCAGGAAGGCTGCCTTTCGGTACCGGGCTTCTACGAAAACGTCGACCGCCCGCAAAAGGTCAAGATCAACGCCCTGGACCGTGACGGCAAGCCATTTGAACTGATCGCCGAAGACCTGCTGGCGGTGTGCATTCAGCACGAATGCGACCACCTCAACGGCAAATTGTTCGTCGATTACCTGTCCACGCTCAAACGCGACCGCATCAAGAAGAAACTGGAAAAGCTCCATCGCCAGAACGCTTGATGCCCCTCCAAAGGCTTGCTGCGGCAAGCCTTTTTCTTTTCCGCGTGTTTTCAACCGAGAATTCCCATGACTGAGCCACTGCGCATCGTCTTTGCCGGCACCCCCGAATTTGCCGCCGAACACCTCAAGGCCCTGCTCGACAGCCCTTACGAGATCGTTGCGGTCTACACCCAACCGGACCGTCCGGCGGGCCGTGGGCAAAAGCTGATGCCGAGCCCGGTCAAGCAGTTGGCTCTGGAGCACAACATCCAGGTGTTGCAGCCGCCAACCCTGCGCAACGCCGACGCCCAGGCTGAACTGGCCGCGCTCAAGCCGGACCTTATGGTCGTCGTCGCCTATGGCCTGATTCTGCCGCAAGTGGTGCTGGATATTCCGCGTCTGGGCTGCATCAACAGCCACGCTTCGTTGCTGCCACGCTGGCGCGGTGCGGCGCCGATCCAGCGCGCTGTTGAAGCGGGCGACGCTGAAAGCGGCGTGACCGTGATGCGCATGGAGGCAGGCCTCGACACCGGGCCGATGCTGCTCAAGGTCACCACACCAATCAGCTGCGATGACACCGGCGGCAGCCTGCACGACCGTCTCGCCGAGATGGGTCCGCCAGCAGTGATTCAGGCGATTGCCGGTCTGACCGCCGGCACGCTGGAGGGCGAAGTGCAGGACGACAGCCTCGCTACTTATGCTCACAAATTGAACAAAGACGAAGCGCGCATCGACTGGAACCGTCCAGCGGTCGAGTTGGAGCGTCTGGTTCGCGCGTTCAATCCGTGGCCGATCTGCCACAGCACGCTCAATGGCGAAGCCTTGAAAGTCCTCGCTGCCAGCCTCGCCGAAGGCCAGGGCGCACCGGGCGAAGTCCTCAGCGCCAGCAAGGACGGCTTGATCGTCGCCTGCGGTGAACAGGCGCTGTGCCTGACGCGTCTGCAATTGCCCGGTGGCAAGGCACTGAACTTCAGCGACTTGTTCAACAGCCGTCGTGAGAAATTTGCCGTTGGCACTGTCTTGGGCCTTGCGGTGGACGCCCAATGAACCCGCGTCTGGCCGCCGCCAAGGCACTTGCCGCCGTCCTTAACGGCAAGGCTTCGCTGAACAGTTCGCTGCCGACGCAACTGGACAAGGTCGAAGACCGCGATCGCGGCTTCACCCAGGACCTGGCCTTCGGCACTGCGCGCTGGCAGCCACGTTTGTCGGCGCTGGCGGCCAAGCTGCTGCAAAAACCCTTCAAAGCCGCTGATGCCGATGTCGAAGCGCTGTTGTTGGTCGGCCTTTACCAGTTGCTGTACACCCGCGTCCCGGCCCACGCCGCCATCGGTGAAACCGTGGGTTGCGCCGACAAACTGAAAAAGCCTTGGGCCAAAGCCTTGCTCAACGCCGTGCTGCGCCGCGCCCAACGTGAAAGCGAAGCACTGCTGGCCGAGCTTGAGCACGATCCGGTGGTGCGCACCTCCCACCCACGCTGGCTGCAAAAATCCCTCAAGGCCTTCTGGCCCGAGCAGTGGGAAGCCATTTGCGCCGCGAACAACGCGCACCCGCCGATGATCCTGCGGGTCAACCGTCGTCATCATTCCCGCGATGCCTACCTCGCCTTGCTGAGCGATGCCGGTGTCGCGGCCAAGCCGTGTGTATTTAGCCAGGACGGCATCGTGCTCGACACGCCGGGCGATGTGCGCCAGTTGCCAGGTTTCGCCGAAGGCTGGATCAGCGTGCAGGACGAAGCCGCGCAACTGGCGGCGGATCTGCTGGACCTGGCGCCGGGCCAACGGGTGCTCGACGCGTGCTGCGCACCAGGCGGCAAGACCTGCCATATCCTCGAAGTCGAGCCAAAACTGGCCGGCGTGGTGGCCGTGGACCTGGAAGCCAAGCGCCTGGTGCGCGTGCGGGAAAACCTTGAGCGGCTGGGCCTCAGCGCCGAGTTGATCGCCGCCGACGGCCGCGACACTCAGGCGTGGTGGGACGGCAAGCCGTTCCAGCGGATCCTGCTCGACGCACCGTGCTCGGCGACCGGCGTAATTCGCCGGCACCCGGACATCAAATTGACCCGCCAGCCGGATGACATCGCTGCGCTCGCGGTGCTTCAAGGTGAGTTGCTGGACGCGATGTGGCCGACCCTCGAAGTCGGCGGCATTCTGCTGTACGCCACCTGCTCGACCTTGCCGACTGAAAACACCGAAGTCATCGAAGCCTTTCTCGCTCGCACATCGGGCGCTCGCGAACTCGACATCGCCAGCCAGGCCGGTATCAAGCAACCGCATGGCCGCCAGTTGCTGGCGCAAGAGGGCGGTCACGACGGGTTCTATTACGCCAAGCTGATCAAGATTGCCGCCGCGCGCGGTTAAGCGGATTTCAAGGGAGTGACCGGATGAAGATCATCATCCTCGGCGCCGGGCAGGTCGGCGGTACGCTGGCGGAACACTTGGCCAGCGAAGCGAACGACATCACCGTGGTCGACACCGACGGCGAACGCCTGCGTGACCTCGGTGACCGCCTCGATATCCGTACCGTGCAAGGTCGCGGCTCGCTCCCGACGGTGTTACGCCAGGCCGGCGCCGACGACGCCGACATGCTGGTGGCGGTGACCAACAGCGACGAGACCAACATGGTCGCCTGCCAGGTCGCGCATACCCTGTTCCACACGCCGACCAAAATCGCCCGGGTCCGCGAAGCTGCGTACCTGACCCGCGCCGGCCTGTTCGACAATGACGCGATTCCGGTCGACGTGTTGATCAGCCCGGAACAAGTGGTGACCCACTACATCAAGCGCCTGATCGAACACCCCGGCGCCTTGCAGGTCATCGACTTCGCCGAGGGCAAAGCCCAACTGGTGGCGGTCAAGGCTTACTACGGCGGGCCGCTGGTGGGACAGCAACTGCGTCAGTTGCGCGAACACATGCCGAACGTCGACACCCGCGTGGCGGCGATTTTCCGTCGTGACCGACCGATCCTGCCGCAAGGCGATACGGTGATCGAAGCCGACGACGAAGTATTTTTCATCGCCGCCAAAGCGAACATTCGCGCAGTGATGAGCGAAATGCGTCGGCTCGATGAAAGCTACAAACGCATTGTCATCGCCGGCGGCGGGCAGATCGGCGAACGGCTGGCCGAGGCTATCGAAAGCCGCTATCAGGTGAAGATCATCGAGATGAACCCCGCGCGCTGCCGCCACCTCTCGGACACCCTCGACAGCACCGTGGTGTTGCAGGGCAGCGCCTCGGACCGCGATTTGCTGCTGGAAGAGAACATCGCCGACGCCGATCTCTTCCTGGCGCTGACCAACGACGACGAAGCCAACATCATGTCGTCACTGTTGGCCAAACGCCTGGGCGCCAAGAAAGTGATGACCATCATCAACAACCCGGCCTACGTCGACCTGATCCAGGGCGGAGACATCGACATCGCCATCAGCCCGCAACTGGCGACCATCGGCACCTTGCTGGCCCACGTGCGCCGGGGCGATATCGTCAGCGTGCACTCACTGCGCCGCGGTGCGGCAGAAGCCATCGAGGCGATTGCCCACGGTGATGCGAAGTCGAGCAAGGTGATTGGCAAAGCCATCGAAAACATCGTCCTGCCGCCAGGGACTACCATTGGTGCGATCATTCGCGACGAAGAAGTGTTGATCGCCCACGACGACACGGTGATCGAAGCCGGCGACCATGTGATTCTGTTCCTTGTGGATAAAAAGCATATTCGCGATGTGGAGAAGTTGTTCCACGTGGGGTTGAGCTTTTTCTGATCCTGGATCTGAGTTGGCCAGACTGGCCTCATCGCGGGCAAGCCTTGCTCCTACAGAAGATGTGCGTTCTGCTCTTGTAGGAGCAAGGCTTGCCCGCGATGGCGATCTCGATAACCACACACAACTCAAGGTGCCGCCCATGATCGAATCCCTCGAAAAAATGCTCGCCAAGGGTGTGGATAACTCGTTGCTGCGCTTCGGTCTGGGCAAGGGTTACCTGGATCTGGGCGAAAACGCCAAGGCGGTCGAGCATTTCAGCCGGTGCGTGGCGTTCGATCCGAAGTATTCGGCGGCCTGGAAGCTGTTGGGCAAGGCTCATTTGGCACTGGCGGACCATGCAGCCGCCCGCCAGGCCTGGGAGCAGGGCCTGGAAGCCGCCCGCGCGCACGGCGACAAGCAGGCTGAAAAGGAAATGACGGTGTTTCTGAAGAAGCTTGACCGGTTGGGTAACTGATCAAAAAACGCTCAATTCAAAGGTAACGCAGGCCAATACCTTCAGCGTCGACCTGCACCACTTCCATGCGTACTCGCGGCGCACCGCACGGCAAACCCTGCACCTGACCATAGACCACCGCGCCCTTGGCCAACGCCGCGAGCGTCGGATGCTTCACGTAGACGCCGCTGGCGGAAAGGTTGCGAGTCTGGCCCAGGCACTCGCCGAAGCTCTCGTGCTGGATCTTGATTCGAAATGACTTACGGTGTTCGGACATCTTCTGCGTCCTTACGTGAACGGTTGTGGATAACTTTACGAACCAAGGCAGGATCAAAAGATCGCAGCCTACGGCAGCTCCTACGCAGGGTTATCCACAGATCATGCCAAGTGAATCAATACCAGCGTTCTTCGCCTGGCGGGCGTTTCTTGAAGCGCTTCATGCTCCACATATATTGGCTCGGGTAAGCCCGCACGTACTTCTCGACGATCTGGCTCATGGCCGCGCAGGACGTCTCGGTATCGGTGCTGTACATAGCCTCGGGCGCGGCTTCCAGGATCACTTTGTAGCCTGAACCGTCCGGCAGGCGCAGGGCGTGCAGGAAGACGCCGACCGCTTTACCGCCCGCGAGCATGTTCGGCACAAACTTGCTGGTCAGTGCCTGGGTAGCGAAGAAGGGCACGAAGATCCCGGCGGATTCGGCCGGTTCCGGGTCAGCCGGAATACCCACTGCACCACCTTTGCGCACTTCCTTGATGACGCTGAGGATGCCTTCCTTGGTAGAAGCTGCCACGCGGTTGCCCAATTGCACCCGCTGTTTGCGCAACAGTTCATCCACGGCTTTGAGCTTGGGCGGACGGTAGAAAATGATCGGTTTGCACTGGCTGCAATAGAAGTGGTTCAACACTTCCCAGTTGCCCAGGTGACTGGTGATGCCGACCACGCCTTTGCCGGAGGCGAGGGCGTCCTTGAGCACATCGAGGCCTTCGACTTCACGCACCAGATCGATGGAGCGCTGGGCCGGCCAGATCCAGGCGCAGGCGCTTTCGGTCAATGATTTGCCGATGTCCATCAGGCTCTGTCCCACTAAACGCTCGCGCTCGGCGGCGTCCATTTCCGGGAAACACTTGGCGAGGTTGATGCGCACCACGTCGCGGGAACGGTTGGGGGTTTTCCACATGACCCAGCCAATCGCCGCGCCTACGGTTTGCACCGCCCGCCACGGAAGCAGGGCAAACAACCGCAGAGCGCCTACCAGCAAGGCGCCTTTAAACTTATCCACAGGTCACTCCTGATCTTCTAATCCGACGTCATGATCCGTATCACGAGCCGGCTATTCTAACCGCCCACTGCGCAAGATGGCGTAGCGATCGCAATCGGTGGTGTGATCCATGACCATCCCCGAGGCCTGCATCAGGGCATAGCAAATGGTTGGGCCGACAAAGGTGAAGCCGGCTTTTTTCAGAGCTTTGCTCATTTCCACGGCGACCGGCGTCACGGCCGGCACTTCGCTGCGATCCTTGAAATGATTGATCTTCGGGACGCCGCCGACAAACGACCAGAGCAGCGCCACCGGGTCCTCCAGCGCCATCCAGGCTTGGGCATTGCGCCGGGCGGCATTGAGTTTGAGACGGTTGCGGATGATCCCCGGATCGAGCATCAAATCGTCGATTTCGGCGTCGCTCATCTGTGCCACGCGCTGCACATCGAAGCCGAACAGCACCTCACGGTAGCGTTCGCGTTTCCTCAGCACGGTGATCCATGACAGACCGGCCTGGAACCCTTCGAGCAAAAGCAACTCGAACAAACGCTGCGCATCGCGTAGCGGTACGCCCCACTCTTGATCGTGATAAGCCATGTACAGCGGATCTTCGGAACACCAAAAGCAGCGTGGCATAAGGCTCCAGGGGGCGTGCGGACGAACGAATCGGGTATACTCCCGCTCTTTAAATCGCAGCCCAAGAAACAGGTGAATTTCGTGAGCCAGC
>NZ_JBIUVW010000020.1:0-91212 GCF_044743155.1 Pseudomonas sp. NPDC087697 | reverse complement strand
AAGCTGTTGCACTTCGTTTACGGCGTGCTCAAGTCGGGTCAACCCTTTGACCCGAAACTTGCGCTTGCCCGGTGAGGCTCAAGACGGTATCTACAGATACAGGTGTACGCCGATCCTCTGTAGGAGCTGCCGGAGGCTGCGATCTTGGCTTTTATCCCTCGCAAGACTGGCGCATCACCCACCGCTCACGCACCACGTCGTAAGCCCAGTGGTAGACGTAGGTGTACGGCAGGAAAAACAGCAACACGCCGATGTCCAGAATCAACGCCTGCAACAGGCTGACGTTCAGCCACCAGGCAATCAGCGGCACACTGACCGCCACCAGACCGCCCTCAAACAACAAGGCGTGCAAGACTCGGGTTGCGGCACTGGGGACAAGCGCCAGACGCTTGAGCAGACGGTCGAACAGACCATTGAACAACACGTTCCAGGCCAGCGCGATCAGGCCGATGGCGATGGTCGCAACCCCCATGTCGACCACTGGTTTGTCCATCAGCCACGCCAACAGTGGTGTACACAGCAGGACGGCCAGCAGCTCGAAACCAATGGCCTGAAAAACACGTTCGGTAAAGGATTTATTGGTGCTCATGATCAAGCTCCCTAGGTGAATGTGGTTGCCATCATCTGTCACCGCATCGATACTTCATAATCAATAACCATCGATCAAGGCGATAGTTCATGGCCTCACATGAAGTGCTGCTGGCATTCGTCCAGGCGGCGACCCAAGGCTCTTTTTCCGCAGCGGCGCGCAAACTCGGCAAGAGCCAGTCGACCATCAGCGCGGCCGTCGCCAGCCTGGAAATCGACCTGAACGTGACGCTGTTCGATCGCAGCAGTCGCAAGCCCAGCCTGACCTCGGCCGGGCATGTCATGTTGCAACGCGCCGAGGACATTCTGGCCGCCACCAGCCGCCTGGAAATGACTGCCGCGCAGCTTTCCCAAGGCGTTGAGGCGAAACTGACGGTGGCGATTTCCGACACCTGGCAGTCCGACCGATTTGAAGCCGCGTTGAGCGACTTCGAGCGGCGCTATCCAGACCTGGAACTCGAATGCCTGATTGCCGAATGCGACGACTTGATCGCGTTGGTGCAACGTGGTCGTGCGCATATTGCCTTTGCCGAAATGCAGTCTGACTACCCGGCAGACCTGAACAGCGCGACGGTCGACGAGCGCACGGAAATTGCCTTGTTCGTGTCGCGCGAACATCCGCTGGCGGCACTGCAAAAGGTCGACAAAAACATCCTGCAGCAGCACCGCGAGTTGCGCCTGGCAACCATCATCAATCCGTACGAAACCCGCGCCCTAGGCCGGGTCTGGTCCGCGCCGAGTTATCTGATGCTGCTGGAAATGGCCCAAGGCGGTTTTGGTTGGGCGCCCTTGCCGCGCTGGCTGGTCGAGCGTTTTGGTGCGGGTTCGTTGCAGGAACTCAAGGTCCGCGGCTGGCCTAAACCGGTGGCGGTCGACGCGCTCTGGTCACGACTGCACCCGCCGGGGCCGGCAGGGAGCTGGTTGCTGGCCAAGATGCTGGAGTGAAATACGGAGCGGAGCTGCACCCATATCCTCATTCATATCCGTAGCAGCTGCCGAGCCCGCGAGGCTGCGTTCGGCCGCGAAGCGGTCGTGAAATCAGGCAATTCGCTCTTCCAGGCAAACCGCATACCCGGAATTTGCGAGGACTTCGCCCTCGAACGCAGCCTCGCGGGCTCGGCAGCTGCTACGGATACGGGTATGGATGAAGTATGAGGTGCGGCCATCACTTGAGTTCGCTCAACCGCCGCTCGATAAACCGCCGCTCCGGCACTTGCTGGGTCAGCTCAAGGGCGCGTAAATAAGCCGCCCTCGCCTCTTCAACACGCCCCAACTGCCGGCAAAACTCTGCGCGTGCCGAATGGGCCAGGTGATAGTCGAGCAGCTCGCCTCGCTGCAGAATCCCTTCAATCAGCTTCAGCCCCGCCAACGGTCCATCGCGCCGGGACAGCGCCGCTGCTCGATTGAGCTCAATCACCGGCGAAGGCTGCACCCGCAATAACACGTCATACAGCCCGACAATCTGCGGCCAGTCGGTTTGCTCGGCCGTTGGGGCCTCGGCATGCACCGCCGAGATCGCCGCCTGCAGACAATACGGTCCGAAGCCGCGAGTGCTCAGCGCTCGCTCGATCAATGCACAGCCTTCGGCAATCATCTGGGCATTCCACAGCGAACGATCCTGCTCATCGAGCACGATCAACTCGCCCGAGGCCGAGGTTCTGGCCGGGCGCCGCGATTCATTGAGCAGCATCAGCGCCAGCAACCCCATCACCTCGGGCTCCGGCAACAGTTCCATCAGCAGGCGGCCAAGACGGATCGCTTCGCGGGTCAGGTCTTCGCGAGTCAACTCACTGCCGACCGACGCCGAATACCCTTCGTTGAACACCAGGTAAATCACCCGTAACACACTGTCGAGGCGTTCGGGCAACTCGGTCATGGAAGGCACTTGATAGGGGATTTTTGCGTCACGGATTTTGCTTTTGGCACGCACGATGCGCTGAGCAATGGTGGACGGTGCAACGAGAAAGGCCCGGGCGATTTCCTCAGTAGTCAGGTCGCAGACTTCGCGTAGCGTCAACGGCACCTGCGCATCCGCTGCCAGGGCCGGGTGGCAACAGGTGAAGATCAGCCGCAAGCGATCGTCTTCCACATCGTCAGCACTCCAGTCGGCCTCTTCGAGCTCTTCCAGCTGCGCAACCAAAGCCGCTTGCGAGGCAGCAAATCGCGCCCGACGACGCAAGCCGTCAATGGCCTTGAAGCGCCCGGTAGACACCAGCCAGGCACGCGGATTATCGGGCACGCCATCGCGCTGCCAGCGTTCGACCGCGACGAAGAAGGCTTCATGCAAAGCCTCCTCGGCGAGGTCGAAATCTCCCAGCAAACGAATCAACGTGGCGAGAATGCGCCGCGACTCGTTACGGTAAACCGTCTCGACCAGCGTCTTGACCGACTTGTCCGTCATCAGTCCGGCATGCCTGTGGTCACCAGGGTCACCAACCGATCCAGACTCTGCCCCCAGCCGTCATGAAAACCCATGGCTTCATGGCTCTTTCGATCTTCTTCTGTCCAGTGCAGGGCCCGGGCGGTATAGAGGGTTTTGCCGTCGACCTCTTCGAACATCACTTCAGCGGTCATGAACGGTTTGCCCGAGGGAATCCAGCCCGGTTTGAAGGCATCGGTGAAGACAATCCGCTGTGGCGCGACGATCTCCAGGTACACCCCCGACGTCGGGTACTCGCTGCCGTCCGGGGCGCGCATCAGCGTGCGGAATTGACCACCGACCCACAGGTCCATTTCACACTCCGGCGTGGTCATGCCGTGGGGCCCCCACCACTGGGCGAGCAACTGCGGCTCGGTCCAGGCACGGAACACTTTGCTGCGTGGCGCATCAATCAAGCGACTGATGGATAACTCATGTTCGGCAGGCTGACCGCCTGTTTCGGGAATGCTCATGGAAAACTCCTGTTTTTGATTGTTATCAGGGATTCAACTCACGGACCGGGCGTACTTCAACGCTGCCGACCCGGGCCGCCGGGATATTGCCGGCGACTTGAATGGCTTCGTTCAGGTCCTTCGCATCGATCAGGTAGAAGCCGGCCAATTGCTCCTTGGTTTCGGCGAACGGGCCGTCGGTGATCGACAACTTGCCGCCGCGCATACGCACCGTGGTGGCGGTCTGAACGGATTCCAGCGCCTCGGCGGCAAGCATCCGGCCGCTGCCCTGAACCGACTCGGCGTAGGCCATGCACTCGTCATCATGCGGGCTGTCGGGCGAGGTATGCAGAACCTGTTCGTCGCTGTAGACCAAGCATAGGTATTTCATAAGGCTCTCCATCATCGGGCTGATCAACTATGGCTGCAGATCGAGCATTTGGCGAACATCCCGACGATCAGGGTTGCAGCTCGAATAACGCGGTGCCGCGACGGCATCGAAGTGATGCATTCATGACGGTTCTCCAAGTGTTTTTGTGTGAAGACACCCTTAGTCGTCTGACAAAAAGCCAATTCGACAGCTCAAATAAAATAAATTTCGAAGAGGCAAACTGGCTAGAATCCGAGCTTTGGATTTGCCGGAACACGGACACCGCCAGTGACTACTCAACTTGTTCCCTACGAACAGCTGACACCTGCTCAGCGCCAGCAACTGGAAGCCATTGAGATCCATCCGCAGCAGAAGCAATTCTCCGGCGATATCGAAATGGCCTTGTACACGTTGTTGTCCGCACCGGGCGACGGTATCAAAGGCTTTGCCCTGCTCGCCGATGAGATTCCGATAGCCTTCCTGCTGCTCAAGCGCCCGCCGTTCCTGCCGCATTGGGCCAATGAAGACACGGCTACCCTGCACGCGCTACAGGTCGACCACCGCCACCAGGGCAAGGGTTATGGCAGAGCTTTTCTGCAAGCCCTTCCGCACGCTGCGCGTCAGGCCTGGCCGGAAATCAAAGGTCTGGAGCTTTCGGTGGATGCACAGAACGAATCGGCGCTCGGGCTCTATCTCAAGCAAGGCTGGGTCGACAGCGGCAACGCCTACAAAGGCCGGATCGGTTATGAGCGGCGCATGGCCCTGGCTTTCTGAACACCCGGCAACCGATCATGGATGAGATGAACAATGCTGACGACTATCGAACAACTTGAAGCGATTTACGGCCTGCCCCACGACCGCGCCGTGCGCAAGGAAATCCCTTTCCTCAACCTCGATTACCAGGCGATGGTCAGCGCCTCGCCACTGGTCATCTTGAGCAGGCGCCTTTCACAAGCGCTTGAACGATGGCCAGTTCGATGCCGAGGCGTACGATCGGGAAGCGCCTGTTCGGGTACTTAACAGTCTCTACTGACCACCCCAATTTCCTGACAGCCCGTAGCAGCTGTCGAGCCTGCGAGGCTGCGTTCGAGGACGAAGTCCTCGCAAATCCTGCGTACGCGGATTGTCTGAAAGAACGCGTTGCCTGATTTTACGACCGCTTCGCGGCCGGACGCAGCCTCGCAGGCTCGACAGCTGCTACGAGGGTAGTCATACACCGTATTTCAACGTTGGGTAACCGTTACAGATCCAGCGCCATTTCATGCCAGGCCATGCCGCCGTGGTCGGACGCGGACACCTTGAGGTAGGCAAAACCAAACCCGGCGTACAGAGGAATATGCCGCTCCTTGCACATCAGGTTGATGCGGATTTTGCCCAAATCACGCATGCGGACAATGAACTCGGTCATCAAACGCTTCCCCAGCCCCAGCCCTTGAAAGTCCGGGTGCACCACCACGGACATGATCACCACCTGCGGGCCATCCGGGTCATGGCCGATCATCTCCTTGAAGGCCTCGTCAGCCATTTCCACCTGATACGCCGCACCCGAATTGATAAACCCGGCGACGACACCGTCAACCTCAGCCACGATAAAACCTTGCGGCCAGGTGGCAATCCGCGTGGCGATTTTCTCGTGAGTGGCCGCTTCATCACCTTCATACGCTTCGATTTCGATGGCAAAGCAACGATCCAGATCGGCGGGAGTGACCTGGCGAATGACAGTCGTGGATGAGTTCATGGCGTGGCCCGGTCAGCGAAAAATAGGGAGCGGATGATAAATTAATAAGGACTGCATATCGATCATCTGCAAGCCCGTAAAGCCTTCGTATAGCGGCTTTCTTTCGCGCAAGGTTCGGACTATTTCTTGTCCCTGTCTCTGACCATAAATAGGGAAACTCATCATGAGTAGCGTTCAGATCGGTCTGCTTATGCTGTTCACCATCAGTGCTTTTGGCTTTATCACGCTGTCGATCGACGTGCTGCGAGCGCGCCGAATCAGCAAAGGCAAATAGTGCAGACGTGAAGGGGCGGCAAGCGCAATCTGCGCCGCCTCTCAACCCATTCAGGCAGTTTTGAGCGGCACCCAGATTTCCAGCACACCGGTATTGAGTTTCGGGTTGAAGTCATCGCTGTAGCGCTCGAACTCCGGAGCATCGGCAGCCTCATGACCCGACTGCGGCAACCAGGTTTTCCAGATGTACTGAAAGGTTTGCGGCAGGGTGTCCAGCGCGCCTTCGTGCTTGAACACCGCATAGTGCTGGGGCTGAATTTCGATCCAGCGGTAGAGTTCCGGCAGGTCATCGAGCTTGCTGATCTCGACACCCGCGATGTACTCAAAACCACCTTTGCCATCCGGGTTGCAGCAGATGCCGTAGGTTACCTCCCCTATTTGCCCCGGAACGTTGCCGATGTGCGGTACGAATTTCTCCCAGAGCTTGGGAATGCCTTCGGTGGTATCCGCGCTAAACCGCCCGCCAAGCCCGGCGATCAGCAGAAAATGCCCCGTTTCGAAGCGCGGTTCAGCGACCACGCCCTTTTTTGGATCGTCCATGAATCAACTCCTGCAACTGAAGATGGGTTTGGCAACAAGTATAGAAGCCAAACCGGATTCCCCCAGTCAAAGGCCAGGAAGTTCTGCAACAGCCTCTTGGACGATAAACTCCTGATAGCCGGAAACGATCACGTAGACTGCGAAATAGCAGAAAATCGCCGCAGATGCGATGTAAGAGTAGCGCAGTAGTTTGTCACCCAAGAGCTTGCCGCCCTGGGTCGCCGCCAAGCACAGAGCAACGCACCAGAGTAGACCGGCACAAAAGAACCCGGCCAGAAACAGACCCGAACTGACCAGGCTACCGCCCCCGGAACGGGCAATCAGCGTACCGCCCACTGCGGCGAACCAGAGAATTGCGCTGGGCGACGACATCGCCAGAAAAACCCCACGGAAAAACTCCCGGCGATGGGAACCGGCACTGACCTCACCTGCCTCTGCCAACACGGCACTGTGATGGATGGCCGAGTAAATCATCTTCACCGCGAAATACAGCAGCAACGCCGAGCCACCGACCCACAGCACCCAGCGCACTGCCGAGTACTGCAACAGCACGGTCATGCCGGCCAGTGCCAGCACCGCATAAACCAGGTCGCCGACACAGGTGCCAAGCCCCAGCGCAAAGCCCTGAAAATACCCGCGTTGCATGGCCAGTGTGATCATCGCAATGTTGGCCACGCCGATATCCAGGCACAGCGAAAGGCTCAGCAAAAAGCCGCTGGAAAACTCCATGTTTCATCCCGTTTGATAGTGTTTTTTTGTGTGTTCGCGATCTTTTGCAAGAAGTGTGCGCGCGCCGGATGACGGCGAAAATTTACGCGGTCGGTGGCCAGTGTCATAGAAAATAGTTGAACCTCGCCACTGGACAATCGGCCATCAGCGCCCTTATCTTCCGCTACAGGCCACCGCAGTGGCCAGCGTCGCTCGGACGGTTCCGGGCGCTTACGTTATTCGAGGCAATAATGGCCGAACAAGGTTCGCCGCGCCGCTTTGCGCGCATAGATCGACTCCCCCCTTACGTATTCAACATCACTGCCGAGCTGAAGATGGCCGCCCGTCGTCGTGGCGAAGACATCATCGACTTGAGCATGGGCAACCCCGACGGCCCCACTCCGCCGCACATCGTCGAAAAACTGGTGACCGTCGCCCAGCGCGAAGACACCCATGGCTACTCCACGTCCAAGGGTATTCCGCGCCTGCGCCGGGCGATTTCCAACTGGTACAAGGATCGCTACGCGGTCGATATCGACCCGGAAACCGAAGCCATTGTCACTATCGGCTCCAAGGAAGGCCTGGCGCACTTGATGCTCGCCACCCTCGATCAGGGCGACACAGTGTTGGTGCCGAACCCGAGCTACCCGATTCACATCTACGGTGCCGTGATTGCCGGCGCCCAGGTCCGTTCGGTGCCACTGATTCCGGGCGTGGACTTTTTCGCGGAGCTGGAACGAGCCATTCGCGGTTCGATTCCGAAACCGAAAATGATGATTCTCGGCTTCCCGTCCAACCCGACCGCGCAGTGCGTCGAACTGGATTTCTTCGAGCGGGTGATCGCTCTCGCCAAGCAGTACGACGTACTGGTGGTGCACGACCTGGCCTACGCCGACATCGTCTACGACGGCTGGAAAGCCCCGTCGATCATGCAGGTGCCGGGGGCCAAGGACATTGCGGTGGAATTTTTCACCCTGTCCAAGAGCTACAACATGGCCGGCTGGCGGATCGGTTTCATGGTCGGCAACCCGGAACTGGTCAACGCCCTGGCGCGAATCAAGAGTTACCACGACTACGGCACCTTCACCCCGCTGCAAGTGGCGGCCATCGCTGCGCTGGAAGGCGATCAGCAGTGCGTCAAAGACATCGCCGAACAGTACCGGCAACGTCGTAACGTGCTGGTCAAAGGCCTGCATGAACTGGGCTGGATGGTCGAAAACCCGAAAGCCTCGATGTACGTCTGGGCCAAGATCCCTGAAGCCTACGCGCACCTGGGCTCACTGGAGTTCGCCAAGAAGCTGCTGGCCGAAGCCAAGGTCTGTGTGTCGCCGGGGGTGGGGTTTGGTGAATACGGCGACGACCATGTGCGCTTCGCACTGATCGAAAACCAGGACCGGATTCGTCAGGCGGTACGCGGGATTCGCGGAATGTTCCGGGCGGATGCGGCAGCGGGCTGAAACCAGCATTTTAGCTAGCCGAACAAGAAAAGCCCCTGCGAACGCACGACGTTCACAGGGGCTTTTTCGTAGCGGGTAGTTGATTGTTAACGCCGTGATGGAGGCGCTAACTCAGTTGCGCCTTTGTAGTAGAAAGGTGTCATGTCGATAGCTTCAGTCTTCAGCGTACGCCCCACCCCTTCACATGCAGCGTTGTTCAGCAGGCCGTTGTCATAATCGCCCATCCAACTGAACAGGCCGCCCAGCTTCCATTCTTTCACGTACTCGCCTTTGGCCTTGATCGTGCGAGGCGTATCGAAGGAAATGAACAACTCAGTCGTCGGATTGTAGAGAAAATCGGCATCGGCCTTGTCGTCGGTGTACAGGATGAAGCCATTGAGCGGCTGCTTCGTCTCCAGATCCAGATAGTTGTAAATCATATCTGGCCACTCAGTGACGCCACTTTCAAATGAGCCTCCCGTGACAGTCCCGGGACGGGGCGTGTACGTTCCTATCAACGGTGAAACGCTCGTCAGTTTTGCCTGTTGAGCATTTCGACTGTAGCCAGCGTATCCCAAAAGAATTTTTTTCGAATCAACACCTAGCCCCAACAAGTACTGCACCGCCGAGTGCACAGAGTTCTCGGTGATATCGGTGGGGTCGCTGCGGTACAGGTTGCAATGGTGCTGAAGCTTTTCTGCCCAGGGCGTGCCAAAGAAGTCATAACACATGAGGTTGATACCATCGAGCCCGGCCTCAATAAGCAGTGGGATATTGGACTTGGCCAATTTAGACGGGGCGGCAATGGAAGCAATGCTGATTTTCACACTTGGCAGCTTGGCCTTTACCTCGCGTATCAGCACAGCGAAGTAAGCCGGATCATCGTCATCGTATTTATTTGGCTCCCAGGTTTCTCCCGCTCCTGGTGCGTTGCCGGGAGCCTCCGGGTACTCCCAATCGATATCAATGCCGGTGAACATGGGGGATTTTTGAAAGATGGCAACAATGGAATTGACACAAATGGCTCGCTTGGCTGAGTCACGGACGACCTCGTAAAAGGCATGACTCATCGACCAACCGCCCAGACTGAGGGAGACTTCCATGCTTGGGTTGGCCGTTTTGAGTTTACGCAGTGCGCCCAAGGTGCCTTGTGCTTTGGCGGGGTCAAAAAGCTCATTGTATTTTTCGCCGACATAACTCCCGAACCCACAATTGATATAGGCAGCGACATCACCCCAAGGATCAGTGAGCAACGCCTTTGACATCCAGAGTTTCTCTGCTGCTTCCAGTTGTGCAGGAGTCGGGGGGACGCCCGGCACCGGTTCATTGTCCCAATAGTGTGCTGCTCTGGCGATGACGTTTTTATTGACCCCAAGGTCTCCGACAATCGCTGCAAAACCAAGCACGATCTTGTCAAAAGTCCCCGTCTTGCCCTCAAGCCTCATGATGTCTGTGCCACGTCCCCCGATGTCATATTTCGGATCAGGTTCTGCAGGGCCATTACCATAGCGTGGATCACCGATCCCCCAGTCGCTGTAATAGCAGAATGACTTGAACTCGTTTTCTTCGTACTGATTGAACAGATTCTTTGTGACCCGTCCCGGAGTCCAGGACAACTGATCATCTCTGGTACTGGGGGAAAACGCATTGACTGCATAGGTCTTTTCAGCCACGCCGATGCCCCAGTTAACCGAGCCAGTACCTACTTTAGTGCCAGGGTCCGACGGATGGACAAGTTTACTATCCCTGCCTGCCCGGCCTTTCTGTGTGAATCCAGCTTCTTTGGCGGTCATGTTTTTTCTCCCTGCACACGTAGATGAGTCACAAGTTCATGAGCAACTTCTACGCGGGGCACGACACGGCGCCTACCTGTCAAAGTTGACAGTGCCGACGAGTGGTATTCAGGGATTGAGGATCGTAAAAAGAAAGCCGCGACAGGAACTGAGTGTCCTATCGCGGCTTAGGTAACGCTATAAATGCAGTACCCGCACAGCGTGCGGCACCGCAATAAATCAAACCACCAACGACAACAACATGATGAAGCCCAGCGCGACGACGGACAGGATGGTTTCCATCGCCGTCCAGGTCTTGAAGGTTTCGGCCACGGTCATGTTGAAGTACTGCTTGACCAGCCAGAAGCCTGCGTCGTTGACGTGAGACAGGATCAACGAACCCGCGCCGGTGGCCAGCACCAGCAACTCACGGTTCACGCCCGGAATCATCCCCACCACCGGCACCACGATGCCCGCGCCGGTAATGGTCGCCACGGTCGCGGAACCAGTGGCCACGCGAATCACCGCCGCGACCAGCCAGGCCAGCAGAATCGGTGAAATCTGCGCGCTTACCGCCATGTGGCCGATCACATCACCCACACCGCTGGTCACCAGCATCTGCTTGAAGCCACCGCCGGCACCAATGATCAGAATGATCGCGGCGGTTGGCGCCAGACTGGCGTCGAGCAGTTTCAGAATCTGTTTGGAACCGATGCCCTGACGATGCCCGAAGGTGTACAGCGACAGCAGCAATGCCAGCAGCAAGGCAGAGATCGGGTGACCGATCATGTCCATCCAGGTGCGGAAGAAATGCCCGTCCGGCAGCGCGATGTCGGCAAAGGTCTTGAGCAGCATCAGGAACACCGGTAGCAGCACGGTGATCAGCGTGATGCTGAAACTCGGCAAGGTGCTGGAGTGAGGCTCGCGAGCCAACTGATCGACCAGCTCCTGGTTTGGATGGCCGGGGATATATTTGGCAATGAACGTACCGTAGATCGGACCGGCAATAATGGCCGTCGGCAGCGCAACGATCAGACCGTAAAGAATGGTTTTACCGATGTCCGCACCGAACACGCCAATGGCCAGCAACGGACCAGGGTGCGGTGGAACCAGACCGTGCACGGCAGAAAGGCCGGCCAGCAACGGGATACCGATCTTGATGATTGAAACGCCGGTGCGGCGAGCAACAATGAACACCAGCGGAATCAGCAGCACAAAGCCGATTTCGAAGAACAACGGAATGCCGACCAGGAAGGCCGCAAACATCATGGCCCACTGCACACGCTCTTTACCGAACGCACGAATCAGGGTCTGGGCGATCTGATCCGCCCCACCCGATTCAGCCATCATTTTGCCGAGCATGGTGCCCAGCGCGAGGATGATCCCGACAAACCCGAGTACCCCACCGAAGCCGTCCTGGAACGCTTTGATGATGGTGCCAATCGGCATGCCTGAAGTCAGCCCGAGAAAAGCGGCGGCGATGATCAGGGCAATAAAAGGGTGAAACTTGAACCGGGTGATCAGGACAATCAATCCGATCACGGTGACCACTGCATCAAGCAGCAGAAACGACTCATGGGACATGCCAAACATGGGGGGGTGTCTCCTGTTTGTTGTTGTTATTAAAGCGGGTTTAAACCGTCTGCGAATGGGACAGCGCTATCTCTTAGAACAAAACTTAAACCGGGCGTGTCAGCCCGTGTTCGATCCACCAGCCATTGGCCTGTTCAGCCAGCTGTTTGACAGTCTGCGTGGAAGCGTCGAGCGCCAGGGTCAGTGGCTCGCCCACCGGTGACTCAAGGGTGGCGAACTGGCTGGCGATCAAGGTCGAAGGCATGAAATGCCCCGGACGATGGGCCACACGATCGGCGGCGACTTCAGGGGTCAACTCAAGAAACACAAAACCCAGGCCCGGCAAGGCGCTGCGCAAGCGTTCGCGGTAACTGTGCTTGAGCGCCGAGCAGGTCAGCACCGGGCGTTGGCCCTTGGCATCGACGCGACGCAATTCATCGCACAGGCTGTCGAGCCAGCCGGCACGGTCGTCGTCGTTCAGGGGAATGCCCGCGCTCATCTTTTCGATATTGGCGGCAGGGTGAAAGGTATCGCCTTCAATGCCGGTCGCGCCGCTGAGCAGGCACAAGGCCTCGCTGACGCTGGACTTGCCGCAGCCGGCCACGCCCATGATGACCAGGGCGGTGATTGGTTGACTCATGTAACACCTCAGCGCGCAGACAGCGCTACCTTTGCCAGGTAAAACTCTAGTGCAAAAGCAGGCATTGCCGACGCCTTCTTGTCATTTTTATGGGTTGCAGCACGTTCTTTCCCAACGCCAAAAAGCAGGGATCAGGCAAACCCTGCTCAAGCATTTGCAGCCGCATCGAGACAGCGCTACCTTAGTGCCTTGAATTTTGTTTGGCAAGCCGCCCGATGACCTCCACTAAAAACGATAAAAATACTCGCACCACTGGCCGCCCTACCCTCAACGAAGTTGCCCGTCTGGCAGGCGTCAGCCCGATCACTGCGTCCAGAGCCTTGCGCGGCATCAGCACCGTTGCCACCGAACTGGTGGAAAAAGTCCAGCAGGCCGCACTCGAGCTGAACTACGTGGTCAACCCCGCCGCCCGCGCACTGGCCTCAGCCCAGAGCCATTCGGTAGTGGTGTTGGTGCCCTCGCTGTCGAACCTGTTGTTCATCGAAACCCTCGAAGCCATTCATCAGGTGCTACGCCCCAAAGGCTTCGAAGTGCTGATCGGTAATTATCACTATTCCCGTGATGAAGAAGAAAACCTGCTGCGCAACTACATGGCCTATCAGCCAAGAGGGTTGCTGCTGACCGGTTTTGATCGCACCGAAAGTGCCCGCCGGATGATCGAGACCAGCAACATTCCCTGCGTTTACATGATGGATCTGGACCCAGGCGCCGGCCTGAACTGCGTCGGCTTCTCGCAATTGAGCGCTGGCGAAACCGCCGCACAACACTTGATCTCTCGCGGCCGTCGGCACCTGGCCTACATCGGCGCACAACTCGACCAACGCACGTTATTGCGTGGTGAAGGCTTCAGGCGAGCCTTGCAGCAAGCGGGTCTGTACGACCCGGACCTTGAATTGCTGACACCACGCCCGTCATCGGTGGGCCTTGGTGGCGAACTGTTTCTGCAGATGATGACCAGCCACCCGCAGGTCGACGCGATCTTCTTCGGCAACGACGACCTGGCCCAGGGCGCCCTGCTCGAAGCCCTGCGCCACGGGATCAAGATCCCCGAGCAAGTCGCCATCCTCGGCTTCAACGACCTGCCAGCCTCGGCGCACATGGTGCCGCGCCTGAGCAGCATCAGCACCCCGCGTGAAGCCATTGGCCGCCGCGCTGCCGAGCACATGCTGACCTTGATGGCCGGCAATTCGATCGCCAAACCTGTGGTTGACATGGGTTTTGAGTTGAAGGTGCGCGAAAGCACGTAGGTGTCGGGATAAAGATCGCAGCCTGCGGCAGCTCCTACGCCCTGGAATCCTGCTCTCGGACCTTCCCGCCATCACCATAGGATGCGTCTTACACACTTGACGGAAATGCTTGCCATCATTTTTTTTGCGCCTGCCGTAGGCTTTTTGGAGCTGCTTTTAATCGCCCCAAGGAGTCGTATGTCATGCACACGGACCCGCAAAAACAGCAATGATTACTCTCACGCTGGAGCGAAGCCCTGGCGACCGAGGCGTTCAAGTCTCGCCGGATAAACCTCGGCCATCTGGCCGATACGCTCGAACTCAGCGCCCGCACAAGCTTTCAGCGCTTGTTACAGGCGCTGCTACGCGAAGGCCTGCTGAATCCAAAAAACCTGCACGCCGAAGGTTCGGTGTATTGGCTTACGCTGCTCGATGGTGCCCGACTGTGTTTCGAAGGGCTCATCCCGGCGCGGATGAACAGCTGGGACATACAGGGCGACATCACGTTGCATCGCTCTGAATGCCCAGCACAAAAACTGCTGTTTCCTTCGCAGTTGCTAAACCTGCTCTGCGCGCAACTTGAGCCTTTAGCATCGCCCGAAGTGCTCGATCGTCTGACTGAAGAGCTTGATGACAGCTTCTGCAACGCCACCTTGTGTCAGGCCTTTCACCACGGCTGGAGCCGGCAACTGCGTGAACAGTTCAAACTCGCCGATGACGATAATCTGCTGACCTGGCTCAAGGGCACCCCCTCCCGGCAGAACCCGACATCGGTGCTTGAACAGTGGGGCACGCTGGGCCATCCCTGGCACCCGAACTACAAAACCAAGCTTGGCTTGAGCACTACTGAGGTCATTGCTTTATCACCGGAATTCGAAGCCTGTGTGCCAGTCGTCCTGTGCGCTTTGCATCGGCAATGGGCTCACGTTGAATCGTTGAACGAACCTGAGCATTACCGCGACTGGTGGCAAGGTCATTTCCCGCTCGCGGCCGAACAACTGATTCAGCACCTTCTGGCCAAAGGTCTGGACCCGGATGACTACCTGCCCATCCCCGTCCATCCGTGGCAAGCCGCGGAGGAACTACCGCGCTCGTTTGCTCGCGAGATTGCCGACCGCCTGCTGATAATGACCACGATCATTGCGTTCAACGGCCAACCCACCATGTCGTTTCGCACGGTGGTGCCCGATGCGGACCGCTGTTCACCGATGGTCAAACTTCCGGTGGCGCTGCGACTGACCAGCGTGCAACGCACCCTTTCGCCACGCTCGGCGCGCATGGGGCCAAGGGTCAGCGGTTTATTGCTGCGAATGCTCAAGCAGGAGCCACAGATTCGTGCCGTGTTGAACATCGTGCCGGAACGTATCGGCGTGCATTTCGCGCCGCAACCGGCGGATGACCAACGCTCCCGACACCTGGCGGTGCTTTACCGGGACAACCCGTCGAGCTTGTTGCTGCCGGGCGAAATGGCCGTTCCCGTTGGCAGCCTGTTCGCCCTCGATGAACACGGACAACCTTTGCTGCGCCAGTGGGTCAGGTTGGCCCAAGGGGACGACAGCAGACCGGACCTGCTGCGTTTTTTCCGTGACTATCTATCGATCGCCGTTCCCGGATTGCTCGGTCTGTACCTGCTCTACGGGGTAGCGTTCGAGGCGCACCAACAGAACAGCTTCATGGTCATGAGCGCCGAGGGACAGTTGAGCCGGTTGATGGTGCGTGACTTCGGCGACATCAGGATTCACCGCCAGACCTTGCACCGGCAAAACCTCGACCTTCATCTGCATGACCCGCAGATGACGCTGTATGACGATGCGGACTTCGTGCGCGACAAACTCTTGCACACCACCTTCATGTGCCATCTCGGTGAACTGACTCTGCTCTGCGCCCGGCATTGGAAAATGCCAGAAAATGCGCTTTGGAATGAGTTGGCCATTCACGTCAGCGACTGCTTTGACCACCTGCGTGAACGGGTCGAACCACAGCGCTGGGTAATCGAGCGCTCGGCCTTGCTGGAACAGGACTGGCCAGCCAAATCCTTCATGCGTATGCGCTTGCTCGACAGCGCGCTCGATATCGTGGGTCGTCTGAGCAACCCGCTTCGCGTGCACTCGTAAAATACTCGCTAGAGCAGCCAAAAGGACTCTCGATCAAGTAATAGCACTTGATCGAAAACCCTTTTTAGTTGCATGACGTTTTAATTAAGTTGCAACGTCGAGTTGAACTGACTGATGGCGTCTACTACATGCCGTGAGCCCTGTTGAATTTCCAGGATTACCTCTCCTGCTTCATTGGCCAGTTCCACGCCAAGGCCAGTACGGCTCAAACTTGATTGCATGCTCGACACTGCACTCAAGGACAAGTCGTGGTTCTTGCGCACCACTTCGACAATTTCCACTGTCGCCTGGCTGGTACGTGCCGCCAGGTTGCGCACCTCGTCGGCAACGACCGCAAATCCTCGCCCATGTTCGCCGGCCCGTGCGGCCTCGATAGCGGCGTTGAGCGCCAGTAGATTGGTCTGATCGGCGATGCCGCGAATGGTCTGAACAATGGTGCCGATGATGTCGGACTGTTTGCTCACCGCATCGATGCTGAGGGCCGCTTCGTTGAGATCCCTGGAGATCTCTTCGATGATCTGCACGGTCTGCTGCACCACCTGCGAACCTTTCTGGGCGCAAGCATCGTTTTGCACCGAGGTTGAATGAGCCGACTCGGCGGCGGTCTGCAACGTGGTCATTTGTTGGGTGATGTTGCTGGCGAACTTGACCACTTTATACAAACGGCCCTTGGCGTCGAAGATCGGGTTGTACGAAGCTTCGAGAAAGACCATACGACCGTGTTTGTCGACCCGTTCAAACCGACGCGAATGGAACTCGCCACGGTTGAGCGAAGCCCAGAACGCCTTGTAGGCCGCAGACTCGCTCTCCGCTCGGTGACAGAACATGCTGTGATGCTGACCCACTACTTCGTTAAGCGAATAGTGCATGGTCTGCAAGAAGTTATCGTTGGCGGTAATCACCCTGCCGTCGGGGGAAAACTCGATCACCGCCATGGCGCGGCCCAGGGCATTCACCAGGCTCTGGCTTTCATGCTCCTGGTTGATCCGGGCCGTGATGTCCGCCGCCACCTTGATCACGCTTTTAACGTGCCGATCCGCTCCGATCACCGGCATATAGCTGGCCTCAAGCCAGACTTCCTTGCCGGCCTTGTTCAAGCGCAAAAATGTTCCGCTGTCAGGTTCGCCACGACCCAGCTCGCGCCAGAACCGCTGGTAGTCTTCGCTGTTGGCATAAGCCTCTTCACAAAAAATCCGGTGATGCTTGCCGCGAATCTCCTCGATGGAGTAGCCGACGGCCTTGCAGAAGTTCTCGTTGGCCTCGAGGATCACGCCAGTGGAATCAAACTCGATCATTGCCATTGAGCGGCTGATCGCCGCCAACCTGGCATTGGCTTCAGTCAACGCGCAGCTCAATCGTTCTATCTCAAGCACGTCAGATTTATGGTGTAGGTTAAACATGGTGGTATCACCTTCAGCGCTGTCTTTTAATTAACGGAAGTTCCTAGTCTTTCACTGGACTTACGACAACTTTCCACAGAACAGGCAAACGCATCCTCACACTAAGGATAAGAGTCAGGTGATCAATGATGTTCAATCGGAGTGTCCGTAACGCAACGCTCTTATCAAGCCATCCTTTTCTTGACGCCCCGCACGCGGGGCCAACCCAACAGCGTGAGGCATTGACACTTTCACGCTTTATATTTTGAACGACATAAGTAGTCACGAGTGAGCATAGACAGCAACGCCACGGATGCAAGGCCATCAATAGGCCATCTTTTTACCGATGGTCACAGCGCAGCAGGATGGAGCATCGCCAGCAACGCCTGCACCGCCACCGAGGGTTCTCTGAGCGGTGTGGCGACCAGCGCAAACTCTCGATGAACGGGCACCGCCAACGGCAGCACGCGCAACCCCTTGCGATGGGTCGGCAAGGTCATTTCCGGAACCAGCGTCACCCCGACGTTTTCCCGAACCAGTGTGAACGCACTGCCCCACTCTCGAACTTCAACCCGTACATCAAGCAGCTCCAGGCCAGCATCCGCTGCCAGGCTGCGAGCATTGACGCTGCAACCGCCAGTGGCCAGCACGAACGGTTGCTCGACCAGCTCCGCCAGCATCAACCCGTGCTCGTGGGGTCGGCGGGCCAATGGATGGGCAATCGGCAACACCGCAACCCAGGTATCGCGGCCCAACAATCCGGCATTGCGTTCAGGTGGCGGATTGAGCACCACCCCCAGATCAACCAGGCCAGCGCTGAGTAACGCTTCGACTTCGTTGTCGCTGACCTCCAGCGCTACCACCTGAATACCGGGATAAAGTTGTTTGAACTGACGCAACAGTGGCGGCAGAAACGTCGCGAGCACCATCGGGAAACTGGCCAGGCGGATGGTCCCACGCTGAATATCCCGAGCCACATCGGTGGTGGCCCGGATGGTCACAAGGGCCTGGAGCATCACCCGCGCCTGTTCGATCACTCGTGCTCCGATGGCGGTCGGCACGGCTTGACGGTTTTCCCGGACAAACAGTTGAACGCCAAGCATGTCCTCAAGCAGCGCCAACGCTTGACTGGCGCCCGACTGAGTCATGCCGACATGCTCGGCAGCGCGGGTGATATTGCCAGTGTCGGCGATGGCCACCAGCATCCGCCAATGCATCAGGTTCATCATGGCAGTAGCTGTCCTTATGGCTGATGTCTGAAAGATTAATTTTACGAAGTGCGCGAGCGACTATGACACTGATCAAAATCCTCACCTAGAGCCCTGATCATGAAGTTGTATTTTTCGCCTCAAGCCTGCTCCCTCGCACCGCACATTGTTCTGCGCGAACTGCAACTGGCATTCGAACTGGTCCGCGTCGACAACCGCACCAAGAAGACCCGCGACGGCGCCGACTTTCTAGCGATCAACCCGAAAGGTTACGTCGCGGCGCTGCAACTGGACAACGGCGATGTGCTGACCGAGGGACCGGCAATCTTGCAATACCTTGCCGATCTTCGCCCGCTTGCCGGCCTTGCACCGACGTTCGGATCCTGGGAAAGAGTGCGTTTGCAGGAAGTACTGAACTTCATTTCGAGTGAGATTCACGGCGGTCTGGGACTGCTGTTCAACGCGCAGTTTCCTGATGAGGTGAAGGCGCTCTTCAAGGAAAAACTGTTCAAGCGGTTTGCCGTACTGACCCAGACACTGGAACAACAGGACTATCTGCTTGGCGAGCGCTTCAGCATCGCTGATGCCTATCTGTTCACCGTGCTGCGGTGGACTTCCTTGTTTGATATCGACCTGAAGCAATGGCCGTCGCTGGAACGTTTTCAGTCGCGGATCGGCTCACGGCCTGCGGTGAGCCAGGCGCTGGCGGCGGAAGTGGCGCACGCCTGAAAACTCACCGCCCTCCAACCGCGTCTACAAACTGCTGCTGACTTTCGTCGCGACCTGCGCAGGCACCCAGTCCTGCCACACTTGCGGTTGTTCGCGCAGGAAGGCTTGTGCGACTTCACGCGGTTTTTGGCGTTTTTCGCTCATCTGGCCGAGGGTCTGGTTCAGCAGATCGATCGGTAAATCGACTTTCTCGAAAAACGCCACCAGGTCCGGGTATTGGGCCTTGAACGGAGCCGAGACGCCGATGGCCAGGTTGGCCGCCATTGAGCGCGTGCCTTTCGGGTGCGGGTTGTTGACGTCGGCCAGGGTCTTCCAGGCTTCGGCGTTGAAGGCCGGTTCGTCGAGTTTTACCAGTTTGAAACGCCCCAACAACGGTGTCGGTGACCAGTAGTAGAAGAGCACCGGTTTGCCACGACGAATCGATGAACTGACCTCCGCATCCAGCGCCGCGCCCGAACCGGTGCGAAAGTTGACGAAGCTCTCGGTCAACGCGTAGGCCTTGAGCTTCTGGCTGTTGACGATCTCCGAGGTCCAACCGGTGGGGCTGTTGAGGAAACGTCCGCGAGTCGGGTCTTCCGGATCACGGAACACGTCCTTGTAGCGCGCCAGATCGGCCACCGATTTCAGCTCCGGCGCCAGTGGCTTGATACCGCGCTCAGGGTCACCCTTGATCACGTATTCCGGCACCCACCACCCTTCGGTGGCGCCCTTGACCGTGTCGCCCAGGCCGAACACTTTGCCTTCGGCCTGAGCCTTTATCCAGGCCGGGCTACGCCCCGCCCACTCCTCGCCGATGACCTGAATATCATCCTTGGCCAGTGCCGCTTCAAGGCTGACGGTGCTGCCCGGCAGCGTGTCGGTCGGGTAGCCGTAACCTTTCTCGACGATCAACCGCAGGATCTCGGTGATCAGGCTACCGCTTTCCCAGGTGATATCACCGAAGTGGATCGGTGCGACTTTTTCCGTCGCGGGGGCCTGTGTCGCCACAAGGCTGAAGACCAGCAGCGAACTGCCGAGCCAGGTTTTGATTGATCTCATGCGGACCTCTGCAAGGTTGGGGGAGTGAGCAATGGTTGATTGGCGCTGCGCTGGCAAAGCGCCTGACAGCGGGTCATGTAGACGCTGACCGAACGCAGGGAGATGCCCAGTTCGGCGGCGATTTGCGGGTAAGTCAGGCCTTCGAGCCGTGACAACAGGAACGTCGCCCTGACCTTGCCCGGCAAGCGGTCAAGCGCCTGATCGAGAACGCTCAAGGTCTGCAACTGCTGCGTCAGGTCTTCCGGTGACGGCCCTTGATCTGGCTGAATATGCTGCAACTGATCAAGGTGTTCGCGCTCGCGGTCCCGTCGGTACCAGAGGCGATAAATCACCCGCTGAGCAAGGGTGGTCAGCATGGCGCGGGGCTGTTGGATCGACGTCAGGTTCGGCGAGTCGAGGAGCTGCGCAAACGCCTCGGCGGCGACATCTTCGGCGCTGATGCCAGCATCGAGGTAGCCGCGCAAGCGATTGCACAGCCATTGATAATGACTGCGGAACAATCCGCCCACGTATTCGCTGTGAGAAAGGTCGGTGCCGGACATGGAGGCTCCAATAAGTAGGGTTGCGCTGTATGTCCGGTGGTCCGGTGCAGCGATCCTAGCAAGGAGCCTTATTCTTTAATAATACTTAAAAAGTATTTTTATATATTATTTTGAAATATAAATAATCACGCTGTCCGCCGCTCGCTTCAACCCTCAACGCAAGCGTCCAAACCCCAGCTCTTCGGCCTCTTGCTGGTAATCGAGGAGGATCTGGTAGTCGCTTTCAGTGGCTGGCAAAACCTCGTGGAGCCCCAGAGTTTCAGCCACCTCGGGCAGTTCATTCAATGCCTGATTCATCACCTCGCGGAGGTGCTCGACTTGCTCATCTGTCAGGCTGGCAACGCTGATATACGGCAAGGTCGGGCTGAACGCACTGCGCGCCATCACCCGTAAACCTTTGACTTCCTGCGGCGCATGGCGCGCCAGATACGCGAAGGTCACGCTGTCGATGGCCGATAGATCCGCGCGCCCGTCACGCAGCCAGCGCATGCTTTCACGGTGACTGCCGCTGACCGCAACGCAGGAGAAAAACTGACCATTGCGTTGCAAGGGGGCGATGCGCTGACGCAGCAGATTCATGCCGCTGTTGGAGTCCTCAGCATTGATCACTGCGCGACAACCCAACATCGCCGGCAAGCTTCGGCACGGATCGTTGGCACGGGTCAGCAGCACGCTGCAATGGTTGCCACCGCTGCTGTCGGGTAGCTCATAGCGCGGCCGCCCGATCACCCGCACCTGCCCGCGCAACGCCGTCATCAGTGGATATCCGCAGGTCTGAGTGAGCAGTAAATGCGGGGCCAGCCAAAGCTCCATCAACGATAGACCTTCAGTACTCAAACGGGTGGCACCGAGCCGCTCGACGATGCGTGCCAGCCATCGTTCATTAGCCACGCGTATGGGCTCGGGGGCGACGTACATCAGTAACTCTGCAAAACCTGAAATCATGCTCGGTTCTCAACTGAAAGGATGCTGCGGACTGTCCACGGGACTGACCCCGTGCTGACGCAACAGCTCACCATAGCCGTGTACCAGAAACCCACCACTGCGCGCCTGCCATTGCTCGCGTCGTGCGCGATATACCTGCGGCAAATAGAACCACGGCAAGCCTGGCAAATCGTGATGCACCAGGTGCAGGTTCAGGTTGAGGAACAACCAGCGCCAAGGCCAGGCAGCCTCGTTGAGCACGGTGCGCTTTTGCGATTCGCGGTGCGGACGATGTTCATAGTAGGAACGGATCGTCCCTACCGACAACGCCGGCACGCTGATCAAGAACAGGTAATGCCAGACGGGAATAACACTGTAGCGAGCGATGAAAACCAGCATCAGCACGGTCAACGCACCGTGGGTCAGCCACATCAACCAGGCCTGGCGATTGCCTTGGCGCAAGCGCTGGAGTTCTTCTTTGGCCAGCGCCAGCAAAGCCAGCGGCGCACCGACGGCGAAGCGCCCAAGCATGGTTTTGTTCAGCCAGTGCAGGCTACGCTCCAACACTGAACTGCCCTGCCACTGCTGCGTGCTCACATAGCGACTTTCCGGGTCGCGGCCCGGTAACGTCAGGTCTTCGTCACGGTGATGCAAAAGGTGGCTGTCGCGGTACAGGGTGTACGGATACCAGACGGCAAAAGGTGCGTAGCCGAGGAGTTTGTTCAACGAAGTAAAGCGCGTCGGGTGCCCGTGCAACAGCTCATGCTGGACCGACATCCACAGCACCACGATCAGTATCAGCAG
This sequence comes from Pseudomonas sp. NPDC087697, assembly GCF_044743155.1. NCBI lineage: Bacteria > Pseudomonadati > Pseudomonadota > Gammaproteobacteria > Pseudomonadales > Pseudomonadaceae > Pseudomonas > Pseudomonas sp. NPDC087697. Next base: position 68,740 of record NZ_JBIUVW010000020.1, on the reverse strand, counting down.
CAGCGTACTCAGCCACAGTCCCAGCCAGGCACTGGCCAGCAGCACGCCAAACCAGGCAGCGTAGACGCCGATCAGCAACAGCCAGGTCGGCCATTCGCTGCGACCGGCAAACGTTCGGCGCAGGGCTTCAATTTCTTCACGCTGGTTTTGATCAAGGTAATGGGACATGGCTCGGCTCAGAACAGGACAAGCCAACAGACAAAGTCGGCCTTATCCCCTTCTGTGCAACGGCGCAGGGAAATCTTGCAGATCGATTGGTTATTTACCTGGAAGTGAAAGCGGAGCCCGATTGCCGGGCTCCGTCAAAGCAGACTTAATGCCCGAACACATCGACTTTTTTGGCCTTCTTGTCAGCGCGTTTTTCAACCGCAGTCTTGGCCGGTTTCTTTTTCGCTGCTTTCTTTGAATCCATGCCTTTGCTCATGATGTACGCTCCACCAACTGGGAATATGGGATCAGGTATACACCTATCTCGCAGCGTTGGTTCTTTTATAATAGGCTCATTTTTCGCAGTGACCCTCTCGCACATGCCCAACACCCAATACACCCAGCTTGCCGAGCCGTTGTGGCCCTTGATGAACAAGTTCTACCGCACTCACCAGTCATCGATGAAAGCCGTTCGCGACGCTCAACTGTGGGTGGGCAAGCGCGACGAGATCATCGCCGGGCTCTGTTTGCGGCCGGTGGCTGAGGGGTTCTGGCTAACGGGGTTGTTTGTCGACCCGGCCCTTCGAGGGCAAGGCATTGCGGCCGCGTTGATGGCCCAGGCGCTGTTACAGATCAAGGCACCGGTGTGGCTATTCTGCCACCCGGACTTGCGCGAATTTTATGAGCGCAATGGTTTCACCGCTGGCCCATTGTTGCCCTATGCACTGGCCGAGCGTCTGGCTCGCTACAAGCGCAGCAAGCCGATGATTGCCATGGGCCTGGAGCCGGGCAAAGATCAAAAGATCGCAGCCTTCGGCAGCTCCTACAGGGGAATGCACTCGGCGTAGGAGCTGCCGAAGGCTGCGATCTTTTAGCGCTTTAGTCATCAGCCGATGGATCGAGATCCGGGAACATCACCTCGGTAAACCCGAACTTGCGAAAGTCAGTGATCCGCGACGGGTACAACCGGCCGATCAGGTGATCGCATTCGTGTTGCACCACTCGGGCGTGGAAACCTGAAGCGATGCGCACAATCGGCTCGCCCTTGGGATCAACGCCTTCATAGCGAATGTGCTGATAGCGCTCCACCGCCCCCCGCAGTCCCGGCACCGACAGGCAACCTTCGAAGCCCTCTTCCAGCGTCGGATCAAGCGGCGTAATCAACGGGTTGATCAGGATCGTCTGCGGTACGGCGTCGGCGTCCGGGTAACGTTCGCTGTGTTCGAAGCCGAAGATCACCAGTTGCAGGTCGACACCAATCTGCGGGGCCGCCAGGCCGACGCCACCGACGCTTTCCATGGTCTGGAACATGTCGTCGATCAACTGCCACAGCTCGGGACTGTCGAACATTTCGGCCGGTACCGGCGGAGCGATACGCAGCAGGCGCTCATCGCCCATTTTGAGGATTTCACGGATCATCGTCAGGCTTCGTCAGTGGTCGGGTTGAGCGAGTGGTCCCGGCCCAGTCCCGAAACATGTTGTTTTTCGTCGTGTTCGCCGAAGCCCTTTTCGCCAGGATGCTTGCCTTCGGTCGACATGTGATCGATCACCGCATTCATCTCCGCACCGAGCAATAGCACCGCAGCGGAAATGTAGAAGTACAGCAACAGCACGATGATCGCGCCGATACTGCCATACATGGCATTGTAGTTGGCGAAGGTTTTGACGTAATAACCAAAGCCCAGCGAAGCGACGATCCACACTACCACCGCCAGCACCGAGCCTGGCGTGATGAAGCGAAACTTCTGCTTCACATCAGGCATCACGTAGTACATCAACGCGACCGCGACCATCAGCAGGATCACGATCACCGGCCAGCGCAGTATCGTCCACAGTGTGACGATGAACTCCTCCATGCCGATCTGTGCCGCAATCCATTCCATCACCTGCGGGCCGAGCACCATCAATGCTGCAGCGACCAGCAACATTCCGGCAACGCCAACGGTGTAGAAGATCGACAGTGGAAAGCGCTTCCAGATCGGCCGGCCTTCGACCACATCGTAGGCGGCGTTCATTGCGCTCATCATCAGCCGCACACCTGCCGAGGCGGTCCACAGGGCGATGACGATACCCACCGAGAGCAATCCTCCCTTGGATTGCTGGAGCTGATCGATCACCGGGTTCACTTGCTCCAGCGCTTGCGGCGGCAATACCAGTTCCGACTGAAGGCGCAACCAGGAAAAGAAGTCCGGCAGGTGCAGGAAACCGATCAGGGCAATCAGGAACAGAATGAAGGGAAATAGCGAGAACAACATTTGATAGGCCAGCGCCGAGGCGTACGTCGACATCTCGTCATTGATGAACTCGGTGACCGTGCGCATCATCACGCGGTGCAAGGGCAAGCCTTTCAACTCCGGGAAAATCATAGCGTCTCCTTTCGCCGCAAAAGGGTTGAAGTCGGGGGCGACTCAGGGGCCGTTTTCTACATCAAAGTAACCTACTTGGCGACCTTGGAACAATTTCGTGGGGGAAGTAACAATAGCCGACATAAAAACGGCCATCCGTGGATGGCCGTCGCACTGCGCTCACGCAGGTTATTGGGTCAGACTTTATCGATGGTTTTCTTGATCGCGTCTTTAGCCTTGCCGAGTGCTTGCTGGGCTTCGCCTTTCTTTTCCTGAAGCTTGCCTTCGGCTCGCAGCTTGGGGTTGTCGGTGGCTTTACCCACACCTTGCTTGACGTTGCCGACCGCTTCGTTGGCCAGCCCTTTAACTTTATCGCCAGTGCTGCTCATGGTATTTCTCCTGTGAACATTCAAAGGTCAGAGTCATTACCTAGAGGTTGACCGGTGGGCGTTGCACAGAGTTTCATTTATTTTCATCGGGTCATTTCATCTGCAAATGCAGGTTGGGCTTTATGTTTGCCTGCCAACCCCCGAGAATGCGCAACGTATTCAGGCCATGGCGCTGAAGATCCAATCCCGTAGGAACGTTATGAAACTCGATAAAAAGCAGGCCATTGCCCGCAGAAACCAGGAACTCGGCGGTGCAGTGCTTGGCGTCAACAACTGCCATTTCACCGAATTGAACCGCAACCGCAACATCTGGTGGTTTGATATCCCGGTGGCGCGTCTGGCCGTTGGTCAGTACGAGTGGGTTCACCTGCTGATGCACACGCCAGCCACCGACGAACTGCTGCACCTGAAAGTGCCGACGGTGTTCCTGCGCGAGAAACTCGAAGGACTGGTGGTGCGCAATGAAGGCAAGCGCAAGGCAGCCCTGAGCCTGGAACTGAGCGCCGACAAGGACTCGTACCTTCAGGACATGCGCCCAGCCGGTACCAACGTCAATTTCGCGCAGTTCCGCCTGTAACAGCAAAAGCTTCGCGAGCAAGCGAACGTCGCCCGGCCCTTCCCACATTTGATCTTCATCGAACACAGAGTGTGTGTACGACCGGAATCCAGTGTGGGAGCGGGCTTGCTCGCGAAGGCGGCCTGACTGGCACTGAAAATTTCTCTGCCAGACACAAAAAGCCCCGCATCCGCGGGGCTTTGGTTTTATGCGCCGACCTTCTTCAAGCCGAGTTTCTTCAGCTCTTCATCGCGCAGTTCGCGACGCAGGATCTTGCCAACGTTGGTGGTCGGCAGCGCATCGCGGAACTCGACGGCTTTCGGTACTTTATAGCCGGTAACGTTAGCACGCATGTGCGTCATCACCTGCTCTTTGGTCAGGGTTACGCCCGGTTTGGCGACGATGAAAATCTTGATCGCCTCACCCGACTTCTCGTCCGGCACACCAATGGCCGCGCATTGCAGCACGCCCGGCAAGGTCGCCAGTACGTCTTCAAGCTCGTTCGGGTAGACGTTGAAACCGGAGACCAGAATCATGTCTTTCTTGCGATCGACAATGCGCATGTAGCCGTCTGGCTGGATCAGTGCGATGTCACCGGTCTTCAACCAGCCTTCGCTGTCGAGGATCTCGTCGGTGGCTTCCTGGCGCTGCCAGTAGCCCTTCATCACTTGCGGACCTTTCACGCACAGTTCACCGATTTCGCCCAACGGCTGTTCAACGCCGGCGTCATCGATAACTTTGCACAGGGTCGACGGAACCGGAATACCGATCGTGCCCACCTGAATGTTCTGGTTTGGATTGACGGTGGCCACCGGGCTGGTTTCGGTCATGCCGTAACCTTCGCAGATGGCGCAACCGGTCACGGCTTTCCAGCGTTCGGCAGCGGCCAGTTGCAGGGCCATGCCACCGGACAAGGTGATTTTCAGGCCTGAGAAATCCAGCTTGCGGAACGCTTCGTTGTTGCACAGCGCCACAAACAAGGTGTTCAGGCCGACAAAACCGCTGAACTTCCACTTCGACAGCTCCTTGACCATCGCCGGCAGGTCGCGCGGGTTGCTGATCAGGATGTTGTGGTTGCCGATCAGCATCATCGCCATGCAATGAAAGGTGAAGGCATAGATGTGGTACAGCGGCAGCGGCGTGATAAGGATTTCGCAACCTTCATTCAGGTTGGAACCCATCAGCGCCCTGCACTGCATCATGTTCGCCACCAGGTTGCGGTGGGTCAGCATTGCACCCTTGGCCACGCCGGTGGTACCGCCGGTGTATTGCAGCACGGCAACGTCGCTGCTGGCCGGATTGGCTTCGGTCACGGGCTGGCCGTGGCCTTTGCTCAACACGTTATTGAACTTGACGGCCTTGGGCAGATGGAATGCCGGGACCATCTTCTTCACGTACTTGATGACGCTGTTGATCAGCAGGCGCTTGAGCGGTGGCAGCAGGTCGGCCACTTCGGTGACGATGACGTGCTTGACGCCCGTCTTGGGCACCACGGCTTCGGCCAAGTGCGCCATGTTCGCCAGGCAAACCAGCGCCTTGGCGCCGGAATCGTTGAATTGGTGTTCCATTTCCCGCGCGGTGTACAGCGGGTTGGTGTTGACCACGATCAAGCCGGCGCGGATAGCACCAAACACGGCGACCGGGTACTGCAGAAGGTTTGGCAGTTGCACGGCGATTCGATCGCCCGGCTGCAAATCGGTATGCTGTTGCAGGTAAGCCGCAAAAGCACCCGACAATTCGTACAGCTCACCGTAGGTGAGTGTCTTGCCGAGGTTACTAAAGGCCGGTTTGTTGGCGAAGCGTTGGCAGGACTGCTTTAACACTGCCTGAATATTCGGATACTCGTCTGGATTGATGTCGGCAGCAATTCCAGCTGGGTACTTATCCTTCCAAAAGTCTTCGATCATGGAAGCCCACTCCTCAGCAACGCGAATTCTTCACCGCATTTGATGCGATTATTATTGGTGTGTGTTTTTTATTAGTGAATCCGGCTTTTACATAAGCCGAGAAGTCACAAAGCGCGCCGAGAGTAGCAGCTTTGCCAAGGCCCTACTAGAGCCAAAGAAAGCCCCTACAGTCACTTTAATGACTCATGACAATTTAATAGTCAATTTTAGAGTAAAGGTTCTATACGATCTTTTGAACCCTCTGGAATGGGTCTCTCAAACGAAAAAGATCGCAGGCTTCGCCAGCTCCTGCACGTACGCACCGCACGTAGGAGCTGCCGAAGGCTGCGATCTTTTCGGATCGCCTCCGCCTACGATCTGTCAGGCGATATCGCGCAACTCCCGCCGCAATATCTTGCCCACCGGCGTCATCGGCAGCGAATCACGCAGCACGATGTGCTTGGGCACCTTGTAGGCGGTGAAGTTTTCCTTGCAGTAGGCCTTCAGTTCTTCAAGGCTGATACCTGCTTCACGCGCCACCACGAAGAGTTTCACTGCTTCCCCGGAACGTTCGTCCGGCACGCCGATCACCGCGCAGTTCGCGACCTTCGGGTGCGCCATGACCACATCCTCGATCTCGTTCGGGTACACGTTGAAACCCGAGACGATGATCATGTCTTTCTTGCGATCGACAATCCGTACAAACCCGTCCGGGTCGATCACCGCGATGTCGCCGGACTTGAACCAACCCTCGGCATCCAGCACTTCGGTAGTGGCTTCGGGTTTCTGCCAGTAGCCTTTCATGATTTGCGGGCCCTTGATGCAGAGCTCGCCGCGCTCACCCAGAGGCTGCTCGACGCCTTCGTCGTTGATGACTTTCAATGTGGTGCCCGGCACCGGCAGGCCGACTGTACCAATACGCGACTTGTCGCCATACGGGTTGGTGCAGGCCACCGGCGAGGTTTCGGTCAAACCGTAGCCTTCGGTGATCCGGCAACCGGTCATCTGCTCCCAACGTTCGGCGGTGGCCTTGACCAGCGCGGTGCCGCCGGAGTTGGTGAGTTTAAGGCTGGAGAAGTCCAGGGTCTTGAAGTCCGGATGATCCATCAGCGCGACGAACAGTGTGTTGAGCCCCAGCAGCGCCGAGAACCGCCAGTTTTTCAGCTCTTTGATAAAGCCGGCGATGTCCCGTGGATTGGTGATCAGCACGTTGTGGTTACCGGTGACCATCATGCACATGCAATTCGCCGTGAAGGCATAGATGTGGTACAGCGGCAGCGGCGCGATCATCACTTCCTGACCTTCACGCAGCAGCGGTTTGCCATCGCTGCCGAACTGGCCAAGACAGGCGTGGGCCTGCTGCATGTTGGCAACCAGGTTGCCGTGGGTCAGCATCGCGCCCTTGGCCAGCCCGGTGGTGCCGCCGGTGTATTGCAGCACGGCGACATCGTCGAGGCCGACCTTCATTGGCTTGATGCTCTGACCTCGGCCCAGGCGCAACGCGCTCTTGAAGGAAATCGCCTGCGGCAGGTCGTAGGCCGGCACCATCTTCTTGACCTTGTCGACCACGGTATTGATCAGCCAACCCTTGGCTGTCGGCATCAGGTCGCCCATCTTCGCTTCGATCAGGTACTGAATTTCGGTGTCGGGCAGCACTTCCTGGACCTTCTGCCCGAACATGTTCAGGTACACCAGCGCCCGGGCACCAGAATCCTTGAACTGGTGACGCATCTCACGCGCGGTGTACAGGGGGTTGGTGTTGACCACAATCAGACCAGCCCGCAGCGCGCCGAACACGGCGATCGGGTAATGCAGGACATTGGGCATCTGCACCGCGATGCGGTCGCCGGGCACCAGGTCGGTCTGTGTTTGCAGGTAGCCCGCGAAAGCCGCGCTGTAGCGCTCCAGTTCAGCATAGGTGAGCGTCACGCCCATGTTGCTGAACGCCGGACGGTCAGCAAATTTCTTGCAGGAACGCTCGAACACCTCGATCACCGACTTGTAGGCACCCAGATCGATATCATTGGGTACGCCGGCCGGGCGTTTGTCATTCCAGAAATCAGGTTGCATTGTTCTTGTCCTCTTTACCTGAGCGAATCCGGGCCGCATCTCTGTGACGCTGAAAAGCGGGGCTTCTGGGACACTAGCAGTTATGGTGATTCAGGCAAATATACGCACCAGCTTCATTGATAGTGTGAATCTTGCTGCTGAGGGACACCCGCATCGCACGCCCAGCGGTTGATGAGCTATACAATGCAACGACGCCGCGCCTAAACAAAACCGTGCAAAGGAATCGCCATGATCCACGACACTTTCTGGTTGAACGCGAGTGACCACAGTCGACTTTTCGTCAACCAGTGGCTGCCTGAAGGCCCGCTAAAGGCGGTGATTCTGCTGTCCCACGGCATGGCTGAACACAGCGGCCGTTATGCGCGGCTGGCGCAGGCTTTATGTGCCGAGGGTTACGGCGTCTATGCGCTGGACCAGCGCGGCCATGGCAAAACCGCCGAACACGGCGTGCTCGGGCATTTCGCGGACAACGACGGTTGGTGCAAAGTGGTCGGCGACCTGGCCAGCCTTAACCAACACATCGGCCAACACCATCCGGGCATACCTATCGTGCTGTTTGGCCACAGCATGGGCAGCTACATCGCCCAGGCGTACCTGCTGCATCACAGTGCCAGCCTGTACGGCGCGGTGCTCAGTGGCTCGAACTTCCAGCCGGTGGCGCTGTACCGCGTGGCGGGCCTGATTGCGCGTTTCGAACGCTGGCGCCAGGGCGCTACCGGTCGCAGTGCATTGATCGAATGGTTGTCGTTCGGTTCATTCAACAAGGCCTTCAAGCCCCATCGCACTGCATTCGACTGGCTCAGCCGCGACCCGGACGAAGTCGACAAGTACGTCCAGGATCCGCTCTGCGGCTACCGTTGTACCAACCAACTGTGGATCGACCTGCTCGGCGGCTTGCAGCAAATCAGCAAAGCGTCCAATCTCGCAGAGATCGATCCGGGCCTGCCGTTGCTGGTGATCGGTGGTGAATGTGATCCGGTGAGCGAAGGCAAACGTCTCAAGGCTCTGGCCGACGCGCTGCGCGATGCCGGCAGCCAGTGCATGCAACTGAACATCTACCCGCAGGCCCGGCACGAACTGTTCAACGAGAGCAACCGCGATGAAGTGACCGCGGACCTGCTCAAATGGCTGGCCCAGGCACTGAGCCATCGCCGACCGCCCAGAACCGAATAATGTTTGGTTATTTCACTTAACTCGTCACAGGATTCAAGACACATGACCCAGGTTACCAATACCCCTTACGAAGCCCTCGAAGTCGGCCAGACCGCCAGCTACAGCAAGACCGTCGAAGAGCGCGACATACAGCTGTTCGCAGCGATGTCCGGCGACCACAACCCGGTGCACCTGGACGCCGAGTTTGCGGCAGCGAGCATGTTCAAGGAACGCATCGCCCACGGCATGTTCAGCGGTGCACTGATCAGCGCTGCCGTCGCCTGCGAGTTGCCTGGGCCGGGGACTATTTATATCGGTCAGCAAATGAGCTTTCAGAAGCCGGTTAAAATCGGCGACACCCTGACCGTACGCCTGGAAATCCTCGAGAAACTGCCGAAGTTCCGCGTGCGCATCGCCACGCGGGTATTCAACCAGCGCGATGAGCTGGTAGTGGATGGCGAGGCCGAGATCCTCGCGCCGCGCAAGCAACAGACCGTGACCTTGCCGACACTGCCCGCGATAAGCATCGGCTGATCACAAGCCCCCAAAAGATCGCAGCCTGCGGCAGCTCCTACGCCGACCAGTCGAAGCCGTACGAAATCCGTAGGAGCTGCCGCAGGCTGCGATCTTTTGGGGCCACCCACGCTTAACTGACTGGCGTTTTTTCTTCGTACTTGCCGACGACCAGAGACTTGGGGTCGGCTCAACAACGATGCAAATCCCCCCTGACACAGAAAATCTGTATCCGGTTTTTTTGCATGATCTGTCAATTGGCCTGCCTGCAGAATGCCTGTATTTTCCAGACTGTTTGAATCAAGACGACTGATCGATGAATCCCGAAAAGCTCGAACTGCTGGTCACCCGCGAAATGCCCTTCGGCAAATACAAGGGTCGCATCATTGCCGACCTGCCCGGCCAATACCTGAACTGGTTCGCCCGCGAGGGTTTTCCCCACGGTGAACTGGGTGGCTTGTTGGCCCTGATGCAGGAAATCGATCACAACGGCCTGTCCGACTTGCTCGACCCGCTGCGCGCCAAACATGGCAAACCCAAACCTCGCCACTGACCCACGGAACGAGTCGCCCCTATGCCCGAAAATACTCGCCGCGCCCTTGATGAAGCTTTTTGGCAGACGTTTGCCGACCGCTATGAAGTCCAGCCAGGTCCGATCAACCTGGAAAACGGTTACTTCGGCCGCATGTCGCGCACCGTGATCGAGGAATACCAGCGCAACATAGAACTCATCAACCGCAGCAACTCGGTGTATGTGCGCCAGCGCTTCGAAAAGCTCGAAAGCGTGGAAATACGCGGGCAGCTGGCCGAGCTCTTACGGGTACCCGCCGAAGCGGTTGCCCTGACCCGCAGCGCCTCGGACGCGCTGCAATCGCTGATTCGCAACTACAACGGTTTGCAGCCGGGCGATCAGGTGCTGCTCTGCGACCTGGAATACGACACGGTCAAAAGTGCGATGCGCTGGCTGGCACGCCATCGCGGTGTCGAAGTGATCGAGATCGAACACTCCCATCCAGCCAGCTTCGAGTCATTGGTGACGAGTTACCGCGAGGCGTTCGTACGTTATCCAGGGCTCAAGCTGATGGCGCTGACCCACGTCACCCATCGCACCGGTCTGGTGATGCCGGTCAAGGCGATTGCCGCGGCGGCCAAAGAGCACGGGATCGATGTGATCCTCGACGGTGCCCACGCCCTCGGCCAGATCGAATTCAACCTCGATGAACTGGGTATCTCTTTTGCCGGCTACAACCTGCACAAATGGATCGGTGCACCGCTGACCCTGGGTTTTATCTACATAGCGCCACAGCGTCTGGCCGATATTGATCCCGACATGGGCGAATTTCATTTTCCGGTCACCGATATCCGCTCGCGCACGCCTTACAGCACACCAAACATTCCGGCGTTGCTGACGTTGCCGCTGGTGTTCGAAGAACACTATTCCATCGGTGGCGCGGCAGCCAAAGGTGCGCGGCTCAATTACCTGCGCAATCTGTGGGTCGAGGCCGTTCGCGACGTGCCGGGCATTGAAGTCATGACCCCGGATGACCCGCGACTGTATTGCGGCATCACCTCGATGCGTTTCACCCGGCAGGCCGACCAACAAGCGATGGTCGACCGACTGCTCAACGACTACAACCTGTTCACCGTGGCCCGCAGCGGTTCGGCGTGCGGCAGCTGTATTCGCATCACTCCCGGCCTGACCAGCACTGCACAGGAAATGCGCCTGGTGGCGCAGGCCCTGATCGAACTGGTTTGAAGCGATGAACACCAGGGATTGACCACGAACCCTGGTGTTCACACGGTGTAGATGTCGAAGTCTTCGGGTTTGATCTGTGCAGACATCGCGCGCTTGTCGATACCAATGATCAACTGCCCGAAATATCCGTCTTCCCAGGAATCACGGGCAATGGTGTGGATTTTCAGTATCGAGTCTTCCCCATGCATCTGGGTAAAGAGCTCGTCCTGATCGTTGCGCAGCGGCGAAATACTCCGCCCGCTATAGTCTTTGGCATTCAGTACCGAACGCGATGTCACCTCGGGAAGGTACAGTTGGCCGACCCAGGCCACGTGCCGTGCATCCAGGTAATTACTGCCGGAAACGATTCGCACGGCAACGTGAATATGCACGCTGCGCCCTGCATAGAATCCCGGATAAATCGTGGTAAACCTGACGATGCCTTTGCGGTCGGTGAATTGCCCACCGCGCAAATAAGTGTCGTCATCGGTACGCGGAACCGAGCCGATGTCGCCGACATCGACCTCTTTATCCGGATCGACCTTGCTCCAGCCCGAATAGGCCCCTCGCGCATTGCATTGCCAGATGTCCACGAGAGCATCCGTTACCGGCTCGCAGTTGCTGACGTCGACAATATTCAGCTTGAGCAGCAAAGGAATGCCGCTGGCGCCTTCACTGATGTTCCTTCGGATCAACCTGGGGTTTCTGAAGTACGGGCCGGCAATCTGCTCGGGGCCAATAAACAGACTGGCTCGGTTGTGTTGGTTGTTGCGTGTTCTTCCATGAGTCGCTCTCCTCCATAAGTTGCTCGAAGGATAAAGAGATCTCCGGGGTGGGTTGCGGTAACTATGTATACAACACCCGTAGCAGCTGTCGAGCCTGCGAGGCTGCGTTCGAGGACGAAGTCCTCGCAAACCCTGCGTACGCGGTTTGCCTGGAAGAACGCGCCGCCTGATTTTACGACCGCTCCGCGGCCGAACGCAGCCTCGCAGGCTCGACAGCTGCTACGGGGGGTTAGAGCAAAAAAACTCGTAGATACCTATGCCCCTGAAGGGCTGCCACTTTTCTGTAGGCAAAAAAAAACGGCGCACTGACCAAGTGCGCCGTAAAGCCGTAGAACACAACTACAACGATTCAGGGTAAAAAAAGCCGGTAAAACCAATCAGTCCAGCAGGGCCAGCGCCTCGGCGGTGCACTCCTGGATACGTGCCCAGTCGCCGTTCTTGATCCACTCCGGATCAAGCATCCAGCTACCGCCGACGCACATCACGTTTTTCAGCGCCATGTAGCTCTTGATGTTGGCTGGGCCAACGCCGCCAGTCGGGCAGAAGCGCACTTCGCCGAAGGGGCCGCCAAGGGCTTTGATCGCTGCCACACCACCGCTGACTTCCGCCGGGAACAGCTTGAAGCGGCGATAGCCCAGGGCGTAGCCCTCCATGATGCCGGAGGCGTTGCTGATGCCCGGCAACAATGGAATCGGGCTGGCAACGCTGGCTTCCAGCAGGTCACGGGTAATGCCTGGGGTCACGATGAACTGCGAACCGGCGGCTTCAGCGGCGGCCAGCATGTTGCGATCGAGCACGGTGCCGGCACCGGTGACCAGCTCCGGACGCTGCTCACGCAGAATCTGGATGGCCTTGAGGCCGAACTGCGAACGCAGGGTCACTTCCAGGGCCGTCAACCCACCCGCTGCAAGGGCATCGGCCAGCGGCAGAATGTCTTGTTCACGGGCAATGGTGATCACCGGCAGAATTCGCGCCTTGACGCAAAGGCTGTCGATCAGGGCAACTTTGTCCGCCATGGAAACGGTCGGTTGAGTGTTTGTCATAGCGGCTGATCCTTGGCTCATGGGCACCAGTAAATCTCTAACGTGGGTTGCAGAAACGCGCGAATCGGCATTGCGGCGACATCGTCACCCGCCAGTGCGGCACTCAGGGTGGTCAGCTTGGACTGACCGGAAATCGATAGCACGGTGAACTGTGCCGAGGCCAGCAGTGCACGACTCATGGTCAGGCGCTGATGCGGCACGGTCGGCGCCAGCATCGGCCAGCAACGGCGCGTGCCGTCGGCCTGCAAGGCGTCGCCAAGATTCGGGCTGTTGGGGAACAGCGAGGCGGTGTGACCGTCGTCGCCCATCCCCAGCACCAGCACGTCGATCGCCGGCAACTCGGCGAGCAAGCGGTCGGCCTGCTCGGCAGCCTGTTCAAGGTTGGCGGTGGCGCTATAGAGGCTGAGGAACTGCGCCTGGGCCGCCGGGCCTTGCAACAGGTACCGCTTGAGCAGACCGGCATTGCTGTCGGCGTGCTCCACGGGTACCCAGCGTTCGTCGGCGAGGCTGACGACCACATTCGACCAGTCCAGCGTCTGTTTGGCCAAGTGCTGGAAAAACGCCACCGGGCTGCGTCCGCCGGACACTACCAGCGTCGCGGTACCCCGAGCTTCAATTGCGTCGCTCAGTTGCTTGGCCACCTTCAGTGCCAGGCCTTCGGCCAGCAACACCGGGCTGCGAAACTCATGAGCGCTGACGCCCCGAGGCAGTTTGAATTCAGATATCGCCATACCACGACCTCCCGTCCCGCGTGATCAGTGCAATGGAGCTCATCGGTCCCCAGGAGCCCGCCGCATAAGGCTTGGGCGCATCACCGGACTTCTTCCACCCGGCGATCAACTGGTCACACCACTTCCACGCGGCTTCGATTTCATCTTTACGGACAAACAGGTTCTGATTGCCACGCATCACTTCCAGCAACAACCGCTCGTAGGCATCGGGGATCCGCGCACTGCGATAGGTATCGGAAAAATTCAGCTGCAACGGACCGCTGCGCAGCTGCATGCCCTTGTCCAGGCCTTGTTCCTTGGTCATCACGCGCAAGGAAATACCTTCGTCCGGTTGCAGGCGGATGATCAGTTTGTTGCTGATCTGCAAGCGCTGCTCGGGGGCGAAGATGTAGTGCGACGGTTCCTTGAAGTGGATGACGATCTGCGACAGCTTTTGCGGCATCCGCTTGCCCGTGCGCAGGTAAAATGGCACGCCCGCCCAACGCCAGTTGCGGATGTCGGCACGCAGGGCGACGAAGGTTTCGGTATCGCTCTGAGTGTTGGAGTTCTCTTCCTCCAGGTAACCCGGCACCGACTTGCCTTCGCTGTGACCGGCAATGTACTGGCCGCGCACCACTTGGGTAGTCAGACCTTCGGGGCTGATCGGCGCCAGCGCCTTGAGCACTTTGACTTTCTCGTCACGGATGCTGTCGGCCGAGAGATCCGCCGGCGGGTCCATGGCGATCAGGCACAGCAGCTGCAACAGGTGGTTCTGAATCATGTCCCGCAGCTGGCCGGCCTTGTCGAAGTAACCCCAGCGGCCTTCGATCCCGACCTTCTCGGCGACGGTGATTTCCACGTGGGAAATGTAATTCTGGTTCCACTGGGTTTCGAACAGGCTGTTGGCGAAACGCAGGGCGATCAGGTTCTGGACCGTCTCTTTGCCCAGGTAGTGGTCGATGCGGTAAGTGCGGTTTTCCGGGAAGTACCGCGCCACCGCGTCGTTGACCTTGCGCGACGACTCGAGGTCCGAACCGATCGGCTTTTCCAGCACCACGCGGGTGTTTTCGCTCAGACCAACCTTTGCCAGGTTTTCGCAAATCGCGCCATACACCGCAGCAGGCGTCGCGAAGTAGGCAATCATCCGCTGCGCCGTGCCAGCCAGTTCGGCCAGAGCGACGTAGTCGTCAGACTTGAGAAAGTCGACATGCAGGTACGTCAGGCGTGCCAGGAAGCGTTCGACCACGGTTTCGTCGAGCTCCTTGGCATCGACGTAATGGCGCAGCTCGCTGGCAATAAGGGCCAGATGCTCTTGCTCGGTGCCCGGTTCACGGGCCAGTGCGATAATGCGCGTGTCCTCATGCAGCAGGTCGGCACCATCGAGTTGGTACAAGGCAGGAAACAGCTTGCGCAGGGCCAGATCGCCCAAGGCGCCGAACAAGGCAAAGGTGCACGGTTCAACCGTAATCGAAGGCATGATGTTTGTTCTTTTATCAAGTTAAGCTACAAATACCTTTTTTTAAGGCATCGCTCAAGGAAAAATGTAGTAATAACCACAACATTTTTCAAAAATACAGATTCCGAGTGGTGGTCGGTCGGGGCCATCAGTAGGATAGGCCACCATTATGGGCCGCTACACGGGCCCAATCTGCATAGCCGACCTAAGGAACCTGTATGGACCGCGTGCGAAATTTACTGGAACAAATCCAGAATCGCCTTGCAGACCTGAACAAGGCCGAACGCAAGGTCGCCGAAGTGATCCTGCTCAACCCACAGCAGGCCACTCGCTTCAGTATTGCCGCCCTCGCCCAGGCCGCCTCGGTCAGCGAGCCGACGGTCAACCGTTTCTGCCGTTCGTTCGGTGTCAGTGGCTACCCGGAACTCAAACTGCAACTGGCCCAAAGCCTGGCCAGCGGCGCGGCGTATGTCAGCCGCGCGGTGGAAGCCGACGATAACCCTGAAGCCTACACCCAGAAAATCTTTGGCAGCGCCATCGCATCGCTGGACAGCGCCTGTCAGGCACTGGACCCGAACCTGATCAGTCGCGCCGTGGATTTGCTGATCCAGGCCCGGCAGATCCACTTCTTCGGCCTCGGTGCGTCAGCTCCGGTGGCGCTGGATGCACAGCACAAGTTCTTCCGCTTCAACCTGGCGGTCACCGCCCATGCGGACGTGCTGATGCAGCGGATGATTGCCTCGGTGGCGCACACGGGCGAGCTGTTCGTGATCATTTCCTACACCGGGCGCACCCGCGAACTGGTGGAAGTGGCGCGCATTGCCCGCGAGAACGGTGCTTCGGTGCTCGGTCTGACGGCCGAGGGTTCGCCACTGGCCAAGGCCAGCACCTTGAGCCTGAATATCCCGCTGCCGGAAGACACCGACATCTACATGCCAATGACTTCGCGGATCATCCAGCTGACGGTGCTCGACGTGCTTGCCACCGGCATGACCCTGCGCCGCGGCGTCGACTTCCAGCCGCACTTGCGCAAGATCAAGGAAAGCCTAAACGCCAGCCGGTATCCGATCGGGGATGAGTTCAACTAAGGTCGGCAAGCGGGATAAGGCGCAAACCCTGTGGGAGCAAGCTTGCTCCCACAGGGTTTGGCGTTACTTCGGGGTATCGGGCTGATTCGCCGGATGCGCCTTGAGGAAGGCCGGATGCTGCGCCGCCAGCGCCGCCACCCGGCGAATCCGCGGATAAGCCTCAAGGGAGATATTGAAGCGCTCGGCCGCATACAGCTGCGGGATCAGGTAGACATCCGCCAACCCCGGCGCGCTGCCGAAACAGTAACCGTCGTCACCAATCAAGTGCTCGACTGCCGCCAGCCCCTGAGTGATCCAGTGGCCGATCCACTGCACCACCTGCGGCTCATCATGACCGAGTTGGCGCAGCTGATTGAGCACGCTGACGTTGTGCAGCGGATGAATGTCGCAACCGATCAACGCCGCCACCGCTCGCTCGTGCGCGCGTTTGGCCAGGTCCTTGGACAATAGCGGCACCTGCGGGTAACGCTCTTCCAGGTACTCGATAATCGCCGGGGACTGAATCAGCAACTCGCCTTCATCGGTGCGCAAGGCCGGCACCCGGCCTTGCGGATTGATCTGCAGATAAGCCGGTTGCTGGTGTTCGCCACCCTGCGGCGCGATCAGATTGATCGGCTGCGCCTGGTAATCCAGCCCTTTGAGTGCCAGGGCAATGCGCACCCGAAAGGACGACGTCGAGCGATAGTAGGTAAAGAGTTCCATAGCCTGAACCTCTTAGCGTGCTGGCAGGATTTTGCCACGGCATTCGCCGAAACCAATGGAGGCGAAACCGTCACGGTTGCAGCGTGCGCGCAGGATGATTTCGTCGCCGTCTTCAAGGAACTTGCGCACCTCGCCCGAAGCCAGTTCGATCGGCTTTTTACCGCCTTCGGTGATTTCCAGCAGGCTGCCGAACTGACCGTTTTCCGGCCCCGACAAGGTGCCCGAACCAAACAGGTCACCGGCCTGCAACTGGCAACCGTTGACGCTGTGGTGCGCGACCAGTTGTGCCACGGTCCAGTACATGTGCTGGGTGTTGCTCAGCGTCAGGCGATGGGCTGGCAGGTTCTGTTCGCGCATGGCTTCGGTGAGCAGCAGCACTTCCAGTTCGATATCAAAGGCACCAGCGGCCTGATCGCGTTTGTCGAACAGGTATGGCAGCGGCTGCGGATCGCCCTCGGGACGCGCCGGTTGGGCGCGGCGGAACGGCTCCAGCGCTTCAGCGGTGACGACCCATGGCGAGATGCTGGTGATGAAGCTTTTCGACAGGAATGGCCCCAGTGGCTGGTATTCCCAGGCCTGGATGTCGCGCGCCGACCAGTCGTTGAGCAGGCAGAAACCGGCGATGTGCTCGGCGGCGTCGCCGATGGCAATTGAATCACCCATCTCATTGCCCTGACCGATCCAGATGCCCAGTTCCAGCTCATAGTCCAGACGCGCACACGGGCCGAACGTTGGCTCGGTCTGACCGGCTGGCAGGGTCTGGCCTTTCGGACGACGCACGCCGGTGCCGGACGGGCGAATGGTCGACGCACGGCCGTGGTAACCGATCGGCACGTACTTGTAGTTCGGCAGCAGGGGGTTGTCCGGACGGAACAGCTTGCCGACGTTCTGCGCGTGCTCGATGCCGACGTAGAAGTCGGTGTAGTCGTTGATCTTCGCCGGCAGGTGCATCTGGCAATCGGCGGCCAATGGCAGCAGTTTTGCGCCTTGGGCTTCGATCTTGCCGTGCAGGGTGCTGCCTTCAGCGAACAGTTCCAGCAGACGCTCACGCAGGGCCACGCGGGCACCACGACCGAGGTCGAAGAACGCATTCAACTGACCGCCACGGGTGGCTTCGACTGCCGCGCGCGCAGCACCGTCAAACAGACCGGCTTCGAGCGCCGCTTGCAGATCGAAAATATGCTCGCCGATCGCCACACCGCTGCGCGGCGCCGAACCCTGGGTGCTGAACACACCCAGCGGCAGGTTTTGCAGCGGGAAGTCGGCGTGGCCGTTGGCGGAGGCAACCCAGCTACGAGTGGGGGTGGTCTGAGTCATGGGTTATCTCCGATTCGGATTGAAAGTGGCAGGCAACGAGGCCCAGCAAGCATCGTAGTTGTTTTGCAGTTGCGGGCAATCAAGGGCAAAGCGGCTTGGACGCAACACCTGGCTGGTCTCGAACATGAAGGCCATGGTGTTGTCGATTTTGCTTGGCGCAAGCTCGGCATTGATCGCCTTGGTGCAGGTTTCGCCGTCCGGGCCATGGGCACTCATGCAACTGTGCAGCGACGCACCGCCCGGCAGGAAACCTTCGGCCTTGGCATCGTAGGTGCCCTGGATCAGGCCCATGAATTCGTTCATCAGGTTGCGGTGGAACCACGGTGGACGGAAGGTGTTTTCGGCAACCATCCAGCGCGGCGGGAAGATCACGAAATCGAGGTTGGCCAAACCGTGGACGCTGGTCGGCGACGTCAGCACGGTGAAGATCGACGGATCCGGATGATCGAAGCTGACCGTACCGATGGTGTTGAAGCGGCGCAGGTCATATTTGTACGGCACATTATTACCGTGCCAGGCGACCACGTTCAGCGGCGAATGGTCGAGCTCACAACCCCACAACTCACCGAGGAATTTCTGCACCAGGGTGGTCGGCTGCTTGAGGTCTTCGTACTGCGCGACCGGGGTCAGGAAGTCCCGTGGATTGGCCAGACCGTTACTGCCAATCGGCCCGAGGTCCGGCAGACGCAGTGGCGCGCCATGGTTCTCGGCCAGGTAGCCACGGGCTTGCGGGTCGAGCAGTTCGATGCGGAACTTCAAACCGCGTGGCAGCACGGCGATTTCCAGCGGCTCCAGCTCCAGCACACCGAGTTCGGTGGCGATGCGCAACCGACCCGACTCTGGCACCAGCAACCACTCGCCATCGGCGTTGAAGAACACCCGTTCCATCGAGCGATTGGCACGGTAGTGATAAATGCTGATGCCGGCCGGTTTTTCCGAACCCGAGTTAGCCGCCATGCGCACCAGACCGTCGATGAAATCAGTCGGTTCGGCAGGAATGTCCAACGGGTTCCAGCGCAGGCGATTGGGCGTTACTTCGCCCAGCGAACCGCCGGCCAATTGCCGTTCCAGCTTGACGAATGCCGGGTGATTGGCCGACGGCTGAATGCGGTACATCCAGGTGCGTCGCGCTTCACTGCGCGCCATGGTGAACGCAGTACCGGAGAACAGTTCGGTGTAGAGACCGTAAGGGGCTTTTTGCGGGGAGTTCTGGCCGACAGGCAGTGCGCCGGGCAGCGCTTCACTGCTGAATTCGTTACCGAAGCCTGACTGGTAAACCAGCGCTGGCGCCGTTGAATCAAGGTTCATGGAGCCTCCTGAACAGGGAGTAGGCGGTGGCCCACGGCTCCCTTTCAGAAGTCTCGGCACGCCTGGGTTATTTTTATCGTAATTCGATTACGCTTAACGTAATTTGATTGGTATTGACCGTCAAGCTATAAAGACGCCCATTCGTCCCGGGATCACACCGCCTCCATGGAAAAGCCGCGTAGCAGCACAGCCGACAACGGTAAACAGAAAGTCCGCTCGGCCGAGGTCGGCACCGACATCCTCAAGGCCCTGGCCGAGTTGTCGCCGTCGACGTCGTTGTCGCGCCTGGCCGAACACGTGCAGATGCCGGCGAGCAAGGTTCACCGCTATTTGCAGGCGCTGATTGCCAGCGGGTTTGCCGAACAAAACACCGCCACCAACCATTACGGCCTCGGCCGCGAAGCCTTGCGCGTTGGCCTGGCCGCTTTAAACAGTATGGACGTGCTGAAAGTCGCCGCCCTGCCACTGGCCGAGTTACGTGACGATCTGAACGAAACCTGTTTCCTCGCGGTATGGGGTAACCAGGGCGCCACCGTGGTGCATATCGAACCGGCGGTGCGGGCAGTGACGGTGGTAACGCAACTGGGCTCGGTGCTGCCGCTGCTCAGTTCGTCCACGGGCCTGGTGTTCAGCGCGTATTTGCCGAACCGTGAAACCGTTGAGTTACGGGAACTGGAATTGCAGGCAACGGCTGCCCATCCGCTGGCTGATAACCAGACCTACGCAACCTTGTGTGAACAGATCCGCGAACGCGGTTTGCATCATGTGCATGGACTCTTGATGCCGGGAGTGGACGCATTGTCCGCACCGGTATTCAACGCTGTCGGCCAAGTAGCGGCGGTGCTGACCATCGTCGGCCCGACCTCATTGTTTCACGCCGACGAAAACGGCCCGGCGGCGCAGCGACTGCTGGCGGCGACCCGGGCCGTGAGTTGGCGGATGGGCTATGAGCCCGCCACCGCTATCGGTTAAATCGTTCGGCGCTGAACGCCTGGGTTTACGCCAGCAGCGTCTGCTCGCTGGACTCAGGCTCCTCGAGCGCTTCCTTCATCAATGCGGTCATCACCGCCAGATCCACTGTTGTTCCACTGCACGCGGAGACAACGTTCAAGCAGGTATTCGCATCGCCTAACCGCTTGGCAATTGCCTTTTGCACGGGCGAGAACCCCAACTTGCCGATGCGCATCGTGGCCAGTTCCAGCATGCAATCCAGGTAGCTTGCAAACAGCGCCTTATAATCACCTTCGTGATAAGCCCTGGCTCCATCAAACACGCCTTTTGCCATCACCACGGCGCTCAGCCCAAAACCGATCGGTGGGAACACACAGCCTACAACGGTGACTGCTGCTACTGCAGCGTCGTAGGCCAGTTTGCCGACAATCTCGATGAGACTCGTGGTCTGGGCATCTACACCGTCAATGATCTGGCCGATCATATTGGTGTAAGAGCGAGAAAAATCACGCACACGGCTATCAAATTGCAGTCGCGGCGGTTCGACGTCGGCACTGCTGCGTTGTACCTGTTCGATGTAAGCGTTGACCACCCGCTGGTCGGTGAACTTGGCGCGCTTGCAGTAATAACTGCCTAAACATTTCACTTTCACCGACCTGGCGAACTCGGTCAGCGGTCGAAACCATCGGTCATCCGGGGCATAAGGGGTATACAACAAGTCCTTGGCCACACCCTTGTTCATCGTGCGGAAAACATAAACGCCCTCAATCCTGCGGCCTTCCAGATGAAACGTGTACACACCGTTGCGTTGAGGAGATTCAGGCTCTTCGTAGTCCCACCGATCGGAGGGCTCCGGCTCGCGCAACCGATCAATGGCCCTTTCGATATCCCCACTTTGTTGCCTGGTCAGTCTGCCGCTGAAGAATTCCGCTAACGCGGCGCGCTGCATTTCGTGCAGTTGCACGTTTACATACACATCGCGTTTCAGCGCGTAGCCAGGCGCATTTTCATCCAGATAGTCCGCGGACAGCATGTCGATATATTTTTCGCCCGGACGCAACGTCTTCGACCAGCCCACGATGTATTGCATCAACACGTCGGACATCAACTGATCGGAAATGGCTGGATGGCCATCTGACAAACGGAGCCTTGGATAGATTCCCGGGTTATGTATCGGCCCGCTGTCCTCCGTAATGTGATGCTCCTTGATGATGAGTTGAGACAAGGTCATCTCTTGCGACTCGTCCAGCTCCACCGTCATCAGATCAGGGTTCACGGCGATGGTTACACCGTTTTCCGCCAGAACATCTTCAACCTTCCGTTTAATGAGGTTGAACGCAAACCTCTCGTAGCTGATCAGCGCCGCCTCGCGGGTGGCAAGCCGTGTCAATGCTTTAAGCTCAGTGTTCAACCGGGCGAAATACTGCCGTTGGTAGGACGAGGCCGAGCGATAACCGGCGGGAATGACCGCCTCCATTTCGCCCCGAAGCCAACCGACATTGAGCAACACACCTTGACGTAATACACCGGCACCGACCGACGGCCAAGGGCTGCGCTGGATGCCGCGCCACTGACTCGGCAGCTCCAGAACACGCCTCATGTACGCATCGGTGAGCCCTCGCTCACTGGCGTGAGATTGTCGACTCAGATAGCTGCGTCCCACTGGCTGAGTCGTCCACTCAAACAGGTGAAAATTCAATTGCCTGATGCTTGCAAATTCGTACCAGATCCTGCCCCCGGGGGCTTCCGGCGCATAGAGGACGCAAGTACCGCCTTCACCTTCCGGCCCGCAATAGACAATCATCCCCTGGAAGGCATGTTTCCAGCCTTCGAACGAAAGAGCTCCCAGCGAATAGTTTTCTGCATTCTGGCTAGCCCGATCGACAATCTTGAGGCTCTCGTCGCTGATATGCCCCTGCAGTTTTGCGCTGAACGCACTTAGTGCCGTGCGACTTTCCAACACAGATTGCAGGGCTTGCAGCACCGCTTCATTACGGTATTTTTCTTCAAAAAGAATGGCATATGCCGAACGAAGACTAGTGTCTCTCAGATCCTCCAAGAGAAATTGCCTGGTCAAGCCCGCCGGCAGTGTTTCACCTTCAAGGGTGATCTCCAGTGGAACAGTGGCCGCATCATAGGCACCGTTGAGCACAAACTCGGACAGGGTCAGGCGATTACATTGAATAACCTTTTGCTGTCCCACGTAGAATGTATGGCGAGCGTTGACGAAAACCTGATCCGGGTCGATAAGTTCGTCGGTTTCAGTTCTGACAATCTCCCGGACATGGAAATTCACGAAATCCTTGAGGGATTTCATTTCCCTCAACAGTATATCCAGCGCTTGCTCTTTTTTTGTCAGGGACTGTTCAGTGTCCAGGTAATACTGACGATCCTCTTCACTGGCGCGTTGCAGCCAATCCGGGATCAGGTGAAGCTGCTCAATCATTGCTCGTTTCGACGGGCGTAAAAATTCTTCCTGAACCTTATCGCCCATAACTTTCGTTAAAATATTAACACTCATGCACTATTCCTTTTGGCACGCTACAGATCAGCAAATTATTAGATCGACTCAGCGCGACAGCCGATTAGCCATTCGAATCAATCGTTCAATACTTTCACAATATTCATGAGCATCCTCTCAAACACCAACAGCTCGAGACTCTTGATGCGATGCTCGCCTTCGAACGAATAGGGCACAGCGAAAATATTTACGCTGCTAGTGTCATAATTTGGCAGATAGTTCTCCTGGACCTTTTGCAGCGCCTCCTCGAACAGGCTGACCGAATAGGTCACGTTCATCGTAATCAGACTATCAACCGCACTTATGTAGGTCTTTTCCGGGTCAAGCCCGAGTGGGGCCAAACGCTCACCCAGCAGTACCCGTACCGCGTGTGCGATATGCCCTTTACGCAGCGCTTCGACACGCGGCTCATTTCTGTAATAATAATGATCACTCATAATAGTTCCTCAACGCCTACCCGAAACAGTTATTTGTTTCGGCAGGACTAAACGATAGTGCGGCCAAAGAAATTTAATTTCTCAACATTCATAACGAAGTAAGTCGATCAACACACTCGACAAGATAAATTCAAATTAGCCGGACCGACTCACACCTTTATAAACACCCCCACTACCAAAGTACACCCTACAACGTGTATGCATTCGTAAACAACCACAACAAGACCGTGCCAACCCACACTTCAAATAACAACCCCCAACACTTTCGCCTTGGCCACCGCCTGAGTTCTGCGCTCCACGCCCAACTTCCCATTTATCCGACGCGCATGGGTTTTTACCGTATGTAACGATATGAACAACTGATCGGCGATTTGCTGATTCGAGTTACCTTGGGCCACTAACTTGAGCACTTCTATTTCACGTTGACTCAACGGGCTGTGCGTAAGGGCCGGCGCCAGCGGACTACTGCCCGACTCGACAAGCTCGAGAGCATCCAATAACCGTGGCTGACGCAACAACACATCTCGCAACGCCTGTTGCAAGTTGCAGCGCTCGACCAGTGCCAAGCCTTCCTGCAACGACTGCCGGGCAGACAACGGATTGCCCGTCAACCAGGCAACTTCGGCCATCACCAGATGCACTTGCGCTTGCAGCCCCGACATCCCCCGCTGTCGGGCCCACTGCAATTGGGCTTCGAGTCGGGCCAAAGGGGCTTGCGTCTGCCCCAGATAAACCTCGGCCAGTATCAACAGATATTCCAGACCCGGGATCAGCTCCAGCGTCGCCGGCGGCGCCTGACGCGCGTCGGGTCCGTGATAGTGGCGCAGCACCCGTGTCAGGGCTTCATGGGCCAACTCCGGGCGGCTCTGCTGCAACCAGAAATGACTGCTGACTTGCAGCAGGACACCGCGATAAACGGTATCGGGAATGTGCTGGCGCTGCATCATTCGCTCTGCGTCTCGCAAACGGACGAAGGCCTGAGCGTAATCGCCCTGATTGGCGGCCACTTGGGCCAGTCCCAGAAAACCGTACAACACGCGCTTGTCCTGACTGCACAAACACATTTGAAGCCCTGACTCGAAAAACTCGGCAGCTTGCCCGTCATGCCCCTGACACAGAGCCAATCGCCCCCGACGCAGGGCAATCCGTCCCAGCAGTGGCGTGGCATGTCTGGCTTGCTCGCAAAGCAACTCATTGATACTGCACAACAGGCTTTCGGCGCGATGAGGTGCACCGCGCTGCTCCAGCAATTGCGCGTGATCGAGTTCCAGCAAGCCCTCGAACAGCAGCGCCCCTTGCGCCCGCGCCAGACACAGCGCCTGGCGATTGAACGCCTGAGCCACGTCGAGTTCACTCTTGAGCAAGGCTTGCTGAGTCAACCCGGACAAACACAGCAAGCGTGCCGGCCAGGCCACGGCTGAAAGCTCGGTCAACGCATCGAGAAAATGCTCACGGGCAGGTTCCATATGCCCTTGCAAGTGCAACAACCAACCTTGCTGCGCCTGCCAGCGCGCCACCAGTTGACGCTGCGAAGTCGCCGTTGGTTGCGGCGCGAATCGGGCCATTTGCTCGATGCAGACACCCGCTTGCTCGAAGCGTCCGACGAACAACAATGCAGCCGTGATCAACCCGACCAACTGCGGGCTGCCAAACATCAAATCGGCACCTTGCTGTTCATGCAGACGCAGCAGCAACGGCACATTCTGATGCTGGAACAAATGCTCGAAGCTGAAATGCTGCAACAGGCTGACCGCGACCTCAAACTCCTCGGCCAATAGCGCCTGCTCGAACGCCACTTGCCAGTCTTGCTGTGCGATGAACCACTGACAGGCCCGACGATGCCACGAGCGACCGGCCTCCCATTCATCATCGCGTACCAGCTTGGCCAGCGGCGGGAACACCTGCAGCCAGTCTGCCGAGTCTTCCCAGGGCTCGATGAAGCAGCCCATTTCCTGCAAGGTTCGCAACCATTGGCCACCCTCGCCCGCGCCGAACAGATGCTCGCAGAGCCCGACGTTGAATCGCGGCAGATGAGCGAGCACTCGCCAGGCTTCGGAAAGCTCCGGTGACAGAACGCTGAACAGCTCGTGATCCAGGTAATTGAGCAAGGTCGCCGAACGCCCTTGCTTGAGTTCAGTGGCACTGCTCCCGTTGCCATCGAGCAAGGCCACCCGCACGCTGGCGCACCAGCCACCGCTGCGCTGAAAAATCCGCTCGCTCGCGTTTGCGCACATCAGGTGAGGGAGTTGGACGATCAATTGCTGGATTTCTTCACGGTTGAACGCGAGCTCAACGCTTGCGCACTCGTACAAATCGTCATCAAGCAACAACCGCGGCCAGTTGCAATGCGGACGTCGACGCCCGCCCAGCCACCACGTCAGGGCCGGGCTGCTGACGGCCAGTACGCGATCAAGCAACGCGTCGAGCTCTGGTGCCGGAACACGGCAATAGTCATCGATAAATAACCAGGTGGGTGCCTGCAGGCGCGCCAGATACGCCAACAGACTCGGCTCGTCTTGTACCGTAATTCCTAACGCCTGTGCCAACGTCCGACAGAATTCAGCGCGGCTTTGCAGCGCGCCGTTCAAGGGCAACCAATGAACCGTGCACTGCGGTGGCGCCTGCAACAGGCACTCGGCGAACAGTGCGCTTTTTCCGCTGCCAGCGGGAGCGCAGAGCAATTTCACCCGCGCAGCCGATGCCAGTAACGGTTGCGTCAGACGCTCGCGTGGCAGGTGCTGGGAAGACAAACGGGGCAGGAATCCTGGACGGTCCAGACACTGAGTCATGGCGGTCATTGCGGCGTGCCTTTTTATAATTGTGGAGCAACCCTAACCCTCTCCCGGCGCCTTGTTGAGAAACATTCAGGGCGCTGATTGGCGCCCATAAAAAAGGTGACCCGCAGGTCACCCTTTACTCGGTCGATGTGTCAAAACCCTTACCGAACGCCCTCTGCGCGCAAGGCTGCCGGGGTGTAGTCGGCCGCCTTGGCGTCGAATCCGAACTCGAAGCTGTGCTTCTCTTCGTTCTTCATTCCCAGGGCAATGTAACGGCCGGCAATGATGTCGTAGAGCGCTTCCAGCGTGTAAGCCGGTGTCTGATGATCGTAGTAGTACTGGGCATGCCCCTCGGCCACGCGCCAGAGTTGGCCGCGACCGTCGTAGTGGTCCACCAGCGCCACTTGCCAGCTGTCTTCGTCGAGGAACATGTGGCGTTTGGCGTAAATGTGCCGCTCGCTCGGTTTGACCGTGCCGACAATTTCCCAGACCCGGTGCAGCTCATAGCGCGTCAGGTCCTGGTTGATGTGCCCGGCCTTGATCACATCGTCGTACTTCAGGCTCGGTGAATCGAGTTTGTAGCTGTTGTACGGAATGTACATTTCCTTCTTGCCGATCAGCTTCCAGTCATAGCGGTCCGGCGCACCGGAAAACATGTCGAAGTTATCCGAGGTCCGCAGACCGTCGGCGGCGGTACCCGGCCCGTCGTAGGCCACTTGCGGAGCACGGCGTACGCGACGTTGTCCGGCATTGTAGATCCACGCCAGACGCGGCTCCTTCACCTGATCGAGGGTTTCGTGGACCAGCAGGACGTTACCGGCCAAACGTGCCGGCGCGGTCACCGACTGCTTGAAGAAAGTCAGCACGTTGGCGGCTTTATCCGGATCAATATCCTTGATCAGGTGCGGTACGGCGATCTCTTCCTCGAAGCGAATCGGCGTGTAGGCGCCGTTGGTCTGCGGAGTCACCTGAGTGATGATGCGTTTGAGGTTACCGCCGTGATAACGGGTGATATGGTTCCACAACACCTCGACGCCGTTCTTCGGAATCGGGAAGGCGTAGTAACGGTTACCGGTGAAATTGGCCAAACCGTTACCGTCATTGATGGTGGTAACGTTCAGCGCGCTGAGCTTGGCCGACTCGTAGATGTCCGGCGGCACAGCCACTGTGCGGTGGGTCGGGTAGACCGGGATCTTGTAGGTGTCCGGGTAGCGTTTGAACATCGCCACCTGACCGTCCGAGAGTTTGTCCTTGTATTTGTCGACCGTGGCCGCGGTGATGATGAACAGTGGTTTTTCACTGGCGAACGGGTCCGCCAAAAAGCCTTTGCTGTCCACCGCACCGGCGTTTTTCGGAATGCCGCCGGTCCAGGCCGGAATCGAACCGTCGGCGTTCCCGGCCTTCTCGGCACCCAGCGGCGTCAGGCTGGTGCCCAGTTTTGCCGCTTCATCGGGCGAGACCGCCGCCATCACGTTGGCTGCCAGCAAGCTCAGGGCCAGTGCACCGCATTGCAGAATCATCTTGCGCATAAAATCATCCTTCTCAGACAAATCAGAAGTTCACGCCGACGCTCAGAGCGAGGAAGTCGCGGTCAGTCAAGGTGTTGTATTTGCCACCGAAGAAGTCGGTGTAACTGAGGCTCGCGGTGTAGGTATTGCGGTAGTCGGCATCGACGCCAAGGCTCACGGCCTTGGCACCTTGGTTGAACAAACCGTTGGGGCCGTAACCGCTGACGTCATGCGACCAGGAGAGGTTCGGCTTGAGGTTGATCCCGCCGATCACGTTGGCGTAATCGAGGATCGCCCGCGCGCGGTAACCCCAGGACATTGAGGTAACAAAACCGCCGGTGTCGCCGCCGAAGCCGTACTGGCCGTAGACCGAGTCCCGGCCGTAACGCAGTTTGCTGCGCGGCTCCAGACCACCGACCCGCACCACCGCCGCCTCACCTACAACGGTCAAGCGCTCCGCGCCGAGTACCTGGTCGAAGAAGTGCGTCAGGGTGCTTTGCACCTGAGTCACCTCCTTGCGCCGATAGCCGCTGTTATCCGCGCCCGGCGTAGTCTTGATCGGCGACGCGACACCGCCGGCAATCGGGTTGAGCAGCGCCAGCGTCAGGTCATTGGTGTTGACCTGTATCGGAGCGTTCGGCCGATAACTGATTTCCCCGGTCCACGCAGTGCCTGTGGGCAAGGTGGTCGCGAAGCTCGCGCCGTACAGGCGAATGTCTTCCGGGTATTCGAGGAAGTACTGGCCGCGTCCGAGCATCACGCTTTGCGCCAGTGCAGAGCCGGTTCCCGGAGCAATCGCGTTGGCGGTGCCGACAATCCCGGGGAGCGCCGACAGCGTCGAGCGGCCAGCGGTGATGGTGCCGACGGTCGGCGTGCGACTGTGGTAGTTCATGAAGTACAGGCCGTACTCGGTATCGTCGCCCAGCCAGCGCAGCGCCGTACCCCACTGCCCGGAATTACGGGCATCGCGGTCGCTGGCACGCTGAACGATCACCCCTTCGCGGCTGACTTCGAAACCCTGGCCAAAAGCTGCTGCAATCGGCTGCAACGGTGCAATCAGCGGGCTGCCGACGGTGTAACCCTTGGTGCAGCCTTCAGCCGCCACGTCGACGCCGAAGAAGGTGCCGCAGTTATCCAGAACGGTCTCGTCCCACTGCAACTGGTAGAAACCTTCCACCGTCAGCTGATCGGTCAGCCCTTGAGAAGCAAACAGCATATTGACCGGAATCAGGCCTTCTTTGATTTCCGCCCCCGGACGGCGGAACGCTGAGACGTCGATCGGGTTGATGCTGTTGATCGAGTTGCCGATGAAGGTACTTTCCCCCCAACTGACCACCTGCTTACCGGCACGTACAGTGCCCGGCAGGTCGGCGATGGAGTAGTTGTGATAGACGAAGGCATCGAGAATCTCCCCACCGGAGGATTTGGCGCCTTCCTTGCGGTCGTCGTTACTGACGTTCTTGAACTCCAGGTCGCGGTTTTGCAGCGCGAAGTCATACCAGTATTTACCCCGCACGAAGACGCCGCTATCGCCGTATTTCAATTCGAGATCATGGATGCCCTTGAAGATTTCCGAATAGGCTTGTCCTTTCTTGAAGTTCAAACGCCCGTCGTCACCGGTCGATGACTGGCCAGTGCCGCCGTTGACGATGCCCACCAGCGACTTGTCGGCATCGCGCATGCCCCAGCTCGCGCCGATCGACAGCGAAGAGTCGAACGTGCCCTCGATTTCCCCGATGTTGAAATCAACAGCCTGCGCCTGGGCACAGCAACCCAAGGCAACCGCGACGGCGAGCGCCTGCGGCGTGAAGATGGCGCGCATTGTTATTTTTGTCATGCGTCTTCCCCGGTGAGTGACAGAAGGCCTCACCCTACTGCCGCGGGTCAGGAGCGATAAGCGCACCAAGGAGGTATTCGCGCTGTACCTCCAAAGGATGAATACCCGCCTGGGCCGGGGCTTTGCACCGGGCATGGATGGGCTGGATAGAGGGTTATCAGTCACGCGCATGACGCGGAGCAAACGCAGATCCCGTAGCAGCGACTGTTGTCGAGGCTGTAACAGTCATTGTCCCGAATCGCTATTTTTCCTTTGGGGATAAGTACTTATTCTTGCTTGGCGTTCAGGGCAATGGGCCCGAAAGCACGAAGTACCGAGGTGTGTCCCTCCCGCCTCATTAGCGACAGAATCCAGATGAGTTGAAACCTTTTCAGCTCATCGTCCCGTGTCACTGACGTTGATTTGTAGCTCCTTGATCCAACGTCTTACCTTGGCCGCTGCGTTTGCAGCGGCCTTTTTTAGGCTCGAAAAAAAGAACCCCGTGAGCACGGGGTTCGATGGGGGGTTCGCAAGCGAAGGTGATTGAACGCACGCCGACAATAATCCTCGGATTTACAGCGAATACTTCTGCAAATTCGCCATCATTTCCTTCAGCGCCTCAATGTTGTCCTTGGGATGCGCCGCCCCTTCGAAGTCGCAAATCTGCTGCCAATGAGCGGCGACATCCTCCGGGGAGAACCCCTCACGCGGATCAAACCCCGCGCCGAGGCTGCGTTCCCAGCGCACCTTGCCTATCCAGCCACCGCCGACTTCGAACAGGCCGGAGGTTTCCTGGCAGTTTTCGCTGGCCAGGTACACCACCAGCGGGCTGACCAGTTCCGGTTTCAGCTGTTCGAAGACTTGCGGCGGGATCAGGCCTTCGGTCATGCGCGTGCCGCCCGTCGGTGCGATGGCGTTGACCAGGATGTTGTTCTTGCGGCCTTCGATGGCCAGGGTTCGGGTCAGGCCATAGAGACCGAGTTTGGCCATGCCGTAGTTGGACTGACCGAAATTGCCGTAGATGCCAGACGTCGAGGCGGTGAAGATCACCCGACCGTAGTTTTGCTCGCGCATGTGCGGCCACGCGGCGCGGGTGACTTTGTAGGCGCCTTCGACGTGGACGCGGTAAACCAGGTCCCAATCGCTGTCTTCCATTTTGTGGAAGGTCTTGTCGCGCAGAATCCCTGCGTTGTTGACCACCACATCGATACGACCAAAGGTATCGAGAGCGTGCTGCACGAGTTTGTCGCCGTCAGTCACCGAATCGTGGTTGGCCACGGCAGTGCCGCCAGCCTCACGAATCTCTGTCACCACGCGGTCGGCAGCCGAGGCATTGGCGCCTTCACCTTGAGCCGAGCCACCGAGATCGTTGACCAGCACCTTGGCGCCCTGCCTGGCGAACAACAGCGCATGAGCCCGCCCGAGGCCGCCGCCTGCACCGGTGACGATCACGACTTTATCTTCAAAGCGTACAGACTCTTTCATTACCAAACTCCAGCGGGCCAGGGACAGTGAGTCCGAGTGTCAAGCACCGCGCGAGTGGTCACAATCAACAGGGCTGAGGCTGAATGGTGCGCGATAAGGCTGGGGGATGATGCGCTTACGCTGATCCGTGAATCAGGAACAGGCGGTTTTCAGCGCAGGGGGATCCACCTGGTCACGAAACGCCAGGTAGTGTTTGAGCACCTGAACCGGCGCTTCGATTTGTGGGTAATGACCAATCCCGGGCAGCAACACCGTGTCCGGATTGGGGATCAGTTGCCGGTAACGTTCGACCATGTGGCCGCCGGAAACCGGATCGACTTCGCCATCGATCACCCGAAGCGGGACGGTGCCCTCTTGCATGGCCCTGACCCAGCGATCCCGCTGCATGCGGCGTTGCGGCACATAGTTGATCAGTTTGTGCATGATGCGGGTGCCGCGATTGTTGTCGATCAGGCTCCAGAAATCATCCAGCTCGCTTTCACTCGGACGGGTCTGGGGGCCAAAGATCTGTCGGAAACTCCTGACCAGTCCATCCCGACTGAACGCTCGCCCGATCATCCAGCCCAACGGGCTGAGCAACAGTTTTTGCATCAACACCGGCCGATGAGTTTCGGGGAACAGGCCACCGTTGAGGAACACACAACTGCCAATCTCGATGCGCGCCTCAGCATGCCGCGCCAGTAATTCCTGAGCCACGCTGTCACCGTAATCATGCGCCAGCAGGTGCAGGGGCTGCCGGACGCCCACATGTTCCAGCAGTGCCTGCTGCAAATCGGCTTGCTCCAACAGGCAATATTCATGGTTCATTGGCTTGGCTGAGTCGCCAAAACCGAGCATGTCGCAGGCGATCACCCGATAACGCTGGGCCAAGGGCTGCCACAGGTAATGCCAATCCCAGCTGGCGGTGGGGAAACCGTGGATCAGCAGCAACGGTTCGCCTTGCCCGGCCACCCAATAGCGAATGGTCTGGCCACGAAACACGAAGCTCTGGCCGCGTTTGCGCCAGACGCACAGAGGGATCTCGGCGAGTGCCATTAGAGTCTGAAACCCGGGGCTTGTTGATCGAGTTTGCGCAGCAACGCCGGCCAGGCCAGCGCACCGCCCATCCCTTGAGCACTTTTGGTCACGCCGGCAATCATCGCCTTGGCACCTGCGAGGATCTGCGGTTCGATAGCAATCAGTTCAGCCCCGCCGTTCTGCGCCAGCACCTGGATATCGCAAGCGCGCTGGAAGGTGAACATCATCAAAAAGGTGTCGGCAATGGTGCTCCCACAGGTCAGCAACCCGTGGTTGTGCAGCATCAGAAAGTTGTTTTCACCGAGGTCGGCTTGCAGGCGAACCTTTTCCTCGTGGTTGAGCGCGACGCCTTCATAGGCGTGATACGCCAGGCTGGACAACACAAACAGCGATTGCTGGCTGATGGGCAATACACCCTGCTTCTGCGCGGAAACCGCCACACCGGCGGCAGTGTGGGTGTGCAGCACGCACACCACGTCGTGACGCACTTCGTGCACGGCGCTGTGAATGGTGTAACCGGCGGGGTTGATCTCGTAGGGGCTGTCCATCAGCTTGTTACCGGCCTGATCGACTTTGACCAGGCTCGAAGCGGTGATTTCGTGAAACATCATCCCGAATGGATTGATCAAAAAATCTTCAGTGCCCGGCACCTTGGCCGAGATGTGGGTGAAGATCAGATCGTCCCAACCCTGCAGGGCCACCAGCCGATAGCAGGCTGCCAGATCGACACGGGTTTGCCACTCGGCGGCACTGACCTGATCTTTCACATCGGGTGTCGATTGAACGGGGGTTACGCTCACGGCAAGGACCTCTGCTTCTTATTATTTTGTGGGTGTGAAAGCAGTCTAGTCAGGTGTCGGGATTCGTGTAGTTGCATTGGCAGCCAGCTTACTGACCTACCGAGTCAGCAAGCTTTCGCCCGCTGAATGACGTGAGCGCTGTCACAAAACCTGGGCCAACAGCGGCGCGGCAAACAGGTTCAACAACCCGGTCAGCCGCGCAGCGCGCTGATCAATTCCGCCAGCCAAGGTTCGGCATCGGTTTCCGGAGTCACGCTTTCACTGGCGTCCAGACGCAGCATTGGCAACACTTCACGCACACCCAACTCACCGAACAGCTCGCGCATTTGTTCGCCGCCACCGCAGAAAGTGTCGCCGTAGCTGGCATCCCCCAGACCGATCACCGCCCCCGGCAAGCCGCGCCAGGCGGCGGGCAACTGGTCGCGAATCATCGAATACAGCGGTTGCAGGTTGTCCGGTAACTCGCCCATGCCGGTGGTCGAAGTCACGGCCAGAAAGGCTTCCGGGCCGAATGCCTGAACATCCGCCAGGGTTGCACGCGGGTTGTGCCAGGTTTCAAAACCCGCAGCCTTGAGAAGGTTGGCCGCATGCCGGGCGACTTCTTCGGCCGTGCCGTACACCGAGCCGGAAAGGATGGCGACTTTCATCAATCTGATCCTGAAGCTGAATAAAAGACCGGAATATTAACAGCTGACGTAAAAAAACTGCGATTGTCTCTCGATTAGCCCTGATGGCCAGTGGACAGCCCGCAGCCATGCCATAGAATGCAGCCCATCATTTAGCGCAGAAAGGACTTCTGATGATCAATGCCCAGCTGCTGCAACTGGTGATCAACGCGTCAAACGATGGAATCGTAATCGCGGAAAGGGAAGGCGAAGACAACATCCTGATTTACGTAAACCCCGCCTTCGAAAAACTCACCGGCTACAGCGCCGAAGAAATCCTGTATCAGGACTGTCGCTTTCTCCAGTCCGGAGATCGCGATCAGGCCGCGCTAAAACCAATCCGCGAAACGCTGAAAAACGGAAAGTCCTGCCGGGAAATCCTGCGTAACTACCGCAAGGACGGTACGCACTTCTGGAATGAGCTGTCGCTTTCAACGGCATACAACGAAAACGACAAGCAGACTTATTTCGTCGGCGTGCAGAAAGACGTCACCGTTCAGGTCAAGGCGCAAAAACGGGTGGAACAACTGGAGGCCCAACTGGCCGAAGTTCAAGCTGAACTACAGGCACTCAAAGCGACCAACGGTCAAAACAAGCTGTCGAATTAATGGTCATTAACTACAATCACCAATGACTTTGTAATTATTTCTTTCGAGCAAACCATGCACCGCGATGCCCTCCTGACTCAGGATGAACTGGATTTCATCCAGACCATGCAGCACAACCCGCAGCTCAACGTTCGCGATGCGACGTCGAGCCTGCTGGTTAATGGGGGTTCGCAAATCCGCGACTTGCTGACACGCCTGGCGGCCAATGAGCAGGTAACCATCCAGGCACACTTCGAAAATCAGCAAATGACCTTTCCACTGCACCTGGTGGAGGATGAATTTCATGCGTTGCATTTGCGCCTGGGCGTACCGAGCATTTACGAGGACGGACCGATGGTTCGTCCTTGGCGCCTGGCGCTGGAGGAGCCTGTAGCTCTGGAGAATGCCAAAGGCCAGCCCGGTACACTGTGGGTGCACGAAGTGTCGTTCAAAGGGGTTTTGCTGGAAGTACGCAACCGTACCAAGCCACCGAAAAGTTTCGCGCTGTGGTTCAGCCCCTCAGGCTACGAACGTATTGCGTTGCGTGGGACCTTCGAACGAGAAACCGAACACGGCTATTACGCCTATCGGCTCAACCAAAGCGACAAGGATGAAACCGAACGCCTGCGTCAGTACATCCTTCAGCAGCATCGCCTGACACATCCCGCCTTGCACATCTGAGTATCAGGTATCAAGCGTTCCCGCGAGGAACTGCTGCAGACGCTGTTGCATCAATACCCCTTCACTCCCCAGACAACCAATCGACGACCCAGCCAGGCTCTCCTGTGCCAGATCCGCCGAATCACCGGCCAGCATCAGGCGGCAATCCAGGCCCATAGCCAGGCGATTCAGACGGCGGGCGAAGTCAGATGTCGGCGCTTGATTGGAGAACAACACCAGCGCGTGCGGCTTGATCCTTTCACAGACCAGAGTCAGTTCATCAAAGGGCTGCCCCAGTGCCAGTACCCTGACGCTCACCTCGCCACTGCCCAAATACAAGGCAGCCAATAGCAACTCAAGCTCACGGCAGTATCCATCAATCCCTGCGACGACGACCTGTAACGGCTGCAAACCTCGCAACAAAACCAGACGCTGGAGAACCCTGGCACGAAGGAAACCGTCCAGCATCACCCACTCGCTGGTGTGTCCAAACATGCCCTGCTGCTGGAGTAACTGTGTCCACAACAGCATTAAAATGTCCTGGAACGTCACCGTCAGTGAGTAGGTAGAAAATACCTGACCGTAAATCCGCCCCAACTCCACATCGTCAAAATGGCTGAGCGCTGCTTTGATCTGAGTTTGCCACTGCGCATAGTCAGCCTGAACCAGCTCATCCGGGATGATGCTCGACAGCGCCAGAGCTTCGCTGGACTTCGCCAGAATCCTGCCCACCTTGCTGACCGCCACACCCCGACCGATCCAGCCAAGAATGCCCCGAACCTGCTCAATATCGGTCATGGAATAGAGCCGATGCCCACTTTCGGTGCGTGTCGGCTGAATCAAACCGTAACGCCGCTCCCAGGCGCGCAGGGTGACTGGGTTGACGCCCGTCAGGCGTGCCACTTCACGGATCGGGAACATTTGCTCCAGCTTTTCCAGACGAGAAGGCTGCAAGGTCTGGGGAGGTTCAGTGATAGCCACCATGAGTTTTGGGACGTCCATGTCAGATTGGATCCCATTTAGCGCTCAACGGTGTCATATGTACAAGAGAGTGTTAGTCGACCAACGTCTCTGGTGTATTGCGTGAAATCAGGAATAATCCTTGCTTGTTTTTAAACGCAGCCCTCTACCCCTGTGCTGCGTTTTGTACGCCTCCTACCCGGAACCGCGTGCTTGCCCTACGGAGATACACAATGTCTACCTCACCCGTCACCCTGATGGTTGCGCGCCGCGTTGCCAACGGCCGTTATCAGGACCTGATCGCCTGGCTGCGCGAAGGCGAACAACTGGCCACCGACTTTCCCGGCTATCTCGGCTCTGGCGTGCTCGCTCCGCCGCCCGGTGATGACGAATTCCAGATTATCTTCCGCTTCGCCGATGAGCAGACCCTGCATGCCTGGGAGCATTCCGCCTCGCGCACCGCATGGCTGGGACGCGGCAGCGACTTGTTCGCCCACCCTTCCGAACATCGGGTCAGCGGCATCGACGGTTGGTTCGGTTCCGTCGGGCAACGCCCACCCCGGTGGAAACAGGCCGTGGCGATCTGGCTGGCGTTTTTCCCGGTCTCACTGCTGTTCAACTTTGCACTCGGCCCGTTACTGAGCGACATGGGCCTGCTGACCCGTGTATTCGTCAGCACCCTGGCCCTGACGCCGTTGATGGTCTACTTCTTCATTCCATTGTCGACCCACTTGCTGGCGGGCTGGTTGAACAACACATCAAC
This sequence comes from Pseudomonas sp. NPDC087697, assembly GCF_044743155.1. NCBI lineage: Bacteria > Pseudomonadati > Pseudomonadota > Gammaproteobacteria > Pseudomonadales > Pseudomonadaceae > Pseudomonas > Pseudomonas sp. NPDC087697. Next base: position 32,591 of record NZ_JBIUVW010000020.1, on the reverse strand, counting down.
GCGACCATTACCCTCGCAACCTTCGACGCAAAACCCGTAGGAGCGGCCGGGCGGCGGTCTGTTTGCCAGCGATAGCCTCATCAGCCCCACCTCACACCTTGAGCTAAGCCCCCACCCGCGCCTGCAAACTCAAATGCGCCCGCTCCCCGGGCGCCAGGCTGAGGCTATCGGTGCCACCGCTGGCCGCCTCCACGCAGACAAACTCCGAGATCTCATTCCAGCTCACGCCCAGAAGCGGCCGTGATCCGGGATGCCAGACCACCGTGTCGGCACTGTCACCGGTGTCGATGCACAACTGACGCTGCCAGGCGTGATCCTTGAGCTGCAACTCGCCCTCGTGCTGGAAAACCCGCTGACAGCCACCATCAACCCGCAACTCGCCTTTTTGCTCGCAAAACTCACGTTTGAGCTGGTCATAACCCTGCGCGCCATCGAGTCCAGACAGCGCTACCTCACCAACATCGCCTATACGCCAATAGGCGTGCAATGCATGGCTCAGTTGGCACGGCAGGCTGTCCTGATGTTCGGTGCTCAGGCGCAAATCCATACGCTCGCCCAAGTGCGCGTGCAGGTCCACCTGCCAGTCACACAGCTGCAATTGCCAATGCAGGCGTACGCCGTCGTCATCGGCGCTGCTGTCGATCAGCTTCCAGTCGATCAGCCGTGCCCAACCATGGGACGGCCAGGCGTTTTCGCTCGGATGACGGCCATACCACGGCCAGCACACCGGCACGCCGCCACGAATCGCCCCGACCTGTGGCCACTTTGCCGCGCACCAGAGCCAGGGCTTTTGGCCCTTGGGCTGGAAATGCAGCAACTGCGCGCCCTGACGACTGAACACCGCCTGACACAGCGGATGATCGATCACCAGCACCTCGCGCTGCTGATAGCGCTCCCAGGCAAACACCGGGCGCTCGCGCAGGGATTTGAAGAAGCGTTGTAGCGGATGCTCATGCATGTGCCGCAGTCCTGAAAATCATTGCCATACCGATAGGAGCTACAGGGTTGCGCCGCCCCAAAAAAAAGCGGACAGCCTTGGCCGTCCGCAAAAATGCGCACATGGAGAGGAGCTTATCGCAGCTGCGTTAGAACACCGACTGAATTTTCAAACCGGCCACCAGCGCGTTGTCGACTTCATCAACACCGCCCGGATGAGTGATGTATTGCAGGTTAGGACGCACAGTCAGCCAGTTGGTCACGTGGAAACCGTAGTTGATCTCGTAGTTGTACTCGGTGGAGCGCAGTGGCGAGAACAGCGGATTGTCGTAGTCGGTGACACCATTGGCGGCGTTGAGCAACTCGGCGTTTTTCTTCACGTCATCGTTGACATGGATACGGGCAAAACCGATCCCGACGTCATCTTTTGGACGTGCGTCGAATGGGCCCTTGTACACAAACATCAGCGACTGGTAGTTGTCGACGACGTTGGTGTCCTTGTCGTGGAAAGTGGCGTTGGCCGCGATATTCAGACCGCGAGAAGCGTCACCGTTGTGGGTGGTGAGTTGTTGCTGTGCCACAAACCAGTAGCCGTGCTTGCTGTCGTGGCTGCGGAAGGCCTTGCCTGTGGTCGCTGCATCATTGCCATTGTCGTCTTTACGGACGTCATTGGCGTCGGCAGTGCTCTTGTAGTAACCGACACGGTATTCGCCCGGCAGGTCGTTGACCTTCGGCGACCAGACCAGTTCGACCGGCAAGACGGTGCCCTTGGTACCACTGCCGCTGAGCTTGAAGCCGTTACCGTGCTCCAGTTGCGATGGGTTCTGGTTGTACGCGCCGATCTGCGCATAGAACTCAGGCGTGATGTTGTACTTCACGCGAACCGCCGCCTGCATGACCGGCCAGTTGAACCAGATACCGGTCGCCCAGTTACCCGCTTGGGAACCGCAGAATGCCAGGTTCTGGAACTCGCAAGGAAAGGTGTTGAAGTCTTCGCCTTCGCCGAAGTAACCGGCTTTGACGTCCAGTTTACCGTCGAGGAACTGGTGCTGGACCCACAATTGGGTCAGACGGACCATATGGCCACGGCCGTAGACTTCCTGGGAGGAACTCAAGGTGCCGGCACGCGGGTCGCCGACACGGTCATTGGAGATGTTCTGACCGTTACGGTTAGTGAGCTGGATCCTGGCCTGGGTGTTATCCCAGCCCCACAGCTTTTGCAGGTCCAGCGCCACGCCCAGACCAAACTGGTCGGCGTAACGCGCAGTCTTGTCGTGGTTGTAGCCGCCGTGGAGGTTGCCGCCCACTTCACCGACATAGTCCGCCTTGATGTCGATACCTTGTTCGATCAGCTTGGTCCGCTCGCCACCCCAGTCACCCGTCATCCACTTGGAGTCGGCGCTGAACGCGTCAGCCGCGTGTACGCTACCGGCCATGGTCATCACCGCAACAGCTGACAATTGGCAGATAAGCTGAGCGTTGTTGTTCTTTTTCATCCCTACATCCTCGTCTTTATTGTTATTAACTGTTTTTATCTAACGCGGTTTACAGCGGTTGCGACGGATGTCCCCATCCACCACGAATCCCCCCTGTGGAGCGGGCTTGCTCGCGAAGAGGCCAGCACATGCAGCATTACTGTTGACTGTCACACCGCTTTCGCGAGCAAGCCCGCTCCCACATTTTTGATTTTCATCTGCCTTTGAATTGAGCGACGTTGTCGCCGCGCGCTTCGGTTTGCGGTCGACCGGCCGTCCCCAGACGTTCGCCAGTCTTGGCATCGAACAGCAGCACTTTCGATGGATCGAATTGCAGGGTCAGGGTCTCGCCCACGGCCGGCGCAACGTCCGGCGCCAGGCGGCAGCAGACCTTGGTTTCGTTGAGATTGACGAACACCAGGGTATCGGGACCGGTCGGCTCGGTGACCTGGACTTCGGCGCGAATGGTCGGCAAACCATTGGCCTCTCCGTTCGCCAAAACGATTTGTTCCGGACGCATGCCGAGGATCACTTCGCGGTCCTCAAGACCGGCGTCCTGCATGCCCAGCGGCAGCTCGCAACGCGCCTGGCCGCTGTCGAGCAGCGCCAACAGACGGCCGTCCTTGCGCTGCAAACGCAGGGGGATGAAGTTCATCGGTGGTGAACCGATGAAGCTTGCGACGAACAGGTTGGCCGGGTCGTTGTAGATCTGCTTCGGCGTGCCGAATTGCTGAATGATCCCGTCCTTCATCACCGCAACCTTGTCACCCAGGGTCATGGCTTCGATCTGATCGTGAGTCACATAGACCGTGGTGGTTTTCAGGCGCTGGTGCATCAGTTTCATTTCGGTGCGCATCTCGACCCGCAGCTTGGCGTCGAGGTTGGACAGCGGCTCGTCGAACAGATAGATCTTCGGCCGCCGCGCCAGCGCACGGCCCATCGCCACGCGCTGTTGCTGACCACCCGAGAGCTGGCCGGGTTTACGGCTGAGCAGGTGTTCGATTTGCAGCAGCTTGGCGACGCGAGCAACTTCTTCGTCGATTTCGGCGGCCGGCATTTTGCGAATCTTCAGGCCAAAGGCGATGTTGTCGCGCACGCTCATGGTCGGGTACAGCGCGTAGGACTGGAACACCATGGCGATGTCGCGATCCTTGGGGCTCATGCCGCTGATATCAGCGTCATCCACCAGAATCGCCCCGCCGCTGATGTTTTCAAGTCCGGCGATGCAGTTCATCAAGGTCGACTTGCCGCAACCGGACGGGCCGACGAGGATCAGGAACTCACCGTCATCGATCTTCAGTTCGATGTTTTTCAGGGTGTCCGGCAAGCCGCTGCCGTAGGTCTTGTTGACGTTGCGTAATTCGAGAGTTGCCATGTTCTACCCCTTGACCGCGCCGGACGTCAGCCCACGCAGGAAATACTTGCCAGCGAATATGTAGACCAGCAGTGTCGGCAGCCCGGCGATCATCGCCGCCGCCATATCAACGTTGTATTCCTTGACCCCGGTGCTGGTGTTGACCAGGTTGTTCAGGGCCACGGTGATTGGCTGGGCATCGCCACTGGCGAAGACCACACCGAACAGGAAGTCATTCCAGATCTGGGTGAATTGCCAGATCAGGCAGACCATCACGATCGGGATCGACATCGGCAGCAGGATCTTCCCGAAGATGGTGAAGAAGCCCGCGCCATCGAGCCGCGCCGCTTTCACCAGCGCATCTGGAATGCTCACGTAGTAGTTACGGAAGAACAGCGTGGTGAACGCCAGCCCGTAGACGATGTGCACCAGCACCAGACCCGTGGTGGTGTTGGCCAGGCCGAGTTTGCCGACAGTGAACGAGGCTGGTAGCAGCACGGTCTGGAACGGCAGGAAGCAACCGAACAACAGCAGGCCGAAGAACAGCTGTGAGCCACGGAAGCGCCACATCGACAACACATAACCGTTCATTGCACCGATGAAGGTCGAGATCAGCACCGCCGGCACGGTGATTTTCACCGAGTTCCAGAAGTAGCCGCCCACGACGTCCCAGGCCTTGATCCAGCCAATGCCATCAATCACTTGCGGCCAGCTCAGCAGGTTACCGGTGCGGATGTCTTCCGGGGACTTGAAGCTGGTCAGCAGCATCACCACCAGCGGAATCAGGTACACCGCGGCGGCCAGCAATAAGGTGGCGTAGATCGCTATGCGGCTAAAGCTGATGGCAGGTTTGCCAAGCTGATTACTCATGGCGTTTGCCTCGCAGTTCGGAGTACAGGTACGGCACCAGAATCGCCAGGATCGCGCCGAGCATCATCATCGCGCTCGCCGAACCGATGCCCATCTGGCCACGGCTGAAGGTGAAGGAATACATGAACATCGCCGGCAAATCGGAGGAGTAACCCGGACCGCCCGCGGTCATCGCCGCCACCAGGTCGAAGCTCTTGATCGCGATGTGCGCGAGGATCATGAAGGCGCTGAAAAACACCGGACGCAGGCTCGGCAGGACGATCTTCAAATAGATGGTCGGCAGGCTCGCACCGTCGACCTGAGCGGCACGGATGATCGACTGATCGACACCGCGCAGGCCGGCCAGAAACATCGCCATGACAAAGCCCGAGGCTTGCCACACAGCGGCGATCACCAGGCAATAAACCACGCGATCCTGATCCACCAGCCAGTCCAGGCGAAAGCCTTCCCAGCCCCAGTCACGCAGCATCTTGTCCAGACCAAGGCCCGGGTTGAGCAGCCATTTCCAGGCGGTACCGGTGACAATCATCGACAGCGCCATCGGGTACAGGTAGATGGTGCGGATGAAGCCTTCCTTGCGAATGCGCTGATCCAGCAGCACCGCCAGAAACACCCCGAGCACCAGGCTGATGCCGATGAACATGCCGCCGAAGACCGCGAGGTTCTTGCTCGCGACCCACCAGCGGTCGTTCTCCATCAACCGGACGTATTGCTGCAGGCCGACCCACTTGTAGCTCGGCATGAAGCTGGAGTTGGTGAAGGACAAAACGAATGTCCAGATGATGTAACCGTAAAAGCCAACCAGGACGATCAGCATGCTCGGCGCCAAAACCAGTTTGGGGAGCCAGCGCTGCAATGCATCGAACGGTGAGGCTTTGCTGAAAACCGCCACAGAGCTCATCGGGATAATCCAGGTGAAGTAGTGAAATCCGGACAGCGTTTCCCTGTGGGAGCGGGCTTGCTCGCGAAGGCGGTGTAACCGTCGACATTAATGTTGAATGTCAGTCCGCTTTCGCGAGCAAGCCCGCTCCCACAAGGGCTCGCAATCTGGGGTATGCCGCAGGGTTCACCTGCGGCGAATGACGAACTTACTGGGCGGCTTTGATGGCCGATGCCAGTTGGGCGCTGGCCTTGGCCGGGTCAGCGCTCTTGTCGTTCATGAAGTTGGTCACCACATCGAAGATCGCGCCCTGCACGGCCAGAGATGTGGCCATGTTGTGCGCCATGCTCGGCTGCAGGCCGCCGGTCTTCTCGTCAGCCAGGAAGTCTTTGGCCGAAGCCTGGGCGCAGGAGTCGAAGCCCAGCGTGCTCATGTCATTGAGCATGTCGGTGCGAACCGGGATCGAACCTTTGTTGATGCTGAAGACCTTCTGGAAGTCTTTACCCAACGCGACCTTGGCCAGGTCTTGCTGAGCGGCGATATCACCGGTGCGATCAGCCTTGAGCTTGAACACGGCCAGGGAGTCGATGTTGTAGGTGAAGGCTTTTTCGGTGCCCGGGAACGGCACGCACTGATAGTCCTTGCCGGCTACCTTATGGGCGGCGGTCCATTCGCTTTTGGCCCAGTCACCCATCATCTGCATGCCAGCCTTGCCGTTGATGACGTCGGCGGCAGCGATGTTCCAGTCACGACCCGCGCGATTGGGGTCCATGTAACCGGTGAGTTTTTTAAGCTCGGTGAAGGACTTGACCATTTCCGGACCGGAAAGGGTTTTCTGGTCCAGATCGACCAGGGCTTTCTTGTAACCCTCAGCGCCCATGACCGAGAGCACCACGTCTTCAAACACGGTGCTGTCCTGCCAAGGCTGACCACCGTGGGCCAGGGCAATGAAGCCTGCTTCTTTCAGTTTGTCGCCAGCGGCATAGAATTCTTCGAGGGTAGTCGGGGCTTTTTCGATACCGGCTTTCTTGAAGACGGCCGGGTTGATCCATAGCCAGTTGACCCGGTGGATGTTCACCGGAACCGCAACGTAATCACCTTCGTATTTGACGGTATTGGCGACTTTGGCCGACAGCAGGCCGTCCCAGTTTTCCGCTTTGGACACGCCTTTCAGGGCGTCGGTGCTGAGCAGGCCAGTGCTGCCCCACTCCTGGATATCCGGACCTTTGATTTGCGCGACACCCGGCGGGTTACCCGCTACGGCGCGACTTTTGAGTACGGTCATGGCTGTAGCGCCACCGCCGCCGGCGACCGCACCGTCCTTCCAGGTGAAGCCGTCTTTTTCGACTTGAGCCTTGAGGACATCGACCGCTGCTTTTTCACCACCCGAAGTCCACCAGTGCACGACTTCTACAGAACCTTTGGAATCGGCGGCAAGGGCGCAGAGGGGAAACATTGAGGCGAGAGAAATGACAGTGGCGAGGCGAGAAATCGCATTCATCTGAATTACCTTTCTTGTTGTTATGCATGCAAGTCTGGTGCTTGCGCTGCAAACGAGTTTAAACAGCGTAGTCCGCTTCGCAGGTAACGAAGCGACGGCAAAATGTCACCACATGGTTACATAAGTACCGAGGTAGAGCCCTGAGCCAATGCACTGGCCATGCTCGGCGCCAGCGGCAGGCGTGGAATCAACACCGCTTGCCAGGCGTGATAGAGGTCTGGTTTGCCGCCCCAGATCTGCGCGCTCGGGCGATTTTGCGGGTTGAGTTCGTGGTGCCAGCTGCCATGGATTCGGTCGATCAGACAACTGTCACTGAACTCCCAGAAACGCCGATACCAGGTTTCGTACTGCGCCTCGCCGGTACGCTTGAGCAAAGCACTGGCGGCGGCGCTGGCTTCACAGTGAACCCAGTGCAAACGCTGGCGCACGACCGGGCGATTGTCCCAATCGAGGGTGTAGACAATGCCGGGCGCGCCATCGACTTCCCACCCGTGAAGGCAGTTGTGGGCGAAGAGTTGTTGCGCGTCGATCGCCAGCCAGTCGGGGGTCAACATGCCGGCTTGCACGCGCGCTGCTTCGAGGTGCAACAGCAGTCGTGACCATTCGAAACCATGGCCCGGCGTGGTGCCGTAAGGTCGGAAACCGTCGGCCGGATTGGTCCGGTTGTAGTCGTGCAGCGGTTGCCAGTGCTGATCGAAATGCTCGACCACCAGGTACTGATTAGCCGCCGCGTGCCCGTGAATGACTCGCTCGACAATCCGCAAGGCACGACTCAACCAACGGCTGTCCTGAGTGACATCGGCCAACGCGAGAAAGGATTCGGTGGCGTGCATGTTGCTGTTGGCGCCGCGATAGGGTTCCTCTTCGCTCCAGTCGCGGTTAAAGGATTCGCGCATCGCGCCCTCCTCTTCGCTCCAGAAATGCTGCTCGATGATCGCGATGGCATCGCTGAGCAAGGCCTGTGCACCGGGCCTTTGGGCGACCACCGCAGAACTGGCCGCAAGTGCCACGAAAGCATGCAGATAAGCAGCCTTGCCGGTATCGCCGTCGCGGTGATCGGGCGCCGCAAACCAGCCACCGAATTCGGCGTCACGCAGCGGGCCATTGAGGGCGTTGATGCCGTGATCCACCAGCTCGGCAAATCCCGGCAAGCCCTGAATGTGCGCCATGGCGAAGCTGTGAGTCATGCGTGCGGTGTTCATGGTGTGTGCCTGGGCGTTGGCCGGCAGGCGACCGTATTCATCCAGATTGCCGAAGCCTTCGGGCAGCTTAGAGGCCTTGGCGAAAGCCAGCAGGCGCAGGCCTTCGTCGGCCAGCCATTGCTGATGGGCAGGCGCGTTCAGCCAACTGCTGTAGGCAGGTTGGAAGGTGTCCATGGAGTACCTTTTTTTGTTGTTATGACTGTGAAGAGTCTAAACAACGGCGAAGGTGACGCGGGTAACGAAGGGGGCGAGTGATGTCACAGACTTGTGACATTTGTTCAAAAGGATGTGTTGAATGGTCAGACGCTTTCGCGAGCAAGCCCGCTCCCACATTTAATCTGCGGTGAACACATAATTTGCGAACACTGGAGATCCAATGTGGGAGCGGACTTGCTCGCGAAGAACGATAACGCGGTCTCTCTAATCAACACTGCGCGGCAACTGCAACGTCACCCGCAAACCGCCCTCACGCAGGTTTTGCAGGCTGACTTCCCCACCATGACTGTGAGCGATATTGCGCGCGATGCCCAACCCCAACCCATAACCCTGCTGCTGGCCGGCCAACCGAAAGTGCGGTTCGAACACTTGCTCCAGTCGCTGCTCAGGCACTCCTGGGCCTTCGTCGTCGACGTGCAGGATGAACGCAGTGTCATCGTCGTCGATGTGCAAATGCGCGTTCTGCCCGTACTTGAGGGCGTTGTCGATCAGGTTGCCGATGCAGCGCTTGAGCGCCAGCGGCTTACCCGGATACGGCGCCAGCGCCCGCCCCTGCTGGGTTACGCGGCCATTGCCGTTGGGCGCCAAGTAAGGCTCAACCAGACAGTCAAGCACATGGTTGAGGTCCACGGGCTCGATGTTTTCGTGGATATCGGTGTCCTTGACGCATTGCAGCGCGCCTTTGACCAACAGCTCCAGCTCATCCAGATCACGGCCGAACTTGGCTTGCAGCCGCTCATCTTCCAGCAACTCGACCCGCAGTCGCAGACGAGTGATAGGTGTACGCAAGTCATGGGAAATTGCACTGAACAACTGGCTGCGCTCGGTCAGGTAGCGGCTGATGCGCTCACGCATGGCGTTGAAGGCGCGGCCAACTTCGACCACTTCACTGCCGCCACCCTCAGCCACCGGTTCCACCTCAGCGCCCAGCGACATATCCCGCGCCGCCCGCGCCAGGCGCTTGAGCGGCCGGCTCTGCCAGTGCACCAACAGACCGATAAACAGCAACAGAAAACCGCTGGTGAGTACGATGAACCAGACCTGCTGCGACGGCAGGCCCTGCTCTTCGAGGCTGGTATAGGGCTCGGGCAGCAGCGAGGCGATGTATAGCCATTCGCCTTGGGCCAGTTTGATTTGGGTGACCAGCACCGGCGGATTGACCGGTTCCAGGGTCAGCGCGTAGTGCGCCCAGGAACGCGGCAATTCATCGAGCTTCAAACCACCATTGAAGATCCGCAGATCGTCCGGGCTGACAAATTGCACCGAGATATCGGTGTCCGCGCCCAGCGATTGCCGCAACACTTCATCGACTGCCGCCAGCACCGCTTCTTTGCGCGGGGTCGCCGGCAACAGCTGCATTTCCAGCGGTTTGTCGTTGAGCGTCACCACGAAACGGGTGCCGCCCATGCTGCGCAACTGGTCGAGAACCAACGGTCGGTACGCCACCGGAAGGGAGCGAAAGTAACTGACGCTGGCAGTCATCGAATGCGCCAGGCTGCGAGCGGCGGTGACCAGCCCTTCCAACTGCGTGGCACGCAATTGCGAGACCCAGATCACGCTCGACAGCGTCTGGGCAAACAGCACCGCCAGCAAGGTCAGCAGCAACATCCGCCCGAGCAGCGAACGTGGCACCGGCATCCGCCGTATCAGCCGAGCAAGGAACTCAGTGGCCATTGCTGGCGACCACATTGGCGGCCAGTTGATAGCCGCTGCCACGCACGGTGCGGATCAAGCGTGGAGGTTTTTCGGTATCGCGCAGACGCTGGCGTAAACGACTGACGGCCATGTCGACGATGCGATCCAGCGGCATCAGGTCGCGGCCACGGGTAGCATTGCCGATGGTGTCGCGGTCGAGGATTTCCTGTGGATGATCGAGGAAAAGTTTCAGCAGGGCGAAATCGGCACCGGAGAGAATCACCTCTTCGCCGTCGGTGTGAAACAGCCGGTGGCTGACCATGTCCAGCCGCCACTCATCGAAGGCCAACACCTCACCGCCGGAGCGCTCTTGACCGAACTGCGCACGCCGCAGCAAGGCTTTGATGCGCGCCTGCAATTCACGGGGGCTGAAGGGTTTGCCCAGGTAATCGTCGGCACCCAGCTCCAGGCCAATGACCCGGTCAGCCTCGTCGGAACTGGCAGTGAGCATGATAATCGGCACCTGCGCCTGACGCGGGTGCTGGCGAATCCAGCGGCACAGGCTGAAGCCGTCCTCGTCCGGCAGCATCACATCAAGGATCACCAGATCACTCGGCGCCTCGTTCAACGCCTGGCGAAAACCGGCACCGTCGGGCGTGGTCCGCACCTGAAACCCTGCGCGGCTGAGGTAGGTGTCCAGCAACTCGCGTATCTCTTGATCGTCATCGACCAACAAAATCGACTTGTTGACTGAGCTCACTTCGAAGGCATCCTTGTTGTTATGGATGGAGCGGATTATGCCTGATGGACGTTGGAGAGTTGCTGTCTGTTCGGGCCCCATCGCGGGCAAGCCTTGCTCCTACGGTTTTGGGTTAGCCGCCAAATCGTGGCCGACACGAACCCTGTAGGAGCAAGGCTTGCCCGCGATGAAGGCGACTCGGTCACGTATCAACTACGCAACTGACTGCTCCAGCGCTACACCCGCGCCGGTCAGGCCGGAATATGGTGCGGTCACCAGCCAGACGGGAATGCCGTTGAAGTACTCGCTCATGCAACCCTTGTCGGCGAAGCAGCGGGCAAACCCGCTCTTGAGGAAGAAATCGGCAAAACGCGGAATCACCCCACCGACGATGTACACACCGCCACGTCCACCAGTGGTCAGCACGTTGTTGCCGGCCACCCGACCGAGCCAGCAGCAGAACTGCTCAAGCACTTCCAGGGCAATCGGGTCGCCAGCCAGGCCGGCGGCGGTGATGGCTTCCGGGGTATCAAGCACGGGTTCATGCCCGTCCACTGCACAGATCGCCCGATAGACGCGCGGTAAACCGCTGCCACTCAACGCTGTCTCGGCGCTGACGTGACCGATTTCGTTGTAGATGTGCTGCCAGAGTTGGGTTTCTCGCGGACTGCTCAGCGGCAGGTCGACATGTCCGCCCTCCCCCGGCAATGCAGACCAACGGCCTTCGCCAAGATCAAGCAAGGTGCCGACCCCGAGGCCGGTTCCGGGCCCGATCACCACCGCCGGACGCATAGGCTCCGGCTTACCTTCGCAGACCACCCGAAACTCGCCCGGTTGGAGACGCGTCATGCCCAGTGCCATGGCCGAAAAGTCATTGACCAGCAGCAGCTGATCGACCTGCAAGGTCTGACAAAAGGCCTTGCGGCTCAGTCGCCAGTGGTTGTTGGTGAAGCGAAACTCATCACCGCTGACCGGCCCCGCCACCGACAGGCACACCGCACCAATCGAACCGGGCGCCAGGCCGAGGCCGCTCAGGTAGACGCCAATGGCGTCTTCCGGGCGGGCATAGTCAGCTGTCGCCAGTACCTGGATCGACTCCAGTTGCTGGTTTTTCCACAACGCAAAACGCGCATTGGTTCCACCAATGTCACCGACCAGCGCTAGCTTCACTTAAGGGTCTCCAGGGCAGAGGTAAAGGCGCTGGCGCCTTGCTCTGCCGAGCTGAAGGCCATGCGCATAAAGCCAAACAACTCGCGACCGCAGCCAATGCCGTTATCCAGCAGGCCTTTGGCCGGTGTGCGAGCGGCAAATTCGTCGGCGTCCACCATAAGCTGCAAGGTGCCTTTGACGCCATCGACGCGGATGATATCGCCCTCGTGCACACGTGCCAAAGCGCCGCCGACATAGGCTTCCGGACAAACGTGAATGGCCGCCGGGATTTTCCCCGAGGCGCCAGACATCCGCCCGTCAGTGACCAGCGCAACCTTGAAGCCACGGTCCTGCAACACACCGAGGAACGGCGTCATCTTGTGCAGTTCCGGCATGCCGTTGGAACGTGGGCCCTGGAAGCGCATCACTGCGACAAAATCCTTCTCCAGCCTGCCTGCCTTGAACGCATCGGCCAGGTCTTGCTGGTCCTGGAAAACCATCGCCGGTGCTTCGACCACTTGATGTTCCGGTGCCACGGCCGAGACTTTCATCACCCCACGACCGAGGTTGCCTTCCATCACCCGCAGGCCGCCTTCTGGCGAAAACGCACGGGCAACAGGGCGCAGGATGTTTTCATCAAGGCTTTCGATCGGACCTTCGCGCCATACCAGCTCACCGTTTTCCAGGAACGGTTCCTGGGTGTAGCGACTCAGGCCATGGCCGGCCACGGTATTTACATTTTCGTGGAGCAGACCGGCTTCCAGCAATTCGCGGATCAGGAACGACATGCCACCCGCTGCCTGGAAGTGGTTGATGTCAGCCTTGCCGTTCGGGTAGACGTGGGACAGGGTCGGCACCACCTCGGAGAGGTCGGCCATGTCTTGCCAGGTCAGTTGAATACCGGCCGCCATGGCGATGGCCGGCATGTGCAGGGTGTGGTTGGTCGAGCCGCCCGTGGCATGTAGCGCAACAATCGAGTTGACCAGCGAACGCTCGTCGACGATTTCGCCGATCGGCATGAAGTTGCCGCTTTGCTTGGTCAGACGGGTGATCTGGTGCGCGGCTTCGCGGGTCAGGGCATCGCGCAACGGCGTGTTCGGGTTGACGAAAGACGCGCCTGGCAAATGCAGGCCCATGACTTCCATCAGCAACTGGTTAGTGTTGGCGGTGCCGTAGAAGGTGCAGGTGCCAGGGCTGTGGTAGGACTTCATTTCCGACTCCAGCAGCTCTTCACGGCTGGCCTTGCCCTCGGCGTAACGCTGACGCACGTCGGCTTTTTCCTTGTTGGAAATCCCCGACACCATCGGCCCGCCCGGAACAAAAATCGTCGGCAAATGACCGAAGCGTAACGCGCCCATCATCAGGCCCGGCACGATCTTGTCGCAGATGCCGAGCATCATCGCCGCATCGAACATGTTGTGAGACAGCGCGACGGCGGTCGACATCGCGATCACTTCGCGGCTGGCAATACCCAGTTCCATGCCCGGCTCGCCCTGAGTCACGCCGTCACACATGGCCGGCACGCCGCCGGCGAACTGACCGACCGAACCGATCTCGCGCAGCGCGTGTTTGATTTGTTCCGGGTAGTGCTCGTACGGCTGATGGGCCGAGAGCATGTCGTTATATGACGAAACAATCGCCACGTTGGCGGCGTTCATCATCCGCAAGCTTTGCTTGTCTTCGGTGCCACACCCGGCCACGCCGTGGGCAAAGTTGGCGCATTGCAGCTTGCCGCGCATCGGGCCATCGCTGGCGGCGCCGCGAATCAATGCAAGGTAGGCCTCACGGGTAGCGCGGCTACGGGTGACAAGCCGTTCAGTGACCTCAAGTACGCGGGGATGCATGTGTAGAACTCCAGGCTAACGGATGTGGCGACCTGTTCGTGTCTATGCTGATCAAGAGGCGTCAACGCGTGCAGCGCTGACAGTTTTCTTGACAACTCGGACCAGTTGATTCAGGTCACTCGTTGTAGATAAAACAAAATATTGCCACTAAAAAGGCTTGTTTTCTATTTTTTTGCGAATAATCTTGTAATTCCAACAACAAAATGACGAAGGCGCCTTTCATATGACTCTACGAATTGCAATCAATGGTTTTGGCCGCATTGGCCGTAATGTCCTTCGCGCACTGTATACCCAAGGCTACCGTCAGGATTTGCAGATCGTCGCCATCAACGATTTGGGCGACAGTTCGATGAACGCCCACCTGCTCAAGTACGACACCGTGCACGGCACCTTCGATGCCGATGTGCAGCACGATCAGGAAAGCCTGACCGTCAACGGCGACCGGATTTCGGTCAGCGCGATTCGCAACCCGGGCGATTTGCCGTGGGCTGCCGAGAAGATCGACGTCGTGTTCGAATGCACCGGTCTGTTCACTGACCGTGCCAAAGCCGCCGCCCATATTACCGCTGGCGCGCGCAAAGTGATTATCTCGGCACCGGCCAAAGGCGCCGATGCCACCGTGGTGTACGGGGTCAACCATGACATCCTGCGCCAGTCGCACCAGATCATTTCCAACGCTTCGTGCACCACTAACTGCCTGGCCCCGGTGGCTCAGGTGTTGCACCGCGAGCTGGGCATCGAGAGCGGTCTGATGACCACCATCCACGCCTACACCAATGACCAGCACCTTACCGATGTCTACCACGTCGACCCGTACCGTGCCCGTTCAGCCACCCATAACATGATCCCGAGCAAGACCGGCGCCGCCGAAGCGGTAGGCCTGGTGCTGCCGGAACTGGCCGGTAAACTGACCGGCATGTCGGTGCGCGTGCCGGTGATCAATGTGTCGCTGGTGGACCTGACCGTGCAGCTCAAGCGCGAAGCCAGCGCTGACGAGGTCAACGCATTGCTCAAAGAAGCCAGCCAGCACTCGAAGATCCTCGGCTACAACACCCTGCCGCTGGTCTCCAGTGACTTCAACCACAACCCGCTGTCGTCGATTTTCGATGCCAACCACACCAAGTCCAGCGGCAAGCTGCTCAAGGTACTGGCCTGGTACGACAACGAATGGGGTTTCTCCAACCGCATGCTCGATAACTGCCTCGCCCTGTGCAACGCCGAATAAGGCCGATTGCCCGTGGAGCAGCCGATGATCGGTATCAGCTTTACCACCAAAACCATGGCGGCGCGCAAACGCATCGCCCTGGTTGCCCATGACCACTGCAAAGTGTTCTTGCTGGACTGGGCCGAACGGCAAAAAGACAAGCTCGCACAACACGAGCTTGTGGCCACCGGCACCACCGGCATGCTGTTGAGCAAACGCCTGGGTCTGCCCGTTGAAAGCATGATCAGCGGCCCATTGGGTGGCGATCAACAACTCGGTGCACGAATCGCCGAACAGCGGGTGGACATGCTGGTGTTCTTCTGGGACCCGTTCGAGCCGCAACCTCACGATCCGGATATCAAGGCGTTGCTGCGGGTCGCGGCGGTCTGGAACATTCCAGTGGCCTGCAATGAATGCAGCGCCGATTACCTGCTCAGCAGCCCGTTGATGGATCAGCCACACGAGTACCGGATCCCCGATTACCCGGCGTACCTGCAAGGCCGCAAATAATTCTCGCAGGTAGCGCTTGACCTTTCCGACAGATGATAAGCATTATCATTAACTCGAAATGGATCAGGTCCTACTGTGAGTCAATCGCGCTTCAACCATGTCTTCCTCGCTCAGCGAGTCTCGCTGCTGCGGACCCTGGAGCGGATGGTCAACAACCACAGCACCGCCGAGGACCTCTTGCAGGAAACCTACCTGCGAGTGGCTCGCGCGTTGAGTGAACGGGCCATCGATCACCTCGAACCTTTCGTGTTTCAAACCGCCCGCAACCTGGCGCTGGACCATTTGCGCGCACGGCGCATTCAGTCCCGAACGCTGCTCGAAGACGTTCCGCTGGACGTCGTGCAAAGCATCGCGGCGCCGCTCAGCAGTGCCGAGGACGCCGCCCATGCCGAACAGATGCTCGAACGCTTGAACATCAGCCTCAACCAACTCAGCCCGCGCCAACAACAAATCTTCATCCTCAGCCGCCTGCACGGGCACAGCTATCTGGAGATCGCCGAGCAACTCAGTGTGTCCTTGAGCACCGTGCAAAAAGACCTGAAGCTGATCATGGCAATCTGCGTCGGTGTCGCTGATCGCCTCAACGAATAAGAGCAGCCGCAAGTTGTAAGCTTCAAGCTGCAAGAAAATCCCGAACCGCAATACTTGCCGCTTGAAGCTTGAAGCTTGAAACTGCCGGTCTGCAGACTCAGCCGAGGAACACCCGTGACGGACAGCCCACACTCCCACCCGCCAACCCCGGCGCGGGGCCCAGTCAGCAGCACCATGGATCAGGCGCTGGACTGGTTGATCGTGCTGGACAGTCCGAGCGAGCAACAAACCCGCGAATTCCACGACTGGCTCGCCGCCGACCCGGACAATGCCGAAGCATTCGCCAAGGCTCAGGCGATCTGGAACGGGCCGCAGGTCGCTCAGTGTGCACAGAGTTTGAACGCCTCCAAGCGCAAGGTCTCGCTGCCCGGTCGCCTGCGCCCGCACTGGAAACCGCTGGCCATGGCGGCCGTGTTGATACTTGGGCTGTTCAGTTTCAGCAACCTGCCGATGCGGATTCAGGCGGATCATCTGACCGTGGTCGGCGAGCGTCAGCGCCTGCAACTGGAGGACGGTTCGAAAGTCCTGCTCAACACCAATTCGGCGTTTTCCAGCACCATCAACGATCAGCAGCGCGTCGCCCGCCTGTATCAGGGCGAGGCCTATTTCGAGGTCGCGGCCAATCGCGGTCTGCCACTGGAAATCGACGCCGGCCCGGTCACGGCCAGCGTGCGCGACACCACCTTCGCCGTGCGTTATCTGGACGGCATAGCCCAGGTTCGCGTGCAGCGCGGCGATGTCGATTTACGCTCCAACCGCAACGATGCCCGCGTGCGCCTGAGCGCGGGCGAAAGCATCCGCATCGGCCCCAATGGCTTCGATCAACCGGCCAGACTCGACCCGGCAACCGATCTGGCCTGGGTCCAGGGCCGGCTGGTGTTTGAAAACTGCCCATTGAGCCAAGTGCTGGCCGAACTGCGCCGCTACTACCCGGGCTGGATCATCAATAACAACGAGCAGTTGGCCAACGTTGCGGTGACCGGCAATTACCGCCTCGACCAACCGCTGGACGTGGTCCGCTCGCTGGCTCACGTCACCTCGGCCAGGCTTCAGGAATTCCCGGCGCTGGTGATCCTGAATTAGGTCTTTCGGACTCAAATGAGAATTATTTTTACTCGATAGCAATCCCCCGTACGTCTCGTTATAGCCAATGCAATTGATTCGCATCTTCGATGTGGATCTGCACCTATAAGATTCGTGCGACACGGAGCGCTATCGATGTCCTCTCGCCTTACCCGCCGGTCCTCTTCACCTTCCCGCGTGCTGTCCCTGCTGACTGCCGCCATTCTGATGGCCGGCACTGCACCGGTCATGGCCGCCACCGCGACCCAACAACCAAGCCGTAACATGAGCGATTACACGTTCGCCATCGCCCAACAACCGTTAGTGTCGGCGCTCAACGCTTTCACCGCGGTCACCGGTTGGCAAGTTGGTCTGCCGGCAGAACTCGCTGAAGGTATCGCCTCGCCGGGTGTACACGGCGCGCTGACACCGGAAAAAGCCCTCGATCGCCTGTTGGTGGGGACCAACCTGAGCTATCGCAAGCTGGGCAATAACAACATCGTGCTGGAAAAACGCAGCGTCGGTGGCACCCTCGCCCTGCAGCAGATGACCATCAGCGCCACTCGTCAGGAACAGAGAGTCGACAGCGTGCCAAGCACCGTCACCGTGCACACGCGCGAAGAGCTGGACCGCAACAACGTCAACACCATCAAGGAACTGGTGCGTTACGAACCGGGTGTTTCGGTCGGCGGCACCGGCACCCGTGGCGGCATCAGCGGCTACAACATTCGCGGTATCGACGGTGACCGGATCCTGACGCAGGTCGATGGCGTCGAGGTGCCCAACGGTTTCTTCAACGGTCCGTACGCCAAGACCCAGCGCAACTACGTCGACCCGGAAATCATCAAGCGCGTGGAAATCCTCCGCGGCCCGGCTTCGGTGCTTTACGGCAGCAACGCCATCGGCGGCGCGGTCAGCTACTTCACCCTCGACCCGGACGACATCATCAAGCCGGGCAAAGACGTCGGCGCTCGCCTGAAGACCGGCTACAACTCGTCCGACGACAGCTGGTTGAAATCCGCCACTGTCGCAGGCCGTGCCGAGCAGTTCGACGGCCTGCTGCACTTCAGCCAGCGCGACGGTCATGAAACCGAATCCTTCGGCAGCAACAACGGCACGGGGCTCAATCGCACCGCCGCCAACCCGGAGGATGTACGCACCACCAACGTGCTGGCCAAAGCCGGCTGGAATTACGCCGATGACGCGCGCCTGGGCCTGACTTACGAGAAGTACAAGGACGACCGCGACACCGACCAGCAAAGCGCTATCGGTGGCCCGTTCAACAATGGCCAGCCAATGGGCATGTACCGCTCGCGCACCGGCAATGACACTGTTACTCGCGAACGCTTCGGCCTGGAAAACAATTTCGCCCTCGATTCCTTGCTGGTCGATCACCTCAAGTGGAGTCTGAACTACCAGATCGCCAAGACCGATCAGAGCACCCTGGAAAACTACTTCCCGTTCAGCCGCAACGTGATGCGTAGTCGCGAAACCCTCTATGAAGAACAACAGTGGGTATTCGACGCACAGCTCGATAAGGCCTTCAACATCGGTGAAACCGACCATTTGCTGACCTACGGCACCACCATCAAGCAGGAGAAAGTCACCGGCTCGCGCAGCGGTAGCGGCACCTGTCTGGCGGTTGGCCGTGGTTGCACAGCGATCGGCGCGATCAACCCTGCTGACGTGTTGAAGAAATCCAGCGACTTCCCGGACCCGACCATCAACACCTACAGCCTGTTCGCCCAGGATCAGATCAGCTGGAATAAGTGGACCTTCCTGCCAGGCCTGCGCTACGACTACACCCAGCTCAAGCCGCACATCACTCAGGAATTCCTCAACACCGTGGCCGCCGATGGCAAAGGCACGGTCAGCGACGAGAACAAGACCTGGCATCGCGTGTCGCCCAAGTTCGGCCTGACCTACGCCTTGACCGACAACTACACCTGGTATGGTCAGTACGCCGAAGGCTTCCGCACCCCGACCGCCAAAGCGCTGTACGGCCGTTTCGAGAACACCACTACCGGCTACCGAGTGGAACCGAACCCGAACCTGGGACCGGAGAAAAGCCAGAGCTACGAGACCGGCCTGCGCGGCAACTTCGAGTCCGGCCACTTCGATGTGGCGGTGTTCTATAACAAGTACCGCGACTTCATCAACGAAGACGCCGTCACTCCGGGCTACAACGAGCTGACGTTCCAGAGCAACAACATCAAGCACGCGACCATCAAGGGCGTGGAGCTCAAAGGTCGCCTGAACCTCGACACCTTCGGCGCACCGCAAGGCCTCTACACCCAGGGCTCGGTGGCTTACGCTCACGGACGCAACAACGACACCGGCGAACCGCTCAATGCAGTCAACCCGCTGACTGGCGTGTTCGGCCTGGGTTACGACCAGGAGAACTACGGCGCCTTGCTCAGCTGGACCCTGGTGCAGAAGAAAAACCTCGTCGACAGCAGCAGCTTCAAGTCGCCGGACGGCGTCAGCAGCCAGTTCAAGACGCCGGGTTACGGCATTCTTGATCTGAGCGGGTTCTACAAGGTGACCGACGACGTCACCGTCAGCGCAGGCGTGTACAACCTGGCCGACAAGAAATACTGGCAGTGGGACAACGTGCGCGGTTACGACAGCGTCGGCGAAGCCGCCGTGCTCAGCCCGGCCAACCTCGACCGCCTGACCGAGCCAGGCCGCAACTTCGCGATCAACCTGATCTGGGATATCTGATCCA
Organism: Pseudomonas sp. NPDC087697; assembly: GCF_044743155.1. Lineage (NCBI taxonomy): Bacteria > Pseudomonadati > Pseudomonadota > Gammaproteobacteria > Pseudomonadales > Pseudomonadaceae > Pseudomonas > Pseudomonas sp. NPDC087697. The sequence continues at coordinate 12,695 of NZ_JBIUVW010000020.1, read as the reverse complement.
GGCCGGCCTCACTGCGCTTTTTAGATCAAAGCGCAATGAGGTTTTTTTACTCTGTCGCGTCTTCTGGTTCGTCTAGTTACAACGCGCCTTTCATTCTCAAGGACTTCTTCATGACCGCCGCCCAAACCTCTGAACGCCCGAACCTGCGCTCACAACGTCTGAACCAGATAACAAACGAGCCGCACAGCAAGCTCGACGCACTGGTAAAAGCTCACGCACCGTTCGAAACCCAAGCCAATTTCGCCCGCTTCGTGGTTGCCCAGTACCTGTTCCAGTCGGAACTGGTGTCGCTGTACAACGACGCCGAGCTGATCGCCATCGTCCCGGACCTACCGGAACGCTGCCGCGCCGAAGCCGCCAAGGCTGACCTGGTCGACCTGGAAACAGATGTTCCGGCCCCCGTGGCCGGCGCCGTGAAAAACCCGAGCAAAGCGCAAGCACTCGGTTGGATCTTCGTTTCCGAAGGTTCGAAACTCGGGGCCGCGTTCCTGATCAAGCGTGCCGTTGGCCTGGGCCTGAGCGAAACCTTTGGTGCCCGTCATTTGGGAGAACCTGCCGGTGGTCGCGCCGAAGGCTGGAAGAGCTTCGTAAAAACCCTCGACGGTCTGACGTTCAGTGCCGAAGAAGAAGCGGCAGTCGAGAAAGGTGCGATTGATGCGTTCAACCGCTTCACCGTGCTGCTGGAACAGGCTTACGCCACAACCCCAGAGCTCGCCTGATTCAATCTTCCGGGTTCAACTGGCCTTGCTTTCTGTAGGAGCAAGGCTTGCCCGCGATGAAGGCGCCTCGGTTTTCCAGATAGACCGCGTTATCGTTCATCGCGGGCAAGCCTTGCTCCTACAGGTTATAGCTATCGACCTTATGACCCATTCATCCCTCGCCACCTCCAGACTCTCACGCCTCCTCTTTGGCCTGCTCGCCTACACCAGTCTGGCGCTGGGCCTGATCGCCATCGTCGTGCCGGGTCTGCCGACCACCGAGTTCATCCTGCTGGCCGCCTGGGCCGCCACCAAAAGTTCGCCGCGCTTGAGTGCCTGGCTGGAAAACCATCGCCTGTTCGGACCGATCCTGAGCAACTGGCGCAACGGTAAAATCATCGCCCGCCGGGCCAAGGTCAGCGCCACCGTCAGCATGCTGCTGTGCGCCGGATTGATGCTGGTGATGCTCGACCACGGCTGGCCGATCTACCTGGCCATCGCCGGCATGAGCCTGGGAAACCTGTGGATCTGGTCGCGACCGGAATCGTTGCCGCAAGCCTCCTGAACAGCAGCCCCCTCGCCACAATTGTTTTATGCTCAACCCTCTCTTCCGGAGGGCCTTCGATGACTGATTTTCTGACGTCCATTCAAGCCGCGCTCGGCTTGCCCGCTACCACCGTCGCCTTCACCTCGACCGGCGCCCTGCCCTCGGCGTTTGCCGTGACGGATCTCGCCTGCGCCAGCATCGCGGCTGCCGGTCAGGCCGTCAGTGAACTGCTGCAGCAACAGACCGGTCGATTGCCGCCCCTTGAAGTCGACCGTCGTCTCGCCTCCTTCTGGTTCGCCACCTCGATCCGCCCGATTGGCTGGAGCGTGCCACCGCTGTGGGACCCCATCGCAGGTGACTACACAACCCACGACGGCTGGATTCGCCTGCACACCAACGCCCCTCATCACCGCAATGCTGCCGAACAGGTGTTGGGACACTGCTTTGATCGAGCGGCGATGGCCGCGAAAGTCGCTCAATGGGCCAAAAGCGATCTGGAACACGCGGTGGTCGAGGCTGGCGGTTGCGCAGCCGAAATGCGCTCATGGCAACAATGGCAGTCCCACCCTCAAGGGTTGGCCGTCAACGCCGAGCCGCTGATTCAGTTTTCCACCAGCAACAGCGAGCGCTCAAACGCCTGGCGAGGCTCGATCGCGCAACCGCTGGCGGGCATCAAGGTGCTGGACCTGACTCGCGTCCTCGCTGGCCCCGTTGCCAGTCGCTTTCTCGCCGGCTTGGGCGCCGATGTACTGCGCATCGATCCGCCGCAGTGGAACGAACCCGGTGTGATTCCGGAAGTCACCCTGGGCAAACGCTGCGCCCGCCTGGACCTGCACAACAACGCCGACCGCGCAGTATTCGAAAGTCTGCTCAAGGACGCCGACATCCTGCTTCACGGCTACCGTGCCAACGCCCTGGAACACCTCGGCTACGGCACCGCCGAACGGCAGATACTCGCCCCCGGCCTGATCGACATTTGCCTGAATGCGTACGGCTGGAGCGGTCCTTGGCAAAACCGCCGTGGCTTCGACAGCCTGGTGCAAATGAGCAGCGGCATCGCCGAGGCGGGGATGGGTTGGAAGCATGCGGACAAACCCGCGCCGTTGCCGGTTCAAGCGCTGGACCACGCCACTGGTTATCTGATGGCGGCCAGTTCGATCAAGGCGTTGACTGAGCGGTTGAGGAGCGGGCACGGCAGCTCAGCGCGATTATCGCTAGCGCGCACGGCGAAGTTGCTGGTTGAACAGGGAGCGGGGGCGGATGAGGCGTTGCAGGCGGAAGATGATAACGATCAGGGAATGTTGGTTGAGCAAACAGTCTGGGGCCCGGCGCATCGATTGCAGGTGCCGCTGAAGATTACGGGGACACCGTTGCAGTGGGCTATTCCGGCCGGGGAATTGGGTTCCCATCGCGCACAGTGGTGGTGATTGTGAAATAGCTATCGCGAGCAGGCTCGCTCCCACATAGGTCTGATGTGGTCACACCATTTGTGATCACCACACATCAAAGGTGGGAGCGAGCCTGCTCGCGATGACGACCGAACAGTCAACGCAACTATCGGATCAGCTTCAGTCCGAACGACTCAACGACGTCCAAAGCACCTGTGCCGCATAGGCTCGACACGGTCGCCAGGCCTCGGCGCGGGCCAACAACTCACGCGCTGTAACCGGCCCGCCTTCCAGCGCCGCCAGCGCATTGATCAGCCCCACATCTCCCGACGGAAACGCGTCCGGCTCGCGCAACTGGCGCAAGGCGATGTACTGCGCCGTCCAGTCGCCAATCCCGTGCAACACCAACAGCCGCGCAACGCCGCCGTCCCGATTCGATTCAAACAACAAGGGATCGTCAAGCAACGCCTGCGCCACGCCAGACAGCGTCCGCCCACGGCTTTTCGGCATTCCTAACGTTGCCAGATCAGCTGCCGCCAACACCGCAGCTTCAGGAAACACATGAGTCAATCCAGACAACGGCGGAGACAACGCTTCGCCATATTGGGCGACAAGCTTGCCCGCCAGTTTGATTGCAGCACTGACCGTGATCTGCTGACCCAGCACCGCGCGAATCGCCAGTTCCAGCCCGTCCCACGCCCCCGGCACTCGCAGACCGGGACGCTCGGCAATCAACCTTGCCATCAACGGATCAACCGCCAGTTGCTGATGGACGCGCGGCAGATCCGCGTCCAGATCAAACATCCGCCGCAACCGCGCAATGATCTCAGGCGCGGCTGACGCATCAGGAAAATCCAGCCTCACTTCAAGCGCATCACCGGCCGCAGGCGTAATCGAAAACGTACCGTACACACCGTTCAGGCTGATGCTGCGCGAGTACACACCATCGACCACGCTCTCCAATCCGGCAATCGCTCGTGCTGACAAGAAGCCGAGCATCGCCGGCCAGTCATAAGGCGGTGGGTATTCGAGCAACAGCCTCACAGCGACAGCACGCCGCCAGTCATCGAGCCGACCACCACGCCGAGTCGAAGCTTTTGCACCGGTTGCGACATCCTTACTTCTCCAATCGACTGTTTGTCATGTTTTGAAAACATAACAAGTGTTCATTCCATTAAATATGCAGCGTGGCATGACGTTAATCAGATAACGGCAAAAATAACGCTTATTTAAAACTTTCTCATCTATGCCACAGAGGCATTTGGCCAGTTTTGTGGATCATTCCAGATAAATCAATTCTGTACTGAAAACAGCCGCTAAAAATTTGCACATTCTGAGAAACCAACTAGCTTCAAGTCCGCTGCAATAGGACCCATTCCCGTTTGATCTATGTCGAGGCCTCTGGAACAGGCTTCTTGCGGCACGCACGCGCTATTTCGGAAGTATTCATAAGTCATTCATTAACAATGGAATGTGACCATGAACTGATCCAGATCAGCTGCTCTATCAGTTAGCAGATTTATTCTGTGGTCTCTCTTCTCCGGCAATGGAGTCATGCAATGTCTGAATCTCCCGGAACACTACGACTCGGCGCCTTAGTCGCACTGGTAGTAGGTTCAATGATTGGTGGCGGGATATTCTCTTTGCCGCAAAACATGGCCGCCAGTGCCGACGTCGGTGCGGTACTGATTGGCTGGGCCATCACCGCAGTGGGCATGCTGACCCTCGCGTTCGTCTTCCAGACCCTCGCCAACCGCAAGCCTGACCTCGATGGCGGTGTCTACGCCTACGCCAAGGCCGGTTTCGGCGACTACATGGGTTTCTCGTCCGCCTGGGGGTACTGGATCAGCGCCTGGCTGGGTAACGTCGGCTACTTCGTTCTGCTGTTCAGCACCCTGGGTTACTTCTTCCCGATCTTCGGCGAAGGCAACACCGTCGCGGCAGTGATCGGTGCTTCCGTGCTGCTGTGGGCCGTGCACTTTTTGGTGCTGCGCGGGATCAAAGAGGCCGCGTTCATCAACCTGGTGACCACAATCGCCAAGGTCGTGCCGCTGCTGCTGTTCGTATTGATCGCGGTGTTCGCGTTCAAACTGGACATCTTCACCGCCGACATCTGGGGCATCAAAAACCCCAGCCTGGGCAGCGTGATGAACCAGGTGCGCAACATGATGCTGGTCACCGTCTGGGTGTTCATCGGCATCGAAGGCGCGAGCATCTTCTCGGCCCGCGCCGAAAAACGTTCGGATGTCGGTAAAGCCACCGTGATCGGCTTCATCACCGTGCTGCTGTTCCTGGTGCTGGTGAACGTGCTGTCGCTGGGCATCATGACTCAGCCTGCACTGGCCAAACTGCAGAACCCGTCGATGGCTGCCGTGCTTGAACATGTGGTCGGTCACTGGGGCGCGGTGCTGATCAGCGTCGGCCTGATCATTTCCTTGCTCGGTGCGCTGCTGTCGTGGGTGCTGCTGTGTGCGGAGATCATGTTCGCCGCTGCCAAAGACCACACCATGCCGGAGTTTTTGCGCAAGGAGAACGCCAACCACGTGCCGGTCAACGCCCTGTGGCTGACCAATGCGATGGTCCAGGTGTTCCTCATCATCACTCTGTTCTCCGCCAGCACTTACCTGTCGCTGATCTACCTCGCCACCTCGATGATTCTGGTGCCTTACCTGTGGTCGGCGGCCTACGCGCTGCTGTTGGCGGTACGCGGCGAGAGCTACGAAAACGCCCTGGCCGAACGCAGGAAAGACCTGATCATCGGCGCCATCTCGCTGATCTACGCGATCTGGCTGTTGTACGCAGGCGGCATCAAATACCTGCTGCTGTCCGCCCTGCTCTATGCCCCCGGCGCGATCCTGTTCGCCAAGGCCAAACGCGAGTTGGGCAAACCGGTTTTCACCACCGTCGAGAAGCTGATTTTCGTCGCGGTAGTCATTGGCGCCCTGGTGGCGGCCTATGGGCTCTACGACGGCTTCCTGACCCTGTAGCACCCGCTTGGAACACTCGACTGTTTTGTTATCTGGAGGATCTGTAATGACCACGGAAAAAGTTAAGTACGGCGTACATTCCGAAGCCGGCAAACTGCGCAAAGTCATGGTTTGCTCCCCAGGCCTGGCTCACCAGCGGCTGACCCCGAACAACTGTGACGAACTGCTTTTCGATGATGTGCTGTGGGTTGCCCAGGCCAAGCGTGACCATTTCGACTTCGTCACCAAGATGCGTGAGCGTGATATCGATGTGCTGGAAATGCACAACCTGCTGACCGACATCGTCGCCAATCCAGAAGCCCTGGACTGGATCCTGGAGCGTAAAATCACTGCCAACCAGGTGGGTCTGGGCCTGGTTCACGAAGTCAGCTCCTGGCTGCGCAGCCTGGAACCGCGCAAAGTCGCCGAGTTCCTGATCGGCGGCGTGTCGGCCGATGACCTGCCAAACAGCTTCGGTGGCAAGACCATCGAAATGTTCCGCGACTTCCTCGGCCACTCCAGCTTCATTCTGCCACCGCTGCCAAATACCCAGTTCACCCGCGATACCACCTGCTGGATCTATGGCGGCGTCACGCTGAACCCGATGTACTGGCCGGCGCGCCGCCAGGAAACCCTGCTGGCCAGCGCCATCTACAAGTTCCACCCCGAGTTCACCAACGCCGACTTCCAGGTCTGGTACGGCGACCCGGATCAGGAGCACGGCAACGCCACGCTGGAAGGCGGCGACGTGATGCCCATCGGTAACGGCGTGGTGTTGATCGGCATGGGCGAGCGCTCGTCTCGTCAGGCCATCGGCCAGCTGGCACTGAACCTGTTCAAGCACAAAGCGGTTGAGCGCGTGATTGTCGCCGGCCTACCGAAATCCCGCGCCGCGATGCACCTGGACACCGTGTTCAGCTTCTGCGACCGCGACCTGGTGACGATCTTCCCGGAAGTGGTGAACCAGATCGTTGCCTTCACCCTGCGCCCTGATGAAAGCAAACAGGGCGGCATCGATATCCGTCGCGAAGAAACCAGCTTCCTCGACACCGTGGCCACCGCGCTCAACCTCAAAGCCCTGCGCGTCGTCGAAACCGGCGGCAACAGCTTTGCCGCCGAACGCGAACAGTGGGACGACGGCAACAACGTCGTGGCCGTGGAGCCAGGCATGGTGATCGGTTACGACCGCAACACCTACACCAACACCCTGCTGCGCAAGGCCGGTATCGAGGTCATCACCATCAGCGCCGGCGAACTCGGCCGCGGCCGTGGCGGCGGCCACTGCATGACCTGCCCGATCATCCGCGACCCAATCGACTATTAATCGTCAAACCTTGGCTGAGGCTTACAGAGCACCGGCCTTGGGGATAACCGAAACCAAAGGAGATCCACATCATGGCTTTCAACATGCGTAATCGCAGCCTGCTGAGTTTGATGCACCATACCAATCGCGAGCTGCACTACCTGCTGGACCTGTCCCGCGACCTGAAACGCGCCAAGTACACCGGCACCGAACAGCCGCACCTCAAAGGCAAGAACATCGCGCTGATCTTCGAAAAAACTTCGACCCGCACCCGTTGCGCCTTCGAAGTCGCGGCCCATGACCAGGGTGCTCACGTCACCTACATCGACCCGGTGTCATCGCAAATCGGCCACAAGGAAAGCATGAAAGACACCGCCCGCGTTCTCGGTCGGATGTTCGATGCGATCGAGTACCGTGGCTTCGAACAGGAAATCGTCGAAGAGCTGGCCAAGTTCGCTGGCGTGCCGGTGTTCAACGGCCTGACCGCTGAATTCCACCCGACCCAAATGATCGCCGACACCCTGACCATGCGCGAGCACAGCGACAAGCCGCTGCATGACATCAGCTACGCCTACCTCGGTGACGCCCGCTACAACATGGGTAACTCGCTGCTGATGATCGGCGCCAAACTCGGCATGGACGTGCGCATCGGCGCACCGAAAGCGCTGTGGCCACATCAGGACTTCATCGATCAGTGCAAAGCCTTCGCCATCGATAGCGGTGCACGCATCACCATCACCGAAGACCCAAAAGAAGCGGTCAAGGGCGTGGACTTCATCCACACCGACATCTGGGTGTCGATGGGTGAACCGGTCGAAGCGTGGGACGAGCGTATCGAGCAATTGATGCCGTACCAGGTCAACGCCAAAATGATGAAAGCCTCGGGCAACCCTCGGGTGAAATTCATGCACTGCCTGCCGGCGTTCCACAACAGCGAAACCAAGGTCGGCAAGGACATCGCGGCGCGTTATCCGCACCTGGCCAACGGCGTTGAAGTAACCGAGGAGGTCTTCGAGTCGCCCGCCAACATCGCCTTCGAGCAAGCGGAAAACCGCATGCACACCATCAAGGCGATTCTGGTCTCGGCGCTGGCTGATATCTAAAAGGCTGAGCACTATTTTGTGAACAGCCACTGCCCCTGTAGGAGCAAGGCTTGCCCGCGATTGGGGCACCGTGGTGTATCAGACTCGCCGCCATCGCGGGCAAGCCTTGCTCCTACAGGGGATCACCGAATTCTGAAAGGATTGCATTATGCGTATCGTCGTTGCACTGGGCGGTAACGCCCTGCTCCGCCGTGGTGAACCCATGACCGCGGACAACCAACGCGCCAACATCCGGATCGCCACCGAACAGATCGCCAAAATCCATCCTGGCAATCAACTGGTGATCGCTCACGGCAATGGCCCGCAAGTCGGTCTGTTGTCGCTGCAAGCGGCGGCCTACACCTCCGTTTCCCCCTACCCGCTGGACGTGCTCGGTGCCGAAACCGAAGGCATGATCGGCTACATCATCGAACAGGAACTGGGCAATCTGCTGGACTTCGAAGTGCCGTTCGCGACCCTGCTGACTCAGGTCGAAGTCGACGCCAAGGACCCGGCCTTCAAGAACCCGAGCAAACCCATCGGCCCGGTCTACTCCAAGGCCGAAGCCGAGGCGCTGGCCGCTGAAAAAGGCTGGGCGATTGCCCCGGACGGCGACAAGTTCCGCCGTGTGGTCGCCAGCCCGAAACCCAAGCGCATTTTCGAAATCCGCCCGATCAAGTGGCTGCTGGACAAAGGCAGCATCGTGATTTGCGCGGGCGGTGGCGGCATCCCGACGATGTACGACGAAAACCGCAAGCTCAAGGGCGTGGAAGCAGTCATCGACAAGGACCTGTGCTCGGCGCTGCTGGCCGAACAGCTCGAAAGTGAGTTGCTGGTGATCGCCACCGACGTCAACGCCGCGTTTATCGACTTCGGCAAGCCGACCCAGAAAGCCATCGCCCAGGCCCATCCGGACGAAATCGAAAAACTCGGCTTCGCGGCCGGCTCCATGGGCCCGAAAGTCCAGGCGGCCTGCGAGTTCGCCCGCAACACTGGCAAAGTCGCGGTGATCGGTTCACTCTCGGACATCGAAGCGATCGTCCAGGGCAAGGCCGGCACCCGTATCAGTACGGCTAAACCTGGTATCACTTACCTATAAAAACAGCCGGGGCAGGCCTCATGCCTGCCCCGCTTCAATGCCTTTGAAGGAGGCGCCCATGGCCACGTTCGAGCCCGGTCACTTGCACATCGAGCGCCACGCACTGAACAAGGACGACTTCAGCTACAACCTGTGCATTGACTATGAGGTCGCAACAGATCCCAAGGAAGGCACAGGCATGCTCTTCAAGCTGCATGGCTCGGTCGAAGGCAAGGACCTGAAGGAAGAATTCTTTCTGCCCAAAGACCAGGCCTTCGACTTTGCCCGACACGCCACGCGCATCGCACAGAAATACGGCATGCCCAAGACTGCCAGCATCGGCTCGCTGCACAAGTATTACGACGAGATGTTCGAAGACGTACGCGCACAACTGCACGTCAAATCCGGGGATCCGGTGAAGCCTGAACATCTGGAGTAACCCATAACCTGTAGGAGCAAAGCTTGCTCGCGATGCAGGCACTGCGGTGTAACTGATACACCGCGTGATCGTTCATCGCGAGCAAGCTTTGCTCCTACAATTTGATTGCGAATTTCACCTGACACCCCGCTCCAAGGCATACTTGCCACCCTCCGCACTCCAGAACACTGAACCGCCCCATGCGTATCCACGTCAGCTTCATCGACCGCGTCGGTATCACCCAGGAAGTCCTGGCCTTGCTCGGTGGGCGCAATCTCAATCTGGATGCGGTGGAAATGGTTCCACCGAACGTTTACATCGACGCTCCGACCCTCAGCCCGCAAGTGCTTGAAGAACTGCGCGATGCGCTGTTCAGCGTGCGCGGCGTGCAGGCGGTGACGGTGGTCGACATCCTTCCCGGCCAGCGGCGGCACTTGCAACTCGACGCGTTGCTGGCGGCGATGACCGACCCAGTGCTGGCCCTCGATAGCGCCGGCAACGTGTTGCTGGCCAACCCGGCACTGATCGCCTTGTACGGCCGTGAGCCGGCCGGGGAAAGCGTTGCCGAGCTGTTCGCCGACCCGTCGCTGCTGGAAACGTTGCTGGAGCACGGCTTCCGTCTGCCGCTGCGCGAGATCACCGTCAACGGCCAGACCTTGCTGCTGGATGCTACGCCCATCACCGACGCCGGCGCCCTGCTGACCTTGTATCAACCCAATCGCATCGGTGAACAACTGTCGGCGTTGCACCACGATCACGCCGAAGGTTTCGATGCGTTGCTCGGTGAATCCCCGGCAATTCGTACCCTCAAGGCCCGTGCGCAACGCGTGGCGGCGCTCGATGCACCGCTGCTGATCCAGGGTGAAACCGGCACCGGTAAAGAACTGGTGGCCCGCGCCTGCCATGCGATCAGCGCCCGGCACAGCGCGCCGTTTCTGGCGTTGAACTGCGCGGCACTGCCGGAGAACCTCGCCGAAAGCGAGCTGTTCGGCTACGCCCCTGGCGCCTTCACCGGCGCTCAACGTGGCGGTAAGCCAGGCCTGATGGAACTGGCCAACCAGGGCACGGTATTCCTCGACGAGATCGGCGAAATGTCGCCGTACTTGCAGGCCAAATTGCTGCGGTTCCTCAACGATGGCAGCTTCCGCCGCGTGGGTGGCGATCGTGAGGTCAAGGTCAACGTGCGGATCCTCAGCGCGACCCACCGCGACCTGGAAAAAATGGTCAGCGAAGGCACATTCCGCGAGGATCTGTTCTACCGCCTCAACGTGCTCAACGTCGAAGTCCCACCGCTGCGCGAGCGCGGTCAGGACATTCTGCTGCTGGCGCGCTACTTCATGCAGCAAGCCTGCGCGCAGATCCAGCGCCCGGTTTGTCGCCTCGCTCCTGGAACCTATCCAGCCCTGCTCGGCAACCGCTGGCCGGGCAACGTGCGGCAACTGCAGAACGTGATCTTCCGCGCCGCGGCCATTTGCGAAAGCAGCCTGGTGGACATCGGCGACCTGGACATCGCCGGCACCTCCGTGGCGCGCCAAAGCGACACCGAAGTCGACAGCCTGGAACAGGCCGTGGAAGCATTCGAGAAAACCCTGCTGGAAAAGCTCTACGTCAACTACCCCTCGACCCGCCAACTGGCCAGCCGTCTGCAAACCTCCCACACCGCCATCGCCCATCGATTGCGCAAATACGGCATTCCCGGCAAGTCTTGAGGTTATCGCTTTTCGTAGGAGCAAGGCTTGCCCGCGATTCAGGCGATGAGGTACGCCAGATGCACCGCGTTATCGTTCATCGCGGGCAAGCCTTGCTCCTACGAAGAGCGTCAAAAGCGACCTCCATCTGTACTGAATGCGCTACAGCGGAACGATTTCGCTACACCCTCATTTAAACTACGCTACGCAAGGCTTTGATCCCCATAGGCTTTTTTTCTTGCCTCAAGCTGTAGCGATTTCGCTACAGTCGCGTTTTTCAGTTCGCCGGAAATAATAAGTAACTTATTGATTTATAACAAATAAAAAACCTTGGCCGCGTTCTTGCAAAGCATCTGACCATTCAGCTCTGCACTGCACGAGCATTCAATCGCGTCCACCAGACGAGTCTGGCCCCTGAGGAGTTTCCATGAGCGAGTTGCGTTTTACTGAAGATCACGAATGGCTGCGCACCGAAGCTGACGGCAGCGTTACGGTCGGCATCACCGCCTTCGCACAGAACGCCTTGGGCGACGTGGTCTACGTGCAACTGCCAGAACTGCAGTCCTACGACAAAGGCGCCGAAGCCGCCACCGTTGAGTCGGTAAAGGCTGCCAGCGGCGTGTACATGCCATTGGACGGTGAAGTGGTCGACACCAACCCGGCCCTCAACGACAGCCCTGAACTGGTCAACGAAGATCCGCTGGGCCAAGGCTGGTTCTTCCGCTTCAAGCCAACCGACGCCTCGGCTGTCGCCAAACTGCTGGATCAGGACGCTTACGACCGTCTGATCAAAGCCAACGCCGAAGCCTGAGGAGAGCGCACATGACTCAAGTACCTTCTGTTTCTGTAAATGTGAGCACCGCCAACGAATTCATCGCGCGCCACATCGGCCCGCGTTCGGGCGATGAGCAAGCCATGCTCAACAGCCTCGGCTTTGATTCCCTGGAAGCCCTGAGCGCCAGCGTCATCCCGGACAGCATCAAAGGCACCAGCGTGCTCGATCTGGGCGCAGGCCTTAGCGAAGCCGATGCACTGGCTTCGATCAAAGCCATCGCCGCCAAGAACCAACTGTTCAAGACCTATATCGGCCAGGGCTACTATGGCACCCACACGCCGTCGCCGATCCTGCGCAACCTGCTGGAAAACCCGGCCTGGTACACCGCGTACACCCCGTACCAGCCAGAAATTTCCCAGGGTCGTCTGGAAGCACTGCTGAACTTCCAGACCCTGATCAGCGACCTGACGGGCCTGCCGATCGCCAACGCTTCCTTGCTCGACGAAGCCACCGCCGCTGCCGAAGCCATGACCTTCTGCAAACGCCTGAGCAAGAACAAAAGCAGCCACGCCTTCTTCGCCTCCGCCCACTGCCACCCGCAAACCCTCGACGTGCTGCGCACCCGCGCCGAGCCGTTGGGCATTGACGTAGTCGTCGGCGACGAGCGCGAACTGACGGATGTCAGCGCATTCTTCGGCGCGCTGCTGCAATACCCGGCGAGCAACGGTGACCTGTTCGACTATCGCGAACTG
>NZ_JBIUVW010000019.1:0-93479 GCF_044743155.1 Pseudomonas sp. NPDC087697 | reverse complement strand
TAAGCTGTTGCACTTCGTTTACGGCGTGCTCAAGTCGGGTCAACCCTTTGACCCGAAACTTGCGCTTGCCCGGTGAGGCTCAAGACGGTATCTACACAGGGAGATTCGCGTTAACGAACGCTCAACACCGGGCTGCTCAGACGCTCAAGCAACGTCGCCTGCGCACTGCGCGGGTTCTGGTTGCCGGTCGGCGTGCTGCGGATGTAACGACCGTCCGACTGCAGGATCCAGCTGTGGGTGTTATCGGTGAGATAACTTTCCAGCTCTTTCTTGACCCGCAAAATCAGCTTCTTGCCCTCGACCGGGAAGCAGGTCTCGACGCGTTTATCGAGGTTGCGCTCCATCCAGTCGGCACTCGACAGGAACATCTGCTCTTCGCCGCCGTTGAGGAAGTAGAAGACCCGCGTGTGCTCCAGGAAGCGGCCAATGATCGAGCGCACGTGGATGTTGTGCGAAACCCCGGCGATGCCCGGCCGCAGGCAGCACATGCCACGGATCACCAGATCGATCCGCACCCCTGACTGGCTGGCCTTGTACAGCGCGCGGATGACCTTCGGGTCGGTCAGCGAGTTGAACTTGGCGATGATGTGCGCCGGTTTGCCGTCGAGGGCGAACTGGGTCTCGCGGGCAATCATGTCGAGCATGCCCTTCTTCAGGGTGAACGGCGCGTGCAGCAGCTTCTTCATGCGCAGGGTTTTACCCATGCCGATCAACTGACTGAACAGTTTGCCGACGTCTTCACACAAAGCGTCATCGGAGGTCAGCAGGCTGTAGTCGGTGTACAGACGGGCGTTGGCCGCGTGGTAGTTGCCGGTACCCAAGTGGGCGTAACGGACAATCTCGCCGGCCTCGCGACGCAGAATCAGCATCATCTTGGCGTGGGTCTTGAAGCCCACCACACCGTAGATCACCACCGCGCCGGCGGCTTGCAGACGGCTGGCCAGTTGCAGGTTGGACTCTTCGTCGAACCGCGCACGCAATTCGATCACCGCAGTGACTTCCTTGCCGTTACGCGCAGCGTCGACCAGGGCATCGACGATCTCCGAGTTGGCGCCGCTGCGGTAGAGGGTCTGACGGACCGCTAACACGTGCGGGTCCTTGGCCGCCTGGCGCAGCAGGTCGACCACCGGGGTGAACGACTCGAACGGGTGCAGCAGCAGGATGTCCTGCTTGCTGATCACGCTGAAAATGTTCTCGCTGTTCTGCAGCAGTTTCGGGATCTGCGGGGTGAACGGCGTGTATTGCAGCTCCGGGTGACTGTCCAGACCGGTGATGCTGAACAGCCGCGTCAGGTTCACCGGACCGTTGACCTGATACAGCTCGGTCTCGCTCAGGTTGAACTGCTTGAGCAGGTAGTCGGACAGGTGTTTCGGGCAGGTGTCCGCCACTTCCAGACGCACCGCATCACCATAACGACGCGAGAACAGCTCGCCGCGCAAGGCGCGAGCCAGGTCTTCGACGTCTTCGGTATCGACCGCCAGGTCAGCGTTGCGGGTCAGACGGAACTGGTAGCAGCCCTTGACCTTCATGCCCTGGAACAGGTCATCGGCGTGAGCGTGGATCATCGACGACAGAAACACGTAGTTGTCACCCGTGCCACCCACCTCTTCCGGCACCTTGATGACCCGCGGCAGCAAACGCGGTGCCGGGATGATCGCCAGACCGGAATCGCGACCGAACGCATCGATACCTTCGAGTTCGACGATGAAGTTCAAGCTCTTGTTCACCAGTAACGGGAACGGGTGCGTCGGGTCGAGACCGATCGGGGTGATAATCGGCGCAATCTCGTCGCGAAAATAGCGGCGCACCCAGGTCTTGAGCTTGGTGGTCCAGTAGCGGCGACGGATGAAGCGGACCTGATGTTTCTCCAGTTCCGGCAACAGAATGTCGTTGAGAATCGCGTATTGGCGATCGACGTGGCCGTGCACCAGATCACTGATGCGTGCCAGCGCCTGATGCGGTTGCAGACCATCGGCACCGGCCTGTTCACGGGCGAAGGTGATCTGCTTCTTCAGCCCTGCAACGCGAATCTCGAAGAACTCGTCCAGGTTGCTGGAGAAGATCAGCAAAAACTTCAGCCGCTCCAGCAAGGGATAGGACTCATCCAGCGCCTGCTCCAGCACGCGGATATTGAACTGCAGTTGCGACAGCTCGCGATGGATGTACAGACTGCTGTCATCCAGACCCGGAATCGCGATCGCCGGCAGAGCTGGCGCAGCGTCGGCTACCACCGCCGGTGGAGCAGGCTCCAGCTCCGGCGGGGTTTCGACGACAGGCTCAACCACGGGTTGAGCTTCTTTTACGGCAACTTCAGAGAGTCCTTCGGTATTCATCGAATGTTCCTGGGAGGGCTATTGTTGCTCTCGTAACAATTGAGCGGCACGTACGGCAAAGTAAGTCAGGATGCCATCAGCGCCAGCACGTTTAAAAGCGGTCAGGGATTCAAGAATAACCCCTTCGCTCAACCAGCCATTCTGGATCGCTGCCATGTGCATCGCATATTCACCGCTGACCTGATAGACAAAGGTCGGCACTTTAAATTCTTCTTTGACGCGGTAAAGGATATCCAGGTACGGCATGCCTGGCTTGACCATGACCATATCCGCGCCTTCTGACAAGTCGCTGGCCACTTCGTGCAACGCTTCGTTGCCGTTGGCCGGGTCCATTTGATAGGACGCCTTGTTCGCCTTGCCCAGGTTCAGCGCCGAACCGACGGCATCGCGGAACGGGCCATAGTAGGCACTGGCGTACTTGGCCGAGTAAGCCATGATCCGCACGTTGACGTGATCGGCCAGTTCCAGCGCTTCACGGATCGCCTGGATCCGGCCATCCATCATGTCCGACGGAGCAACCACCTGCGCACCGGCAGCGGCATGGGACAAAGCCTGTTTGACCAGCGCATCGACGGTGATGTCGTTCTGCACGTAGCCTTCTTCATCCAGAATACCGTCCTGGCCGTGGGTGGTGAACGGGTCCAGCGCTACGTCGGTAATCACCCCCAGCTCCGGGAAGCGTGCACGCAGGGCACGGGTGGCGCGCTGGGCGATACCCTCCGGGTTCCAGGCTTCAGCGGCATCAAGGGATTTGAGTTCGGCTGGCGTCACCGGGAACAGTGCCACGGCCGGGATACCCAACTCGACCCACTGGGCCGCTTCTTCGAGCAACAGGTCGATAGTCAGACGTTCGACGCCTGGCATCGAGGCGACCGCTTCGCGACGGTTTTCACCGTCCAGCACAAATACCGGAAGAATCAGGTCATTGGTGGTCAGGACGTTTTCACGGACCAGACGGCGCGAAAATTCATCACGACGGTTGCGGCGCAGGCGGGTTGCAGGAAACAAACGGTTGGCGGGGGTGAAGCTCACGGCAGACTCCTGAGCCCGCGCTGGCGGGCGAGCGTGACAGTTATAAGCGCCCATTATGACCAACACATTACAGTTATGTGCACCCCTGTGACCTGTAGTCGCAACCATTGTCCTTGTAGGAAATGTTCACGTCGAGACACATTTCGACACTTTCCTGAATGTGTCTGAAGGGTTAGGCTGCGCGTTCATTTCGCCAGCACCCAGACAATGCTCCAACAATTTCTGCATGACTTCGGCTACTTTGCCCTTTTCCTCGGCACGTTCTTCGAAGGCGAAACCATTCTGGTACTCGCAGGCTTCCTCGCGTTCCGCGGATACATGGACATCAACCTGGTGGTGGTCGTGGCGTTCTTCGGCAGTTACGCCGGCGATCAGCTGTGGTACTTCCTGGGGCGCAAGCACGGCCGCAAACTGCTGGCGCGCAAACCACGCTGGCAACTGATGGGTGATCGGGCGCTGGAACATATCCGCAGGCACCCGGACATCTGGGTGCTGAGCTTTCGCTTCGTCTACGGCTTGCGCACGGTGATGCCCGTGGCCATCGGCCTGTCGGGTTATCCGCCGGGACGCTACCTGCTGCTCAACGGTATCGGCGCGGCAATCTGGGCCGCGGCCCTGGCGGCGGCGGCCTACCACTTCGGCGCGGTGCTCGAAGGCATGCTCGGCAGCGTCAAGAAGTACGAGCTGTGGGTACTGGGCGCCCTGCTGGTGCTGGGCCTCTGCCTGTGGCTGCGGCGGCGCTTCAAGAACGCTCGCCTCGCCAAGCAGATCTACGAAGACGAGCAGGTCCAGCAGGCCGAAAAGGCCAAGACCAGCGAACCTACGACGCCAGTCGAGTGATGCGGTTTCTACAGCAGTAGAGACCGATGCCGCTGAGCAGGCTGTAACTGAGCAGGCCGACCCAGCCCACCGCGCTGGCCGGCCATAGCCCTGCCAGCGGCGCCAGCCACACCAGCGGCAGGTTCAGCGCCAGCCGCAGCAGCTCCAGCTTCAACGCCTGCGGGCGATTCTCCAGGGCCACGCCCAGCACAAACAAACCCACCGCCACCGCCCCCCAGCCCAACACCAGGGCTGCAGCCGGCAAGCTTTGCGCAAGATTCATCAAGTAGCTGCCCAAGGCGATGTACACGCAAAACTGCAGCGCGATATACAACTGCTGTCGCCCGTCCAGCGGCACCTCGAATTTACGGAACTGACTCAGGTCCGGCTTGTTCATTGGGTACTTCACTGCCACGTCCGCTGGCCGCCAGCCGGTGCGCATGAACCAGATCCGCAGCTTGTCCCACAAGCTCTCGGCACGTCGTGCGTCATCCCATAACTGTGCATAGAACTGCACGTTCGCCCACAACGGATTCCAGCTCGCCAAAGGTGTGGTCACACCAAAAATTACCGGCTCGTTGTCGTCCTCTTCCTGGAACGAGCCAAATAGCCGGTCCCAGATAATGAACACCCCACCATAGTTGCGATCCATGTAGAGCGCGTTCTGCGCATGGTGGGCTCGATGGTTGGATGGCGTGACGAAGAACCATTCGAACCAGCCGAGCTTGGGGATGTGTTTGGTGTGAACCCAGAATTGGTACAGCAGGTTCAGCGCCGCGACGCTGACGAACACCAGCAGCGGCACACCGAGCACCGCCATCGGCAGGTAGAAAATCCAGCTCAGCAGGAACCCGGTGCTGGTTTGACGCAGCGCCGTGGAGAGGTTGTAGTCCTCGCTTTGATGGTGCACCGAATGCGCCGCCCAGAGGATGTTGCGTTCATGGCCCATACGGTGCAGCCAGTAGTAGCAGAAGTCATAGAGGACAAAGGCGAACAACCAGACCCGGATACTCTCGGCCGACAACTCGAACAGCGCCAGATGCTTCAGGGCAAACGCGTACGTCACCAGCCCCACACCTTTGGTCAACAGGCCGGTGGTGGTCGACAACACGCCGGTGCTGAGGCTGTTGATCGCATCGGCCAGGCGATAATTACTCACCCCGCGCCAGCGGTCCGCCAGCAGCTCGACGGCTATCAATACAAAGAAGAACGGCACCGCATACAGAATGAAGTCCATGACGCGACCTGATCGCAATTGTGATGACAGATCCTAGGTGTAGCCGTGAAATAACCCTATGGCAACGAGTGACAAATTAGTGGACATTTAACGCCATGAATCTGGAGAAGAACCCATGAGCAAAAAAGTTGCAGTGATACTTTCCGGCTGTGGCGTGTATGACGGTGCCGAGATCCATGAAAGCGTGATTACCCTGCTACGCCTCGACCAGCACGGCGCGCTGGTCCAGTGCTTCGCCCCTGATATTGCGCAATTGCATGTGATCAACCACCTGACGGGCGAAGAAATGCCCGAGTCGCGCAACGTGCTGGTGGAGTCGGCGCGCATTGCCCGCGGGCAAGTGAAAGACTTGTGTGAGGCCAACGCCGAGGACTTCGACGCGTTGATCGTACCTGGCGGTTTTGGCGCGGCGAAGAACCTGTCCAACTTTGCCAGCGAAGGCGCCGGTTGCGTCATTCAGGCTGAAGTCCTGGCGCTGGCCGAAGCCTTTGCCGAAGCCGGAAAACCGGTTGGCCTGATCTGCATCTCGCCGGCATTGGCGGCAAAGATCTACGGCCCGGGCGTGACCTGCACTGTCGGCAACGACGCCGACACTGCCGCTGCAATGACCCGAATGGGCGCGACCCATGTCGATTGCACCGTCAGCGATATCATCGAAGACAAGGCACGCAAACTGGTCAGCACCCCGGCCTACATGCTCGCTCAATCGATCAGCGAAGCGGCTTCAGGAATCAACAAACTGGTTGACCGGGTGCTGGAGCTGACTCACGAGGATGAGGTCTGACACGGTTTAAATGTGGGAGCGGGCTTGCTCGCGAAGGGGCCAGCACATTCAACAATGATGTCGACTGTCAGACCGCTTTCGCGAGCAAGCCCGCTCCCACAGGGTTCACCACCAGGCTCAAGACTTGCGGGTCAGCCGGGTGATGATCCGGTCCAGCGCATTCGCAAACGCCTGCTTCTCTCGATCACCAAACGGCGCTGGCCCGCCGCTCATCTGCCCCTGCTCGCGCAGGTCGGTGAACAGGTTGCGCACCGCCAACCGATCCCCCATGTTCTGCGCATCGAACTCCTTGCCCCGCGGATCCAGCGCCGCCACGCCCTTCTTCACCAAACGGTCGGCCAGCGGCACATCGCTGCAAATCACCAACTCACCCGGTACCGCGTGCTCCACCAGGTAATCGTCGGCCGCATCCGGACCGCTGGGCACCACGATCAACTTCACCAGGGCGAGACCCGGTTTGATCTGCGGCTGCCCAGCCACCATCACTACTTCAAACTGACGCTTGAGGGCGAACTTCACCACCAGATCCTTGGCCGCCCGAGGGCAGGCGTCGGCATCGATCCAGACACGCATTGTGTGTTTCCTCTTGAAAGCAAAAGATCGCAGCCTGCGGCGGCTCCTACAGATTATCCGCGTAGGAGCTGCCGCAGGCTGCGATCTTTTAAAGAATCACTCGATCAGGAAGCGTGCACCCGCCGCTTCTCGGTCATACGACTGCGACTGTACAGCACGACAATCGCCAGAATCGCCACCGCCTGCGCGCTCAGCGAATAGGCATCAGCGTGAATCCCCAGCCAGTCGAAGTCAAAGAATGCCACCGGGCGGATGCCGAAGATCCCGGCTTCCTGCAAGGCCTTGACGCCATGCCCGGCGAACACCACCGACAGCGCGCAGAGCAATCCGGCATTGATCCCGAAAAACAGCGCCAGTGGCAGTTTCGCCGAGCCGCGCAGGATCACCCAGGCCAGACCGATCAACAGCACCAGCGCCGTGGCGCCACCCGCCAGTACCGCGTTATGCCCAGCCGGGCCTGCTTGCAACCACAGGGTCTCGTAAAACAGCACCACTTCGAACAGCTCGCGGTAGACCGAGAAAAACGCCAGCGCCGCAAAACCGAAACGCCCGCCGCCGCTGACCAGGCTGCTCTTGATGTAATCCTGCCAGGCCGCCGCGTGGCGACGATCATGCATCCAGACCCCAAGCCAGAGCACCATGACACTGGCGAACAGCGCGGTGCAGCCTTCGAGCAGCTCACGCTGGGCACCGCTGACATCGATCACATACGCCGCCAGCGCCCAGGTCGCCAACCCCGCTACCAGCGCCAGGCCCCAGCCAATATTGACGCTGCGAATCGCCGACTGCTGGCCGGTGTTGCGCAAGAACGCCAGCACCGCAGCCAGCACCAGAATCGCTTCCAGCCCCTCACGCAGCAAAATCAGCAGGCCGGAGATATAGCTCAGTGACCAGCTCAGGCCATCACTGCCAAGCAAATCCGCAGACTCTTTCAACTTGGCCTTGGCAAACGCCAGACGTTGCTCGGCTTGCTCGATCGGCAGCCCGTCCTGCAACGACTGACGGTAAGCCATCAGGGATTTTTCAGTATCTTTGCGCACTACGGTGTTGACGTTATCGAGCGAACTTTCGACCAGTTCGAAGCCCTCCAGATACGCCGCCACCGACAGGTCATAGGCCTGATCGCGCTCGCCGGCACGGTAAGCGGCGATGCTCTTGTCGAGGGTCGCTGCAGTGTAATCGAGCAACTGCGCCGACCCCCGTTTGACTTGCGGTGGTTGGGCGCGCTGAGCACGGAACGTCGCCGCCGCTTCAGAACCTTCGGCCGCCAGCACTTCAGCCGGGGTCTGTCGGGCCAGGTCGGCGAGGTTGAAGTTCTTTTCGCTTTTCGCAGTGGTCGGATCGGCGCTGAACGCGGCGATATAGGTCGCCAGGTCCCAGCGCTGACGCTCGTCGAGTTGATCGGCGAAAGCCGGCATGTCCGTGCCTTCGATGCCCTGCCCCAACGTGCTGTAGATCGCGTACAGGCTCAGGCGGTCCAGCCGCGTGGAATCGCGCAGATTGGCGGGTGGCGGTGTCAGGCCAACACCTGCGGGACCATCACCTGCACCGGCGTCGCCATGGCACACCGAGCAGTGCTGTGCGTACAACGGCGCACCACGCGTGGGGTCCGGGGTAATGATCGGCGCCTGGCTGACTTCATAGGCCACCGCCAGTTTCGCGCCCAGTTGCCGCGCCAGACGGGCCACATCGGTACCGTCCTGACGCTGGGTCACCGCGTTACGCAGATTGCTCACGCCCTGCTCAAGCTCCGCGTGCTCGGGTTTGGCCGGCAGCGCAGCGATCAGCCCCTGCAAGACACCGAGAAACTCCAACTGCTCGCGGTATTCGCCGTCATCGATGACCTGGCCCGCCTCGACGGTCGCCGGATAATCGGCACCAATGTAATCGAGCAAATGCAGTGCCTGTGGCGCACCTTCCACCGTGTCGGCCAGCAGGTTGAAACTGCACAGGGCAAACAAAGGGAAGACCAGCCAGGCCAGAAAACGGGACGGGGCAATCATGAATGAATCTCAATTGATAATACGAAGTAACGCATTGTTCACTCTCAATGCCCTCCGCTCAAGCTTTGTCGCCCACTGCTCGCGGATTCAGACTCCTCTCATATGGTGGCATCTATAGAAAAAATGAAATTAAAAAGCCATTACATGGCCATTATCCCCTGTCTATAATGCCGCGCCCTCGTTATTGCGATCGGGTATTTAAGCTCCTCTTTTTATGAGGAATTGGCATGGAAAGCCATCTTCCCTGTCGATTGGTTCACCCAGCCCGACCAGCACGCTCGGCTGTTTAAACTCAGGGAAGAAGTACCCCATGGCATCCCGCGCCCTCACCTCGATCGCGCTCAGCGCGGTCACTTTGCTTGCCGGTTGTTCGGCCTTTCGCAGCTACGACACAGAACTGCAAGAAACCAACCAGCAGTTGGTCAGCGGTAATGTCGACGCCGCACTGACGTTGCTGGAAAAAAACAACACAGGTGAAAACAAAGACCTGCTCTATTACTTCGAGAAAGGTGAACTGCTGCGCGCCAAGGGCGACCTGACCGGCAGCCAGACCGCGTGGAGAAGCGCGGACCAGGTAGTGGGTACCTGGGAAGAGTCGGTCAAGCTGGACACCGACAAGTACCTGGCTCAGTTCGGCAGTTTTCTGGTCAATGACAAGGTCCGCCGCTATGAAGGGTATGACTACGAAAAAGTCATGCTGACCACGCAAATGGCCCTGAACCTGCTGGCAGTGAACGATTTCGACGGTGCCCGTACCGAAATCAAGAAGACCCACGAACGTGAAGCGGTGATCGCCGAACTGCGGGACAAGGAATACCTCAAGCGCGAAGACGAAGCCGAGAAGCAAGGCGTCAAGACTCAATACAAGGACCTGCAGGGTTACCCGGTGGCGAGCCTCGACGCGCCTGATGTGGTCGGCCTGAAGAACAGCTATCAGAGTGCGTTCAGTCATTACCTGGCCGGTTTCGTCTACGAAGCCCTGGGTGAAAAGGACCTGGCCGCGCCGGGTTATCGCAAAGCCGCCGAACTGCGCCCCAACACTCCGCTGCTCGAACAAGCGCTGCTGAACCTGGACAAACCGGCCGGCAAAAACGATGAGAGCGACATCCTGATCGTCGTGCAAAGCGGCCTGGCACCGGCTCGTGATTCCATTCGCATTCCCTTGCCACTGCCGATCAGTAACAACGTGGTGATCACCCCACTGTCGTTCCCGGTGATCAAGCCTGACACCTCGACCGTGACGTATGCCCAGATCGGTGTCGACGGCCAGCAACAGAACCTGACCCAGCTCAACAGCACCACCACCATGTCCCGCCGCGCCCTGCGTGACGATATGCCGGGGATCATCCTGCGCACCACCGTACGGGCCGTGACTCGCGCCGTGGCGCAAAAGAAGATCAACGAGACCAACCCACTGGCCGGTCTGGCCGTAGGCATTTCGTCGGCGGTGATGGAGGGGGCGGATACCCGCACCTGGCGCACCCTGCCCGACAACACCCAGGTTGTGCGCCTGCGCCTGGCCAAAGGCGAGCACCAACTGAGCCTGCCGAACGCTCTGGGCGGTTCGCGAATCACGGTCAAGGTCGATCAGCGCTACCAGGTTATCAGCCTGCGTACGGTGGGCAATCAGGTATTCGCCAGTGGCGTCGCCGCCCATGTGATCCCAAGCGCCACCCCGCAAGTCGTGGCCAGCGTCAAACAACCTTAAGCGGAGCTTCTCCATGCGTTTCAAACTGATTGCTGTCGCCGCCCTGGCTCTGCTGGCCGGTTGCGCCACTCCGCCGCCCCCTGCGCCTGGCAGTGCCGCGAGCAAAGTCGTGGTGATGAACAAATTCAACAACATCGCCATCGGCGCGATGCGGGTAGCCCGTGAAAACGGCTTCCTGACCGTCAAGGTCGCGCTGAACAACACCAGCCACACCAACATGACGATGTACTACCGCTTCGTCTGGCTGGGCGACGACGGCTTCCCGGTGGCCGATGAAGAAAGCTGGAAAACCTTGAACCTGTATGCCGCGCAGGCCACGTTCCTGCCGGCCATTGCGCCAGTGCCCAAGGCCACCGACTTCCGCCTTGAAGTCAAAACCCCTTAAGCCCCCCTATTTCGTGACAGAGAGACATTCCCATGTTTGTACGCTTTTCGTTCCTCGCCGTGGTCGCCCTTCTGGCCAGTGGCTGCGCCAACAACTCGCCGGTTCTGGGCGGGAAAAACATCGGTTACGGCGACAGCAAGGCTGTTGAGCTGGTGACCAACGAGTTCGGTTCCACTGACCTGCAGATGATTGCAGAGTCCATGACCCGCTCCCTGGCCCAATCCGGCATCTTGCAGGGCCGCCCGGTCGTGCAGGTCTACGACGTGAAGAACAAGACCAGCGAATACATCGATACCCGCGAAATCACCACCAGCATCAAGACTCAGCTGATGAAGTCCGGCACCGCCCGTTTTGCCAGCGACAACACCGCGATGCAGAGCCAGGTCGACCAGCTCAAGCTGCAAAACCAGAGCGGCCTGTACAAGAAAGGCACCGTGGCCAAGACCGGCAACATGGTCGCTGCCAAATACCGTCTTGAAGGTTCGATCAGCTCGATCGTCAAGCGCAGCAGCGACTACAAGGACGTTTTCTACAAGTTCAGCCTGCAACTGATCGACGTTGAAAGCGGTCTGGCCGAGTGGATGGACGAGAAAGAGATCCGCAAAACCACGGAGCGTTAAGCAATGCGTGCATGGATTGGCATCATGGCCCTGGCCTGCGCGTTTGGCGCGCAGGCGGCCCCGAAAATCGCGGTCACCGACCTCGCCTATCAAGAGCGGGTGGAGCAGTACATCCACATCGTTTCAGCGCAGAGCAACATGCAGGCGAGCATGTACAACGCCAGTGGTTCGTCGAGCTACAACGAGATCGAGGCCAGCAGCAGCTATATCGAGCAAGGCGAGCTTCGCAAGTTCACCGGCGACATCAAGGGCGAGATTCTCAAGTCCGGGATGTTCCAGCTGGTGCAAGGCACGCCGCACACTGCCAAGTCCAAGGAAGACGTCTACGACGTGATCAAGCGGATCAAGGCCGGTAACTACAAGGGCGCCGACTATGTGTTGTTCGGCACCCTGTCGGATATCGACTTCACCCGCGACATCACCTCGCTGGCCAACACCGACAGCTATTCGGCGATTCTCGGCCTGAGCCTGACGGCGGACTTCAGCCTGATCAACACCCGGACCTTCGAAATCACCTCGGCATTCACCGCCATGGGTGACGGTCAGGACACCAAACTGGTGAACGGCGAAGACGTCAAAGTCTCGCTGAACCGCCCACGGGTGGTGCGTGACGTGTCCAAGTCGCTGGGTGAGGACGTGGCCCGTCAGTTGAGCGAACAACTCGGTCGCGGCGCTCAGCAACAGCCGGGGCAAGCGCCAATGCGCAATAACCTGCCGCAGGATACGGCGCCGGTTATTCTGCGCTGAGCAACCTGCGCGGGAACGAAAAAGGCGACCTTTTGAGGTCGCCTTTTTTGTGCCTTACGGGTTTTACACCGCGGCTCTACGAATGGTCGCCAGCAGCCCGGCGGCACCAATGAACAGTCCGGCAAACGTGCGGTTCATCCGTCGTTGTTGCTTGGGTGTGCGCAGCAGTCGCAGAACCTTGGAAGCGAGACCGGTGTAGCCGGCCATCACGATCAGGTCGACGCAGATCATGGTTACACCCAGGATCAGGTACTGCGCCACCAGCGGCGCGTGTGGGTCGATGAACTGCGGCAGCACCGCAAGCATGAACACCAACGCCTTGGGGTTGCTGACATTCACCAGGAAACCGCGAAACACCAGCGCCAGCGGTTTGCCGATCGGCCGAATGGCCGCGTCATCGTTCATGTTGCTGGGCAGTGCGCGCCATTGCTTGACCGCCAGATACACCAGGTATGCCACGCCAAACCATTTGATCGCGTAGAAAGCCGTGGCCGACGTGGCGAGGATTGCGCCCACACCGGCGGCGACAATCGCAATCTGCATCGCCAGCCCCAGTTGCAGGCCAAGGGCGTTCCAGTAGCCGCGCCAGAAACCATACTGCAAACCGCAGGACATCGACGCAATGGCGCCGGCGCCCGGGGAAAGACTGATCACCCAACAGGCGGCAAAAAACGCCAGCCATGTCTCAAGCACCATCGCACACCTCGACTCAGACTCGTTATAGACGTCTAAGCTAATGCGCTGGCTTGTGAATGACTATCGATTTTTTGCAGAAAAATGGCCCTGCCGACCAGCGTTACCGGCAGTCCGGCTACTTTTCGAAGCCGCTCGACAACACGTCGTTGCCGCGCCAGCGTCGTACCGAGCGCTGGCAGGCCTCTATCAGGACAGCGCTTCCAGCTCTGCCTGCATGCTTTCGAGCAGCTCCAGGGCTTCCATCCAGGTTTCTTCAAGCTCGGCTTCGCGAACTTTCAGCTTGGCCTGTTCGGCCAGCAGATCACGCAGCTCATCCTTGCGCGCGGCTTCGTAGACGGCA
The DNA here is from genome assembly GCF_044743155.1 of Pseudomonas sp. NPDC087697. Lineage (NCBI taxonomy): Bacteria > Pseudomonadati > Pseudomonadota > Gammaproteobacteria > Pseudomonadales > Pseudomonadaceae > Pseudomonas > Pseudomonas sp. NPDC087697. The sequence goes on along the minus strand of NZ_JBIUVW010000019.1, from coordinate 80,202 downwards.
CTGTCGCCGAGGCTGGTTTCGATCTTCGCCAGCTTCTCGTGCAACTTGCCCAACTCGGCTTCGAGCTTGTCGGCTTCGCGCTTGTGCGGTGCCAGTTGCTGCCGCAACGCAGCAGCGGCCTGACGCTGGGCTTTCTTGTCGGTCTTGTCCGGGTTGACCGGTGAGTTGTTCACCGGCGCATTGCGCTGGCGATAATCGACCAGCCAACGGGCGTAGTCTTCCAGATCGCCATCGAACTCTTCGACCTTGCCATCAGCCACCAGGAAAAAGTTATCCGTGGTGCTTTTGAGCAGATGACGGTCGTGAGAGACCACCAGCACCGCGCCACTGAATTCTTGCAAGGCCATGGTCAGCGCTAGGCGCATTTCCAGGTCCAGGTGGTTGGTCGGTTCATCGAGCAGCAACAAGTTCGGCCGGTCCCAGGCGATCAACGCCAGTGCCAGTCGGGCCTTTTCGCCGCCGGAGAAATTCAGCACCGGCTCGTCGATCCGCGCACCACGGAAGTCGAAACCACCGAGGAAGTCGCGCAGGGTCTGCTCACGTTCGGTCGGCGCCAGACGCTGCAAGTGCAGCAACGGGCTGGCCTTGGAATCCAGCGAGTCCAGCTGATGCTGGGCGAAGTAACCGACGACAGTGTTCTCGCCACGGGTCAGTCGGCCCGACAACGGCTCGAGTTCACCGGCGAGGTTTTTGATCAGCGTCGATTTACCCGCACCGTTGGGGCCGAGCAAACCGATCCGCGCGCCGGGAGTCAGTTGCAGCTTGACCTTCTCCAGCACGGCTCTCTCGCCGTAACCCAAACGGGCATCGGAGAGGTCGATCAACGGGCTGGAAATTTTCACCGACTCGCGGAAGACGAAGTCGAACGGCGAATCGACGTGGGCCGCGGACAACTCTTCCATCCGCTCCAGCGCCTTGATCCGGCTCTGGGCCTGACGGGCCTTGGTGGCCTGGGCCTTGAAGCGGGCGATGTAGCTTTCCATGTGCGCACGTTGCGCCTGTTGCTTCTCGTAGGCCTGTTGTTGCTGGGCCAGGCGTTCGGCACGGGCACGCTCAAACGCCGAGTAGCCACCGCGATAGAGGGTAATCTTGCGCTGATCGACGTGAGCCACGTGATCGACCACGGCGTCGAGGAAGTCGCGGTCGTGGGAAATCAGCAGCAGGGTGCCGGGGTAGCTCTTGAGCCACTCTTCCAGCCAGATAATCGCGTCGAGGTCCAAGTGGTTGGTCGGTTCGTCGAGCAACAACAGGTCCGACGGGCACATCAGCGCCTGCGCCAGGTTCAGGCGCATCCGCCAGCCACCGGAGAAATCTCCGACCTGACGATCCATCTGTTCGTTGGTGAAGCCCAGGCCTGCGAGCAACTTGCGCGCCCGGGCGTCGGCGGTGTACCCGTCGGCGCTGTCGAGCTCTGCGTGCAGACGGGCCTGAGCAGCACCGTCATGGGCCGCTTCGGCTGCGGCGAGGTCGCGTTGCACCTCGCGCAGACGCAGGTCACCATCGAGCACATAGTCGACCGCGATGCGATCGAGGGTGTCGATCTCTTGGCGCATGTGGGCGATGCGCCAGTCGGCCGGCAAGAAGCAGTCACCCGAGTCCGGGTGCAGGTCACCCAGAAGCAAGGCGAACAGGCTCGATTTGCCGGCGCCGTTGGCACCGATCAGGCCGGCTTTGTGACCGGCGTGCAGGGTCAGCTCGGCGTCTTCTAGCAGACGTTGCGGGCCACGTTGTAAAGTCAGGTTCTGAAGTCGAATCATAATGGCGGCGGAGTCTACCAGCTTCGCTCGCAACTGGCGCGAGTAGCACTATGTCCTCTGACCTGTGGAGCTTTTCCCTCACCCTCTACACCCGACCGGGTGTTGAAGAAGCCTGCCTGAAGCTGCAAGCAGCCGGGGCCAACGTTTGCCTGCTGTTGTGCGCAGCCTGGCTTGGACAGCGCGGCGTAAGATGCAATGCGCAACGCCTGCAACAACTCCAGCACCTGGCCGGGCCGTGGCATACGGAAGTCGTGCAACCGCTTCGACAGCTGCGTACGCAGTGGAAGGCCGCTGCCCTCGCCGACGAGGAACTGAACACGTTACGAGCGCAAGTCAAAGCTCTGGAGCTGGAAGCGGAGCGGCAACTGTTGTTGCGCCTTGAGAATGCGGCGCGAGCATGGCCGCAGGGTCAAGCCGAAGACTTGGCCGTGTGGCTGGAAGGATTGGCGGCGAGCGCCGCCAACCTGAACCGCGACGCGCTGCATCAGCTGCGCGTCGCGGTGACCGACACTTAGGAAGCGCTGGTCGGGGTGCTGGTAGTACTTGCAGCAGCTGCCGGTGCCGGCGAAGCGGCTGGAGCTGGCGATGCAGCCGGTGCCGGCGTCGCTGGTTTGGCGGCCGCTGGTGCGGTTGCCGGTTTTGCAGCCACTGGTTTGGCGGCAGCAGGTTTTGCCACGACTGGCTTTTTCACCGCTGGCTTGGGAGCAGCAGGCTTGGCAGCGACGGCTGGTTTAGTGGCAGGCTTGGCCGGCGCTTTGGCAGCTGCGGGTTTGGCGGCTGGTTTGGCGGCTGGTTTTGCAGCAGCCGGTTTCGCCGCGGCGGTTTTTGCTGCTGGTTTGGCAGCAGGTTTGGCTGCGGCGGTTTTCGCTACTGCAGGTTTTGCGGCCGGTTTGGCGGCGGCAGTTTTAGCAACAGGTTTTGCTGCTGGTTTGGCCACAGCAGATTTGGCAGCCGGTTTAGCGGCGCTGGCAGCGACTGGTTTCTTCACTGCAGGTTTGGCTGCTGCTTTCGCTGGAGCCTTGGCAGCTACCGGTTTGGCAGCCGGTTTTTTCGCGGCACCAGCACTGGTGGCTGGCTTGGCCGAACGCAGGGTCAGCGTTTTGCCGACAGCCTCTTTCACGCGACCAATACCCTGGGCCAGTTTCAGGCTTTCCTGGGCATCGCGCTTGAGTTGCAGAATGTAGCCACGCGTCTCGGACTGACGATCCTTGAGCGCATCAAGCAGATCTTCAAGTTCTTGTACCGCATCTTTAGCCTTGGCTTGTGCCTTGGCTTTGCCGGCCGCCGCAGCGTCCTGCAATTTGGTGCGAGATTTGTGCAGTTTTTCCTGTGCTTTTCCGCGCTGCTTTTCCAGTTTGGCGAGCAGTTTTTCAGCATCAGCCAAGGCTTGGGAACAAGCGTTTTCCAAATGCTCGAGCAAGCTGCCCGAAAGCTGATGGAGTAGGTGCAACGGAGTATTTACAGGCTTCTTATTGGCCGACATGGTTTACCTCCTGGCTGACGTGAGTGCGGCTCATACTAGACCTCTGCTGCTACCGCCGCTAGGGCATGTTGACAGTATCGATTGCTGTGCGTTGCACCGAATTGAAAATGTTCTGCGCGCACTTCAAAGCAGTTCACCGTTCACGGCATTCTCACTGGCATAATCCTCCGCATCTCAGGCGGGAGAGTGCCCATGTCGCGTTACCTTTTTTTACCCTTGTGCGTGTTTTTTTCGTTGGCTCAAGCCGCGGAAAAAGCCACGGAAAATGACGCCCATGACCTCGCCTACAGCTTGGGTGCAAGTCTGGGTGAACGTCTGCGCCAAGAGGTTCCCGATCTGCAGATTCAGGCACTGGTCGAAGGCTTGCAGCAGGCCTATCAAGGCAAGCCACTGGCGCTGAAAGATCAGCAGATCGAAAAAATCCTGGCCGAGCACGAAGCGCAAATTGCCGAGCAGCCAGCAATACCGCAAAGCGAAGTTGCTCTGGACAAGGAACAACGCTTCCTGACGGCCGAGAAGGCAAAACCCGGGGTTCGCGAACTGGCGGATGGCATCCTGCTGACCGAACTGGTCGCAGGCAACGGAGCCAAGGCCGGACCTGGTGGCAAGGTGCAGGTTCGCTACATTGGCAAGCTGCCTGATGGCACGGTGTTCGATCAGAACAGTCAGGCGCAATGGTTCAGCCTCGACAGCGTGATCAGTGGCTGGCGCAGTGCACTGCAACAGATGCCGGTAGGTGCGAAATGGCGGCTGGTGATTCCATCCGCGCAAGCCTACGGTGCCGATGGCGCGGGGGACCTGATCGCGCCGTTCACACCTCTGGTGTTTGAAATCGAATTACTCGGCGCGGCTGGCTGAGCAATCGCCCAAACGAAAAACGGTGCGCAGAGCGCACCGTTTCAGGGATCACTTACAACAAGGGGAAACTCAGGCTTGTTCTGGAGTTTCTTCCTTGTGAGCCGTGTGCAGCACTTCGATCAGGCAATCTTCGAGTTCGAAGCGCTCGTGCAACAGACCACCGAGCTCCTGGAATTTCTCGGCAACGCACTTGCCTTGATCGCAGAGATCGTTGAAAGCCAGCAGCTTCTCGGTGATCACATCGATGCGCGGGTAAATGGTTTCGGCCAATTCAAGCCCGCGCGTGTCACCGAACGCCTTGGCTTCACCCGTCAGCTGTTCGTAGATTTCGAAGTGGCCGGCAGAGACGTAATCGACCAGGACACCACAGAACTCCTGCAACGGCTTGCGGTTTTCGCCCAGAGCCTCAGGCTTGGCGCCGAGAGCATCATAGGCTCGAACCAGTTCGTGACGCTCCTGCAACCAACGATCGATCAGCAGATGCACTCCACCCCAGCGTTCCTGAGCATTCTGACAACTTTCGAGCATGGTGATCTCTCTTCCCTTATGGGTAATGCCGCCCGCACTCGCCGCAAGACTTGAAGATCAAGATTTGGCCAGGCAGAGCATCATCGAGCAACATAATTCCAATGATACGTGCGGGCCAGATTATGCCCGCACGACAACAGCTTCAAGGTACGCACGAGATAAAGTTCATACAAGTGTTTAATCACCCGCCCTGCCCCCCGTGCGATGACTCGCCGCTGGGCGGTCGCTGATACGCGTACCAGGCCAGTCGCAAGATCTGATAAGCCCCGAGAATTGTCACTCCGACAAAAAACAACAGACTCCACTCGGGGATACTCAGGTCGAACAGCGTCCAGGAAATTTCCGCGCAGTCAGCAGTTCCATTGAATACCCGCTCCACAACACGCAACCCGGGCATGTTTGCGAACAGACCTTCCAGGCTGGTAGAGCACCCCGACACCTGTTGAGCCGGATCGCTTTGCAATACCACCTGGCGCCACGCCGTCACCATCCCCGCCAGGCTGCTGAACAGGCTGAGCAACCAATACAGTAAACAGCCCAGGCGCCTGGGCCCGTGCAGCGCGGCAACCAGGCAGACGCTTGTGAACAGGGCCAGAAAAAACCGCTGCAACAGGCACAGCCCGCATGGCTTGAGCCCGATTGCGTATTCCAGATAGTACGAAGCGCCCAAGGCCAGGGCACCCGCGATGAAGGCCATGAAAAACAATGAGCGTGTGCTGGCCAAAGACATGGCTTATCCGTAACAGAAGAGACAGGCAGTTACGGTAGAGGAAAGCCCTCTGGCCTTTCAAGGCAAGGCAGTGTGGAGACTTCGCCACAGGTGTAGGGAATTCCCGACAGAAGAGACAGGACCAAATGTAGTCTCTTGTAAGACGCTGCCTATAGCCAGCATGACAGGGAAGAATTCGCGATGTGCCAACGGCCAGGTCGCCTGCTTGTGCGACCCGGCCGCCCCGCACCTTACGCGCGCGCAGGCACCGGCAAAGGCGAGGCCAGCAGGCGCTTGTCCAGCAGGCCCAGGCCTTCCTGGAAGAGCTGATTACTACGCTCGGTATCACCCAGCTGAGCCAGCAGGCGGGCAAGCTCGGCACAGGCCTCGGGGTTACGCTGAACCCGCAGGCTGCTTTCCAGATAGTCCCGCGCCTTGCCCCACAGGCTGCTTTGCAAGCACAACCGACCCAGGGTCAGCAGCAAGCTCGGGTCACCAGGATGATCCTTCAACCAGCCCTCAGCCGTTTGCAGTTGCCGCGCCGGATCGCTGCCACGCAGCAAGCCATACAGTCGCGCCAGATGGCTGTCATATTTACGCTTGAGTGCCCCGCGCAGAACTTCCTCCGCCTCGACCTCCGCGCCCAGTTGTCGCAACTGTTCGGCATAGGCAAGCACCAGCTGCGGCTCTTGGCGCTGAGCAGACGTCAGCTGTTGCCAGGCGCGATTGAGCGCCTGCAAGCCAACGGCGCCGTCTTCCTCCCGGCGAGCGGCCAAGGTGAGGTTTTCACCCCAGGCCCGACGCTCCAGCTCCGCCAGCTCGCTGGCCGGCAGAACTTTGTCCTTGCGCAATTCCGGCAACAGGCGGATGACCGCCGACCAGTCGCCGCGCTGCTGAAGCAAACGTTGCAACTGACGCAAGACCTGGATGCTGCGAGGATGACGTTCGTGCATGGCCTGAAGGGTTGTCAGCGCACCGTCGGTATCACCACGGTCGGTCTGCAACTGCGCGTGACTCAAGGCAATCGCCAACTCGGCCTGAGGCTGACGCTCCAGCGCACGCTCCAGCAGGCTGTCACTTTCGTCATAGTGGCCCTGCTCGTTCGCCGCTCGTGCGGCCCCCAGGTAATAGAGCAGCGGCTGGCGTTCGGCTTCCGCGGCGCGATACAAGTGACGCTGAGCGCTGGCCCAACGACCTTCAGCGAGGTCCAGTTGGCCGTGCTCGATCGCCACTTGCACACGACGACTGCGGTTGCGGTTCGACCATGGGTTGACCACACCACTGGAAGTCGCCACCAACTCGATCAGCATCTTGATCCCCCACAGCACCAGCCAGATCACCGCCACCAGTGCCAGCGTCGCCCACAGGCTCGATTCGTAGCGGAAGGTCTTGTAGGCGATCAGCACGTAACCCGAGTGCTGGGCGATGGCCAGCCCCAACGCCCCGGCGGCGGTGATGAGCAAAAACACAATCACATAAAGTCGCTTCATGGGCTGGTCCCCGGCGTGGTACTCACGGCAGGTTTGGCAACTGCTTTCACCGAATCCTCGGCACTGACGTTACGCCGCTCCAGGTAAGCCTGCACCGTGCTCAGGGTGGTCGTCAGGTCAGGAGTGATGACCGTTACCGGTTGCCTGCTCAACTCGGCAACCCGCTCGATCATTGCTTTGCTTTGCGGATTGTCCTGATTGAAGCTGCCCTTGAGCACATCCCGCGCCTCAACCAGCGCCTGGGTGTACACCGGCGCCTGGCCGTTGAGCGCAGCCCATTGCGCTTGCTCAAGCGCCAGGCTCAAAGCCAGACGGACCTGAGTCAGGCTTTGCCCGGCGAGCAATGGACGGATATTTTTATCGGCGTTGAAATCGATGCGCACGTAGCGCGAGATCTGGTCCCACCATTGCGCCCAGCGACTGGCGCCATCGCCTTCGGCAGTCAGGCTCGACAGCGAATCGCGCTCATGAAATTCGGGGGCCAGTTCGCTGAGCTCGACCACTTGATCACGCAGGGCCCCCAACTGCAGGAACAACCCGGTGCGGTCCGGTTGCTCGGTACTGCGCAGTGCAGCAAGACTCTTTGCAATCTGCTCGCGGGCGGCGAAAGAGCCCGGGTCATTCTGCTCGCGGAGAATTTCATCGGCTCCTTGCACCAGCGCCTGAGCGCTGCTGATGTCCTGCAAGGCAGACAGACGCAAACTGGCCAGACGCAGCAAGTGCTCGGCCTCGGCCAAACGCCAATCCTTGCGGCTGGCGCCCAGAACCGTTTCCAGACGCTGATTCAAGCGCTGCTGGTCGCCCTGCAACTGAATCACCAGGCGTCGCCGGTCTTCCAGTTCATCGGCAGGCGGTAATTGTTCAAGCCGGGCCGTCAGACGCTGCTCATTGAGCTTGAGGCTTTGCGCCTGATCATTCAGGGCCTGCAATTGCCCCAGTTGTTGCTGGTTGTTGGCTTGCAGGCTACGCACCTGCCAGATCCCCCAACCACCAGCGGCAACACCCGCGGCGCCCAGCAACATCGCCAGGATCACCAGCCCGTTGCCGCGGCGCGGCTCAGGCTTCTTCACAGCTTCAACCGGCGCATCGAGCGCAGGCTGAACGTCATCTTTAGGCAAGGCTGTTTCGCTCACGTATCCATCCTTTGCATTAGAGAACGGGCCGGGTTTCCCGCAACGCCGTTAGCAAAGCCGTGGCACTGGCGCCACGACAATCCACAACTGTTTGGGCGCCTGCGGCCAACGCCATCTCGGCTACCCGTGGGCTCGGAACAAACAATGGCAACCGCGCCAACTCAGGCCAGGCACTGCCCGCCAATAGGCGCAGGTGCTCAAAACCCTGTCCACTGCTGACCACCAGGCCGTTCAGGCGTTCCGCATGAATCCGCTCAGGCAACGCCCCCTCGGCATACCGCGGCAAGCCGCGACGGTACAACTCCAGATAATCGACACTAGCACCTTGCTCGCGCAAACGCTCTGCGAGCAGTTCACGCCCACCCTCGCCGCGCATGATCAACACACGAGCGTCGGGCCGTGCGATAGCCTCGCGCAATTGCCTCAGTTCAAGCAATGCTTCGCTGTCATCGCCCTCATGGGGGCAGCTCACATCGAGACCGTAATCCACGAGGATCTGCGCCGTCGCCGCGCCCACGCTGAACCAGCTCTGAGTCGGCGGCTGCGGCCAATACTGACCGACCAGGTCCAGCCCGATCCGCGCTGCCGGCTTGCTCACCACAATCACCGCGCAATACTGATCCAGCGCAAGAATCATCGTCCGCTGCGCATCAGCAATCGGCAGAGGTTCAATGTCCAGCAACGGCAGGCTACTGCTGAACACCCCGGCTTCGGCCAGAACTGTCGCCAGCGCCACCGACTCATCGATTGGGCGCGTCAGCAGCAAGCGCCAGCCCGTCACTCCGGATCGGCCTCGCCGTAAACCGCACGCAGAATGTCATCGGCACCCTGTGCCAACAGGTCTTCAGCAACCTGAACCCCCAGCGCCGCTGCCGCACTTTGCGGACCGCGAGCCTCTGCAGTCAGCAGCAGACCACCCTTCGGATCACCCACCAGACCACGCAGCCAGATCTGCTCGCCTTCGAGCACCGCATAACAAGCGATCGGCACCTGACAGCCGCCGTTCAAATGCTTGTTCAGCGCACGCTCGGCAGTGACCCGCGTGGCGGTGTCCTGGTGATGCAGAGGGGCAAGCAAGGCGTGAATGTCGCTGTCAGCGCTGCGGCATTCGATACCGACCGCGCCCTGACCACCTGCTGGAAGACTGTCGTCAACGCTGATCGAAGAGGCGATGCGATTTTCGAAACCCAGGCGAATCAAACCGGCTGCCGCGAGGATGATCGCGTCGTACTCACCGGCGTCGAGCTTGGCCAGGCGCGTGTTGACGTTGCCACGCAGGAAGCGGATTTGCAGGTCCGGGCGACGGGTCAGCAGCTGTGCCTGGCGACGCAGGCTGGAAGTACCGACCACGCTGCCCTGAGGCAGTTCGTCGAGGCTGGCATAGGTGTTGGAAACGAAGGCGTCACGCGGGTCTTCACGCTCACAGATGCAAAACAGACCCAGGCCTTCGGGGAAGTCCATCGGCACGTCTTTCATCGAGTGCACGGCAATGTCGGCTTCGTTGTCGAGCAACGCGGTTTCCAGCTCTTTGACGAACAGGCCCTTGCCGCCGATTTTCGACAGTGGCGAATCGAGTAGCTTGTCGCCGCGACTGACCATAGGCACCAGCGTCACGACCAGACCCGGGTGGGTTTGTTCCAGACGAGCTTTGACGTATTCGGCCTGCCACAAGGCCAAGGCACTTTTGCGGGTAGCGATGCGGATTTCGCGAGGGGACATGGATCAATCCGTACTGAATAGATACGGCAGATAATAACAGCTCAGCCAAATCCGCTTTGACTTGTATCAGAAACAGAGCAGCCTCCCTGGCCTCACCCGCCCGGCAACGGGGAGTGAAATCCGTGTGCGAACAGCGGGCTAAAGCTGTTGCATCATCTTGCGCACACCCGCGACATGACGTCGGCTGACAATCAGCGCGTCACCGTTAAGGCCCTTGAGAAACAGCTGGAAGTGCCCGAGCGGCGTGCGCTGCAACCGCTCGATACGCTCACGTGCCACCAGTGCATTGCGGTGAATACGCACAAAGCGGTCACCAAATTCGTCTTCGAGGGCTTTCAATGGCTCGTCCAGCAGAACCTCGCCCGCTTCGTGGCGCAAGGTCACGTATTTGTGGTCGGCGATAAAATAGACCACTTGAGCCAACGGGATCAGCTCGATGCCTTTGCGGGTTCGCGCACTGATATGGCTGCGTGGGCCACTGCCGCTTTCTGCCGCCGGCCGGGTCAGCGCCGCGAGCTGAACGCGGTTGGGACGCTCGGCCTTTTTCAAGGCATCGAGCAGCAGCTCCGAACGCACCGGTTTGACTAGGTAACCCACCGCGCTGGTTTGCAGGGCGTCTATTGCAAATTCATCCTGGGCCGTACAAAACACCACCGCCGGTGGCGTCTCGCGCTCGCACAACCTTGCAGCGACTTGCAAACCGTCGAGGCCAGACATGCGGATGTCGAGCAGCACGATATCGGGCTTCAGGCTGTCGATCAGGGTCAACGCCTCATCGCCATTGGTGGCGCTGGGCTCCAGGACACTGTATCCCTCGAGCTCGCCGACCATACGGCTCAGGCGCTCGCGGGCTTGGGGTTCGTCATCAACGATCAGGACATTCATATTGCGCTGGATTCCTGCGTGAGTCTCGCACAAGGATAGCGTAGACAGGTGAAGTGACGTCCGTCACCGCGATCCACGCTAAGACTAGCGCGAGCGCCAAAAAGTGCCGCACGTCGGGTTGCAATATTTACCGGTGCCTGCGCAGTTCCGTTCGAAGCCTGCCGCGGCGTGACGTCACCGTAGGGTTTGCTGATACACAATATGAACACCCCCCTTCTTTTATAGTCGGCTTCGACGCTGACCGTAGCGCGCTTTGCAGCAATGCGGATGAGGCCCGCCACACGATCGATAATTGCGCTGACCCTCAAGTCCAACTGTAGACGTTTGCCACGACGAAAGTGCCCATTTGATAAATATCGTTGCGTAAACACAGAGGTGGCCCTTTGAGTATGGCCGGTCAAATAAGAAAAAAACGTATGGACCAGCGTCACCGACAGGATTGGCAACCCTGTTATTATCCGCAGCAGGTTTTAACGCCATCTTCCTTCAGCCGATCACGAGCGAATTCATGAGCACTGACAAGACCAATCAGTCCTGGGGCGGCCGCTTCAGTGAACCCGTCGACGCCTTCGTCGCCCGCTTCACCGCCTCCGTCACTTTCGACCAGCGCCTCTATCGTCACGACATCATGGGCTCCGTCGCCCACGCCACCATGCTGGCCAAGGTCGGCGTGCTGACCGATGCCGAGCGCGACAGCATCATCGACGGCCTGAAGAGCATTCAAAGCGAAATCGAGGCCGGCACCTTCGACTGGCGCATCGACCTTGAAGACGTGCACATGAACATCGAAGCGCGTCTGACCGACCGCATCGGCGTCACCGGCAAGAAGCTGCACACCGGCCGCAGCCGCAACGACCAGGTGGCTACCGATATCCGCCTGTGGCTGCGTGACGAGATCGACCTGATCCTCGGCGAAATCACCCGCCTGCAAAAAGGTCTGCTGGAACAGGCAGAGCGCGAATCCGGCACCATCATGCCCGGCTTCACCCACCTGCAAACCGCACAGCCCGTGACCTTCGGTCATCACATGCTGGCCTGGTTCGAAATGCTCAGCCGCGACTACGAGCGTCTGGTGGATTGCCGCAAGCGCACCAATCGCATGCCGCTCGGCAGCGCCGCACTGGCCGGTACCACGTATCCGATCGACCGCGAGCTGACTGCCCAACTGCTCGGCTTCGACGCTGTTGGCGGCAATTCGCTGGACAACGTCTCGGATCGCGACTTCGCCATCGAATTCTGCTCGGCTGCGAGCATCGCGATGATGCACCTGTCGCGCTTCTCCGAAGAGTTGGTGCTGTGGACCAGCGCGCAGTTCCAGTTCATCGATCTGCCTGACCGCTTCTGCACCGGCAGCTCGATCATGCCGCAAAAGAAAAACCCTGATGTCCCGGAACTGGTACGCGGTAAAAGCGGCCGGGTGTTCGGCGCGCTGATGGGCCTGCTGACCCTGATGAAAGGCCAGCCACTGGCCTACAACAAGGACAACCAGGAAGACAAGGAACCGCTGTTCGACGCCGCCGATACCTTGCGCGACTCGCTGCGGGCCTTTGCCGACATGATCCCGGCGATCAAGCCAAAGCACGCCATCATGCGTGAAGCGGCACTGCGCGGTTTCTCCACAGCCACCGATCTGGCGGATTATCTGGTGCGCCGCGGCCTGCCGTTCCGTGACTGCCACGAAATCGTCGGTCATGCGGTGAAGTACGGCGTGGAAACCGGCAAGGATCTGGCGGAGATGAGTCTGGAAGAACTGCGCAAGTTCAGCGATCAGATCGAGCAGGATGTGTTTGCCGTTCTGACCCTGGAAGGCTCGGTGAATGCCCGCGACCACATCGGCGGCACCGCGCCGACGCAGGTGAAGGCAGCTGTGGTTCGCGGTCAGACACTGCTGGCCAGCCGTTAATCGTTAAAAGCATCGCGGGCAAGCCTTGCTCCTACAGATTCGTGTCGTTCACGTGTTTGCGGTACGACGTAAATCCTGTAGGAGCAAGGCTTGCCCGCGATGACTGACTTCAGATCACCACAAGACCTACTTCTTGGCGGCGATCATCGCCAAAAACGCCGGCATCGCCGCGTCCTTGTCTGCCGCGATGCGTTTGGCATGCGGTGTCTGCTCCAGTTGCTCAAGCAACGCCCTGGCGGCTGGCAACTCGGCCAACAGATCCAGATCGAAGAGCTTTTTAGCGACCGCGCAGGCCGGAATGATGCTGTAGAGGAAGTACAGATCCGCCACGCTAAAACTTGCGCCTGCCACATACGGCGCGAACTTGCCATGACGCCCCAGTGACGCAATCCCCAGCAGCAGCTCGGCCTTGGCTTTTTCCTTGATCGCGTCCGGCACCGACATGCCGAAGAAGGCCTCAGCGAAACAGGCGCGAGCCGGCAGTTCGATGTACAGCTCGATTTCCTTGGCCAGCGCCAGAACCTGAGCCCGCTCGAAGGGTGTTTTGGGCAGAAGCGCAGGACCCGATTGCGTCTCTTCGAGGTACTGAAGAATCACGCTGGTCTCGTTGATGAAACCTTGCTCGACACCCAGCACCGGAACCTTGCCGCGCGGGCTGATGGCCAACGCCTCAGGGCTTTGCCCGGCGTAAAACGCTACTTCCTCAAAGGGCAGGCCCTTCTCCAGCAACGCGTGTTTGACCATGTTGTAGTAGTTGCTGACGGAAAATCCATAAAGTTTGAGCATCACATGGCCTCCAGGCCGTGCAGGGGGTTGGCAGCGACTGTTATAGAACGTCAGCGCCGCTCTCGCCAGCATCACACTGCTGAATGCAGGTAAACTGGCGACCTTTCCTTGAGGAGCCTGCCATGAGCGAGCCAATCCCCGGCACCAACAAAGACGACGACATCGACGAAGAAGAGTTCGCCGAAACCACCCTGATCGAAGCGATCGAAAACCAGATCGAAAGCGACAACCCGCCAGCGGCCAAGGCAACGTTCAACAAACTGACCCTGGTCGGTTACGAGCGTGAAGAAATCCTGCAACTGATGGCCCATGTGCTGGCCGTTGAAATCGACGCAATCCTCGAAGAAGACCGCGCGTTCAATACCCAATGGTATGAAACCGCACTGCGCGCACTGCCAGAGTTGCCGCCAGAAAAGAAGTAAATCACCAGATCAATCCGTAGGAGCAAGGCTTGCCCGCGATAGCCGCACCGCCGTCTAACAGATAAAACGCGTCATCGTTCATCGCGGGCAAGCCTTGCTCCTACAGCCAACACTGGACAGCTCGCCCGAGTGCGTTCACCTTAGGGGCGCTGTCGTCTATTCCTAGAAAGTCTGGAGTCCTTATGTCGCTTACCCCTGAGCTGGTTGCCGAACTGGAAATCCTTGCACTCTTCAACCTGGACAGTTCCCAGGAAGGTTTGAAAATCCATCAGACCGCTGCCCCGAAAGCCATTGCCGCCGCACAACGCCTGTTCGACAAAGAACTGATCACCCAGCCCGATGGCGGTTATCTGACCAGCCTGGGCCGTGACGCTGCACAAAATGTTCAGACAGTTCTGACCATTCTGTCTGTCGAAGAAACCGCATAATCGCTGCTGCATCGCCCACGGAAACCCCTGCTACGGGATTTCCGCGGGCAGACTGTCGCCCATCGATAGAAAATTGACGCCAGAATCCAAAATTCAGCTTAAAAGTCCTGAGCGTCAGGCTGTAAACTGCCCACCGCCCTGAGACCTTCCCACGTTCGAGCACTTCGAGCCGGTTTGAGCTGACATGACCCGCACCCATGAAATCCGCCCCGATCTGGACGACGGAATCGATCGCAAGGTTCTGAGCCAGTTGCGCGCGCGCTTTCTGAAGCTCAATGACGGCCGCTTGGCCAGAGCCATGGAAGGGCTGTCGCCCCGCCAACAAGGGGTTTTGACCCTGCTGCCGCTGTTCTTCCACGTCAATCACCCGCTGTTGCCAGGTTACGTCTCGGGCAGCACGCCGGCCGGGCTGTCGAGCTTCGAGCCTGACGCCACGGCGCTCGCCGAAGCGCAACGCCTGACCCGCTCCTTCTCCTACAAGCCCCGCCACGGCAATCCGCCGCGACCGATTCATGGCCTGTTCCTGATGGGTAGCCTCGGCACCCTCGCCCAGGCCGATCAGAGCGACATGGACGTGTGGGTCTGCCACGCCTCGGACTTGAGTGAAAACGAACTCGCCGAACTGCGTAAAAAGTGCCAGTTGCTGGAAGTCTGGGCCGCCAGCCAGGGCGCCGAGGCGCATTTCTTTCTGATCGACCCGCAACGTTTCGTCCGTGGCGAACGCGACAGCCAATTGAGCTCCGACAACTGCGGCACTACGCAGCACTACTTGCTGCTGGACGAGTTCTATCGCACTGCCATCTGGCTCGCCGGGCGCACGCCGATCTGGTGGCTGGTGCCGGTATACGAAGAGGCCGGTTACGATCAGTACACCCATACACTGCTATCCAAGCGCTTTATCCGCGCCGACGAAACCCTCGATCTCGGCCACCTGGCGCACATTCCGCCCGGCGAGTACATCGGGGCCGGGCTCTGGCAGTTGTTCAAAGGTATCGAGTCACCTTACAAGTCGGTGCTCAAACTGCTACTGACCGAGGTCTACGCCAGCGAACATCCGAACGTCGAATGCCTGAGCCTGCGCTTCAAGCAAGCCGTGTTCGCCAACCGCCTCGATCTGGATGAGCTCGACCCGTACATCGTGGTCTATCGGCGCATCGAGGAGTACCTCACGACTCGAGGTGAACCAGAGCGCCTGGAACTGGTTCGGCGCGCCCTATACCTCAAGGTCAATCGCAAGCTGACCGGCAACAGTGGCCAGCGCAACAAAAGCTGGCAGCGGTTGCTGCTTGAGCGGCTGGCTCAAGAATGGGGCTGGGATCATCGGCAATTGGCGATGCTCGACAGCCGCAGCCAATGGAAGGTCCGTCAGGTCAGCGCCGAACGCCGGGCCCTGGTCAACGAGCTCAACTACAGCTATCGCTTCCTGACCCAGTTCGCCCGTACCGAGCAGAGCGTCAGCCTGATCAACAAGCGCGACCTCAATGTGCTGGGCCGCAGGCTGTATGCCGCCTTCGAACGCAAGGCCGACAAGATCGAGTTCATCAACCCCGGCATCGCACCGGATCTTGCCGAAGACACACTGACCCTCGTCCAGTCAGCGAACAAGAAAGAGCGGAGGCAGACCCACTGGGGTTTGTACAATGGCAACCTGAGCAATCTGGAGTGGGAGCATTTCGCGCCGATCAAGCGCAGCCGCGAACTGTTGGAACTGCTGACCTGGTGCCACCGCAACGGCGTGATCGACAGCAGCACTCGCCTGGCCTTACACCCTGGCAACAGCGACCTGAGTGAGTTCGAGCTGTTCAACCTGCTGGGCAGCCTGCAACAGACTATCGCCCTGCCCCTGACCAGCGTCAGCGAAGAACAACTGCTGCGCGCCAGCGTGCCGAGCGAGGTGCTGATCCTGGTGAACGTTGGCGTCGACCCGCTCAAGCACCACCGCGACCTGAACATCCTGATGACCACCGAGCGCACTGACTCGCTGAGCTACGCCGGGGTGCGCGAGAACCTGGTGCTGACCCTCGATCAGGTCACGCTCAACAGCTGGAACGAAGTGCTGGTCAGCCGCTACGACGGCGCCCACGCCCTGCTCGACTGCCTGTGCGATTACCTCAACAACCTGCCGAGGGGCCCGGAGCAACCTCGACTGCGAGTGCGCTGCTTCTGCCATAACCGTGCGCAGTTCATCGCCCAACGTGTCGAAGAAATCCTCGATACCGCGCAGAACCTGCTGCTCAGCCAGCTCAATCATCGCTACCTGATTCAGGTCCAGCAGCATTACCACGTGCTGGAACTGGTGCCCGGCCAGGTCAAGCATGTCGCGCTGGCCAGCTTGCCGGCTCTGCTCGATTACCTGAGCGAAGACCTGACTCGCTACAGCCCGCTGCAACTGGACCCGATGGCGCTGGAGGATCACGACCTGGCGCTGATCCTGCCAATGGGCCAGCCCGACTGCATTCAGGTGTTCTACCGCATCCACGATGCCTACGCCGAGTTGTACGTGCTGGATGAGTTCAATGCCCTGTGGCAACAGCGCCAGCCGTATCACGACGAGCAAAGCCTGCTGGTGCCACTGCAACGCTTCCTGCAATCGATCCTGTATCGCCGTGACGCGCTGCTGCCGATGGACGCCGCCCAATCGGTGACGACGCTGGAAACCCTGTACTACCAACTGCTGCCATCCGGCACCAGCCGTGCACGCCGGGTCGAACCACGGCCGGCACCGCAGACACCGGTGAACAAGCCGTTCTACGACGTCCAGGCGATAGTCGGCAAAGCCGTACCGGGGCAAGGACAGGTCACCCTGTATTGCAATCAGCGAGAGTTTTCCGAACTGGAGAACGGCGACCAGCTATTTGCCGTGGTCGCGCAGGAGATTGTCGGGCAACGTCGCGAGACGCAACACTATCGCTGCTACATCACCGACCTGGACCTGTCCGGCCTGCTCGGTGATGGTCAGAGCTCAAGCAATCTTTACCTGCGCTACAAGGCAGACCTGGAGCGCGCATTGAACAAGGCTCTTGAACAGGTCTGAGGCCAGGGTCTATTCAGAACTTGCAGTCGCCGCCGTTCTTTGGCTGCGATTCGACTTCAAGCAGTGTCAGCTTCAGGGTCTTGCCACCCGGTGCCGGCCAATCGATGTGCTGGCCAACTTTCAGACCAAGCAATGCGCTGCCTACCGGCGCAAGAATGGAAATCCTGCCTTCGTCGGCATTCGCGTCCTGTGGATAAACCAGGGTCAGGTGATAGTCCTTGCCGCTGCTTTCTTCACGGCAATGCACACGCGAGTTCATGGTCACGACATCGGCTGGCACTTCATCGTGACCGACCAGTGTATCGGCGCGATCCAGTTCGGTTTGCAGCGCGATAACACCTGGCAGCGAGTCATCCAGGCTGTCGATCAAACGCTCCAGACGTTGCACGTCCAGGCGGGTAAGGATGATGGAAGGTGCGGTCATGATTGAGGCAGACTCCTTTTTTCTGCACGACAAAAGCAAAACCCCGCCAGAAATAGGCGGGGTTTTCACGGACCTCGATGAGTTGAGGCGTATCCGGACACTATCACAGCTCAATAAATATACAAGCCAGCACCGGACAGCCCGCACGATCCCTGTAGGAGCTGCCGAAGGCTGCGATCTTTCCGGCGTGTCGCGATTGGTGCAGAAGTCTGTAAAGGGCAAGATCAAAAGATCGCAGCCTGCGGCAGCTCCTACGGGTGGTTTGCGGCCTTGCGCTGTTGGGCCTGGGCGCAAATCACCCGGCGTCGATCATCGTCGGCAGAGCGCCATTCGCGGATATCTTCGACGTGGCGAAAACAACCGAGGCAGACTTTCTGCTCGTCCAGTCGACAAACGCTGGTGCATGGCGACGGCACAGCCGCGCTGACGTTGCTGTACAGCGGCTTTGGCGGGCGGGCAGGAGCTGCCTCGGTCACAAGATCACAGACCTTCAAAATCAAGCTTGGTGCCGGCCTGCTCGCCGACAATGCGCTCGAGCATCTCGCCAAGTTGCTCTTCGCTCTTGTCGCACATCCAGCGCTCGCTTTCTTCGTCGTAGTCGAAGTGGAAGCCGCCGGACACTGCCGCCAGCCACAGCTGACGCAAGGGCTCCTGGCGACTGAAGATCAACTGGCTGCCGCCTTCGAACTTGACGGTGAGCACACCGGCCGAGCTTTCCAGATCAACATCCAGGCCACTCTCATCGAAAATATCTTCCAGCGTCTGCTGGGTGGCATCGACCAGATCGTGGAAACGGGCTTCAGTCAAACTCATTGCAGGAACCT
This sequence comes from Pseudomonas sp. NPDC087697, assembly GCF_044743155.1. Lineage (NCBI taxonomy): Bacteria > Pseudomonadati > Pseudomonadota > Gammaproteobacteria > Pseudomonadales > Pseudomonadaceae > Pseudomonas > Pseudomonas sp. NPDC087697. The sequence goes on along the minus strand of NZ_JBIUVW010000019.1, from coordinate 61,819 downwards.
CAAAAAGTGTCTACTCACGCTCAAGCGCCGCAAGATACGGCCGAGCCCCAGCGATTGCAAAGGATACCGACCAAGCAGCGGACTAGGGTGGAAAATATCCGCGCGCCTCGCGCCGCTTGACCACCAGCCACAGGCAAAGGCCCGCCGGACGGGTGGTCCATCGCATAGGCAAGCTGCCGGGTGGCCGGTATACTCCGGCGCAATTAACGCATTTTCAAGGATTTCGCCATGAAGCGCCTGATCTCTTCCCTTGCTGCGCTCGTCGCGGTTGCCTGCCTTGTCACTGCCTGTGGTCAAAAAGGTCCGCTGTATCTGCCCGATGACAGCAAATCTCCTGAAGAACAGGCGAAGTCGTCGCAGTCCAAAGCGCACCAGCACAGCACCAGCACCTACTAAGGGAACATCATGGACGCTTTTAACTACCGTGACGGGGAGCTGTTCGCGGAAGGTGTTGCCCTGTCCGCCATCGCCGAGCGCTTTGGCACACCCACCTACGTCTACTCCCGCGCGCACATCGAAGCCCAGTATCTGGCGTACGCCGATGCTCTGGCCGGCACGCCGCACCTGATCTGCTTTGCGGTCAAGGCCAACTCCAACCTGGGTGTACTGAATGTCCTGGCGCGTTTGGGCGCTGGTTTCGACATCGTCTCCCGTGGTGAGCTGGAACGTGTTCTGGCCGCCGGTGGCCAGCCCGACAAGATCGTTTTCTCCGGTGTCGGCAAGACCCGTGACGACATGCGTCGCGCCCTGGAAGTCGGTGTGCACTGCTTCAACGTCGAGTCCACCGACGAACTCGAACGCCTGCAAGTCGTCGCTGCCGAACTCGGTGTTCGCGCGCCGATCTCGCTTCGGGTCAACCCGGACGTCGATGCCGGCACACACCCATACATTTCTACCGGTCTTAAAGAAAACAAGTTCGGCATCGCTATTGCCGACGCCGAAGACGTGTACATCCGTGCCGCCCAATTGCCTAACCTGGACGTGGTCGGCGTCGACTGCCACATCGGTTCGCAACTGACCACCCTGGCGCCCTTCATCGATGCCCTCGACCGCCTGCTGGCGTTGATCGACCGCCTGAGCGATTGCGGGATCTACCTGCGCCACATCGACCTCGGTGGTGGTTTGGGCGTGCGTTATCGCGATGAAGAGCCGCCATTGGCTGCCGACTACATCAAAGCCGTACGCGAACGCATCGATGGTCGCGATCTGGCGCTGGTGTTCGAGCCGGGCCGCTTCATCGTCGCCAACGCCGGCGTGTTGCTGACTCAGGTCGAGTACCTCAAGCACACCGAACACAAAGACTTCGCCATCGTCGACGCGGCCATGAACGACCTGATCCGCCCAGCGCTGTATCAGGCCTGGATGGACGTCACGGCCGTGCGCCCGCGTGCAACTCCAGCGCGCGCCTACGACATCGTCGGACCGATCTGCGAAACCGGCGACTTCCTCGCCAAGGACCGTCAACTGGCGCTGGAAGAAGGCGACTTGCTGGCCGTGCATTCGGCCGGTGCCTACGGGTTTGTCATGAGCTCCAACTACAACACTCGCGGCCGCACCGCCGAAGTGCTGGTGGACGGTGATCAGGCATTTGAAGTGCGTCGCCGCGAGACGGTAGCCGAGTTGTTTGCTGGCGAAAGCCTGCTGCCGGAGTAAGCCATGCTGCTGCGTTTTACCAAGATGCACGGCCTGGGCAACGACTTCATGGTCCTCGACCTGGTCAGCCAGCACGCGCACATTCTGCCCAAGCACGCCAAACAATGGGGCGACCGGCACACCGGTGTCGGTTTCGACCAGTTGCTGATCGTCGAAGCGCCGAGCAACCCGGACGTGGATTTCCGTTACCGGATCTTCAACGCCGACGGTTCCGAAGTGGAGCAATGCGGTAACGGTGCGCGCTGCTTCGCGCGCTTCGTTCTGGACAAGCGCCTGACCGCCAAGCGGCAGATTCGCGTCGAGACCAAAAGCGGCATCATTGAGCTGGATATCCGCAGCGACGGCCAGATCGGCGTCAACATGGGCGCACCGCGACTGGTGCCGGCTGACATTCCGTTCCAGGCGCCGGCTCAGGCCTTGAGTTATCAGGTCGAAGTCGATGGTCAAACTGTCGAGCTCGCCGCAGTATCCATGGGTAACCCCCACGCCGTAGTGCGGGTCAGTGACATCAACAACGCACCGGTGCATGAGCTGGGACCGAAGATCGAAAATCATCCGCGCTTCCCCGCACGGGTCAATGTCGGTTTTCTCCAGGTCATCGACCGGAGCCGTGCGCAGTTGCGCGTCTGGGAACGCGGCGCCGGGGAAACCCAGGCCTGCGGGACCGGTGCCTGCGCTGCCGCAGTGGCCGCGATCAGCCAGGGGTGGATGGATTCGCCGCTATTGATCGACCTGCCCGGCGGGCGCTTGTCCATTGAGTGGGCAGGCCCTGGCCAACCGGTGATGATGACCGGCCCGGCAGTGCGCGTATACGAAGGACAAGTGCGTCTTTGAGTGAGCGAAATACATGACTGATCAGCCTCAGGTTCCAGCCCCACAGCCCGACGAATCCCCTTCCGAAAGCCTTGAGGCGGCGGCGATCGCCGCGTACCTGGAGGCTCATCCGGATTTCTTCGTCGAGCACGAAGAACTGCTCCCGGCGCTGCGCATTCCGCACCAGCGCGGCGACACCATCTCGTTGGTCGAACGCCAGATGAAAATCCTGCGCGAACGCAACATCGAGATGCGCCATCGCCTCTCGCAGCTGATGGACGTCGCCCGCGACAACGACCGGCTGTTCGACAAGACCCGGCGACTGACGCTCGCGTTGATGGACGCCGGCAGCCTGGACGATGTGGTCATCAGCGTCGAAGACAGCCTGCGTCAGGACTTCCAGGTGCCCTTTGTCAGCCTGATCCTGTTCAGCGACGAACCCTTGCAAGTCGGCCGTTGGGTGACCGATGCCGAAGCGCAAAAGGCAATCGGCGGCTTGTTGTCGGAAGGCAAAAGCGTCAGCGGCAGCCTGCGCGAACACGAGCTGGACTTCCTGTTTGGCGAAGAACAGCGCAAGCAGATCGGCTCCACCGCCGTGGTCACCATCAGCCATCAAGGCCTGCACGGTGTCCTGGCCATCGCCAGTCGCGATCCGCAGCACTACAAAAGTTCGGTGGGCACGTTGTTCCTCAGCTATATCGCTGAAGTCATGGGCCGCGTGCTGCCACGGGTCAACACTTCGCTACGCTCGGTACGCTGACCATGGAACGACAACTGGACGCCTACTGCGAGCACCTGCGCAGTGAGCGTCAGGTGTCGCCTCACACACTTGAAGCCTACCGTCGCGACCTGAACAAGGTCCTGGCGCACTGCAAGAAACAGAACATCGACAGCTGGACCGCGCTGGACATCCAGCGCCTGCGCAGCCTGATCGCCCGTTTGCACTCGCAAGGACAATCTTCGCGCAGCCTGGCGCGGCTACTTTCGGCAGTACGCGGGCTCTATAACTACCTGAACCGCGAAGGCCTCTGCGACCACGACCCAGCCAACGGCCTGGCGCCCCCCAAGGGCGAGCGCCGCCTGCCGAAAACCCTCGACACCGACCGTGCGCTGCAACTGCTCGATGGTGCCGTTGAAGACGACTTCATGGCCCGCCGCGACCAGGCAATTCTTGAGCTGTTTTACTCGTCCGGTTTGCGCCTGTCGGAGCTGACCGGGCTCAACCTTGAACAGCTCGACCTGGCAGACGGCCTGGTGCAAGTGCTTGGCAAAGGCAGCAAAACCCGAGTGCTGCCAGTCGGCAAAAAAGCTCGCGAAGCCCTGGAATTGTGGCTGCCACTGCGAGCTATGGCGAACCCGGTGGACGATGCGGTATTCGTCAGCCAGAAGGGCCGGCGCCTCGGCTCACGGGCCGTTCAGGCGCGGGTCAAAGCTGTCGGCGAACGCGAACTGGGGCAAAACCTGCACCCGCACATGTTGCGACACTCCTTCGCCAGCCACTTGCTGGAGTCCTCGCAAGATTTGCGCGCGGTTCAGGAGTTGCTCGGCCACTCGGACATCAAAACCACGCAGATCTACACCCACCTGGACTTCCAGCACCTGGCCACGGTCTACGACAGCGCCCATCCAAGGGCCAAACGCATCAAAGGCGATGAGCAATGACAATCCAACTGATCACCTTCGACCTCGACGACACCCTGTGGGACACCGCCCCGGTGATCGTCAGCGCTGAAGCGGTGCTGCGCCAGTGGCTGGCCGAGCACACGCCGAACCTCGGTGCCTTGCCGGTAGATCATTTGTGGACCATTCGTGAGCGGGTATTGAGCCACGAACCACACCTCAAGCACCGTATCAGCGCCCTGCGTCGCCGGGTGCTGTTTCACGCACTGGAAGAAGCCGGTTACGCCCATGAACACGCTACCGAACTGGCGGATCAGGGCTTCGAAGTGTTTTTGCATGCACGGCATCAGCTGGAAATCTTCCCCGAGGTGCAACCGACGCTGGAGATTCTGGCCAATCACTACGCCTTGGGCGTGGTCACCAACGGCAATGCGGATGTGCGACGGCTGGGGTTGGCGGATTACTTCAAGTTCATCTTGTGCGCAGAGGATATCGGCATCGCCAAACCCGATGCCCGACTGTTCCACGAAGCCCTGAAACGCGGCGGCGCGACTGCAGAAACCGCAGTGCATATCGGCGATCATCCGGGCGATGACATTGCCGGTGCTCAGCAGGCAGGGTTGCGGGCAATCTGGTTCAACCCGGCGGGCAAGGTGTGGGAAGCCGACAAGGCGCCAGATGCCGAGATTCGCAGTTTGACCGAGTTGCCAGCGTTGTTGGCCCGGTGGAACACGGCCAAGATTTGAGTGGTGCCTGAAAAGATCGCAGCCTTCGGCAGCTCCTACATTGATCGGCGTAGGAGCTGCCGCAGGCTGCGATCTTTTGACTTTGTTTCACCCATGAAAAAGCCCGCAGCGACGGCGGGCTTTTTCAGCAAGCACGTAGCAGGCGCTTAGATAGGCCGGCTGCCGTACTTGTTATCAGGCTTCTTTGGCGGATCTGCCACCACGTTGGCCTCGACTTCCTGAACCTTGCCACCTTTGGCAAGGAACTCTTCCATCGCGCGTGCCAGAGCATCACGCTCTTTGTTCTTGGCTTCGACACTCGGCAGCTCGTCTACCGACACCGCAGCCTTGGCCTTGCCTTTGGCGGTCGGGACCGGTGTGTCATCACCGCCATCGTCGTCAGCAACGTCTTCCGCCGCTGCTTCCAGGCCTTCTTCGGTCTCGTCTTCGTCGCCTACTTCGAGGTCGTCGTTTTCCAGATCATCGTCGCTCATGTTCTACCTCATGACTTGCGAAAAGCAGATTAGTTATAGCCCAGCTTTGTCGTCTGTCGACGACCGCCGGAAAAAATTCAACATCCACTGGTAACCAGCGGTTTATGCCTCTTCACCGTGCACGGTGGCGAGGACTTTGCGAGCACCGCCATGATCGCGGTGCTCACCCAGATAAACACCTTGCCAGCTACCTAACGCCAATCGGCCCGCCATTATCGGCAAACTCAACTGACAGCCTAGCAAACTGGCCTTGAAGTGCGCCGGGAGGTCGTCCAGGCCTTCGTCGTTATGCTCATAGCCGGCTGTTCCTTGTGGGATCAGCCGATTGAAAAACCGTTCGAAGTCGCGACGTACCGCCGGATCGGCGTTCTCGTTGATGGTCAACGACGCCGAGGTATGCTGCAGCCACAAATGCAACAGACCGACCCGACATGCCTTGAGTTCAGGCAGGCCGGCGAGTAACTCGTCCGTTACCAGATGAAAGCCCCGGGGCCGCGCCCGCAGGGTTATCAGAGTCTGTTGCCACATACAGTTCTCCGCACGTTCGGGGCGCATTCTAGCGCGCTCTGGGAAAAAACAAAGGCCCTAATATTCCTGCAATGCTGTAAGCCATTGGCCCAAGAAAAACCGCCACCGTAAACACTACTTATGGCGTATGAAAAATCCTTTCAGCTGTTCCTGTAATGACAAATCCCGGACAAAAAAATGCCCGGCAAGCCGGGCACTTTTTTTTCGCAAACTTACATGTTGTAGCCGCGCTCGTTGTGCAGAGCCAGGTCGATGCCGACCGCTTCTTCCTCATCGGTGATTCGCAGACCCATGACGGCATCCAGCACCTTGAGAATGATGAAGGTGCCGATCGCGGTGTAGATCACCGTGAAGCCCACGCCTTTGCACTGAATCCAGACTTGTGCCGCGATATCGGTCACGGTGCCGAAGCCACCCAGCGAAGGAGCCGCGAATACACCGGTGAGAATCGCGCCAAGGATACCGCCGATGCCGTGCACGCCAAAGGCGTCGAGGGAGTCGTCGTAACCCAGTTTGCGTTTCAGGGTCGTGGCGCAGAAGAAGCACACCACGCCCGCTGCCAGACCGATGATCAGCGAGCCCATCGGGCCAACGGTGCCCGCAGCCGGAGTGATCGCCACTAAACCTGCGACCACGCCCGAAGCGATACCCAGCGCGCTAGGTTTGCCGTGGGTCAGCCACTCGGCGAACATCCAGCCCAGGGCCGCTGCGGCGGTAGCGATCTGAGTCACCAGCATGGCCATACCGGCAGTGCCGTTGGCGGCTGAAGCGGAACCGGCGTTGAAGCCGAACCAGCCGACCCACAACATCGCGGCGCCCATCAGGGTGTAACCGAGGTTGTGCGGAGCCATCGGCGTGGTCGGGAAGCCTTTGCGCTTGCCCAGTACCAGGCACGCCACCAGACCTGCGACACCGGCGTTGATGTGGACCACGGTGCCGCCCGCGAAGTCGAGCACGCCCCAGTCGCCCAACAGCGAACCCGGACCGCTCCAGACCATGTGCGCGATCGGCGCGTAAATCAGGGTGAACCAGAGGCCCATGAACACCATCATCGCGGAGAACTTCATCCGCTCGGCGAACGCACCGACGATCAGCGCCGGGGTGATGATCGCGAACGTCATCTGATAGGTGACGAACACCGCCTCGGGAAACAGCGCCGTAGGGCCAGTAATACTGGCAGGCGTGATGCCGGCGAGGAAGGCCTTGGCGAAGCTGCCGACAAAGGAGTTGAGGTTGACGACGTTTGCTTCCATGCCCGTCGTGTCAAACGCCATGCTGTAGCCATAAATGAACCACAGGATGGTGACCAGGCCGGTAATGGCGAAGCACTGCATCATCAACGAAAGAACGTTTTTGGAACGAACCATGCCGCCGTAGAACAGCGCGAGGCCTGGAATCGTCATGAACAGCACGAGGGCGGTAGAGGTCAACATCCAGGCGGTATCGCCGGAGTTGAGGACTGGAGGAGCCACCGGATCTGCCGCCATGGCCAGGCCGGGCATTACGATGGACAACAGGGCTCCTAGCCCTGCGAATTTACGCAGAGTCATTTTGTTTTCTCCTGGGGCGTTGGGTTTGGCGGCTTAGATTGCGTCGGTATCGGTTTCGCCGGTACGGATTCGAATAGCCTGTTCCAGATTGACTACGAAGATCTTGCCGTCACCAATCTTGCCGGTGTTGGCCGCCTTGGTTATCGCCTCGATAACCCGGTCAAGATCCTTGTCGTCAATGGCGACATCAATCTTCACCTTGGGCAGGAAATCGACCACATACTCCGCGCCGCGATACAGCTCGGTGTGACCCTTCTGCCGACCGAAGCCTTTGACCTCAGTAACGGTAATGCCCTGCACGCCGATTTCGGACAACGACTCGCGTACGTCATCCAGTTTGAACGGCTTGATGATGGCAGTGACTAGCTTCATGAAAACTCTCTCCCGAATTGGTGGACTTGCCCCAGGAAAACAAACCCGACTCAAGTCTAAGCGCAGTGCCTGGCTTTGTAACGCATCGTCGGCCCTACTCTCCCGACTGACGCCAGTTAACCGCTCCTGACGAAACTCCCCGCTCCGCCTGCCGCACTGCATTCGTCACAGCGACTGCATCAGTGCATGGTTCACAAGGGACTAAGCAGAAAGCTTGCCATCTCGTGAGAAACCACTGATTTCAATCATTTGGTCGATACTGCGGGCGCCAATACCCAATCGCCACCACCGATACGCACAACAACGGTGCAACAACGCCCGGCAACATGCGCGAAAAGCGTGCATCCGTGCCCGCGCAAATGACTATAGACGCTGCGTGATACACTGCCGCCATCAGTTTTAAGGACTTCCACCATGCTCGCGCCCAAAGACCTCCTCGACGCCCTGAGCGGCCACGCCACCCGCCTGTTCAGCGGCGAAACCTCGCTGCCAAAAAGTGAAATCGAAAGCCAGTTCAAAGCCCTGCTGCAAAGCGGGTTCAGCAAGCTTGATCTAGTGAGCAGAGAAGAATTCGACAGCCAGATGGTCGTCCTGGCGCGTACCCGGGCACGGCTGGAGAGTCTTGAGACGAAAGTCGCCGAGCTGGAAGCCAGGTTGAATCCACCGGCGTAGGAGCTGCCGCAGGCTGCGATCCTTTGATCTTTGCCGCGCCAACATCCCGGCCCTTTCCTACAAAAACCACCACCGCTTTCCGATTGCGCCGCACAGCCCCGGTTTCTAAGCTCACCTCAGCTGAATGTTCAGCACTGGGTTTGGCGACCTGGAAAGCTTGCGATGCACCGCGACCACATCTGATACCGGGCATTTTTTCCCGACTCAAATTATGGCGGCTGTGTGTGGGAGATCTTCGGGTCTGCCGGTATTCGCTTGCACCGGTTCGCCAACCCGCGCACAGCTGCCACCCTTATTGTTTGGCGACGATCAGTGGCAGTTTCCCTCAAGCGAATTTGGGTACTGCACCATGGATGAAAATTATCTGATCCCCCACGTCTTCACCCGCCACAAACTCCACCTCCACGCCCTGCTGCTGGAAAACCAACCCTGGTTCAGTGCCCGTGACCTCGGTCGGTTGCTTCGGCTATTCCTCGACGAACGAGCGCTACGCAAACTCGATCCTGATCAACACCAAACCGTGACAATGCACATCCACGGCTGCATCGAACATACGCTCTTGATCAGCGAGTCCGGCGTGTATGCGCTGCTGGTTTATCACTACTGCCCCGAATACCGAGGCTTGCGCGAATGGCTGACCCACGACGTGGTTCCAGCCCTCAGAGATGCCCAACAACCCGCCACAACCGAACGCCCGATACTGAGCCTGTTGAACTGGCCGGAAATGTCGCTGAGCTTGCTGCACTGGAACAACCAGCCGTGGATTCGGCTGCAAGATGTTCCGCACATGTTGCCTGATGAGGAACGGCCACGACGTACAGTCAATGCCCCGTGGTGGAAACGCGCTTCGAGAATGCTCCAAGCATTCTGAACCTCCAAAAAAGAACCCCACGTTCTTGGCGTGGGGTTCGATCAATCCAGACAGCGATCAGGCGCGGTGCAAGCGGTTCGTGGTGTATTGCCGGCGGCACTCGCGGCGCGCAAGGCCGGACGATCGCTAATGGTGCCGCGGGCAAATGCCGAGCAAGCGTGCCTGGCGTCAGGATTAAAGGTAATGCTGTCGATCATCTGCTGGAGGCGGTCGCGCACTTCAATGGCCACACGCCCGTAGAACCGTTTGTTTCCTATGGTTTGCTCTACGCCAGCAAGCCTTATCCAGACTTAAATGAAGTACAGGGCCAACTTGCGGCCAAGCGCGCACTGCTGATTGCCACGACAGGGGCTCATAACTTGCTTATGTTGTATAGCAATACACCCATCGTAAGGCACCAATTGGGCATCGCCGCTAACGGATAGACTGGCCGACCAAAGGACTTGATCAATACTGTCTGGGCCTGCCACGGCACGACCTGAACCCTCTCAATCAGGAATCTCTCGCGGCGGGTTTACTTGCGCTTGCCGGAGTGCTCGCCATCGGCAAAGGACAGCTGCTGCATCGAACGATGCTCCAGATGGCAGGGCCTATTTCACCAGATTAGGAAGTTATTCTTAGACCACCCCCTAATACCAACACAAAGCGCCTACCCAACCCCAATCATTTTATTGATTTAAAAATAATAAGGCATTATCTTGCTGCCTTTTTATCTCGAGCAAAGCTGAAACATGAACTTGATCAGACGCTGGCTGGAAATCCTGAACACGATGTGTAATGGAAGATTTAGTGCAGAGGGCAATGCGTTCCGGCGAGATATAAATGGATTAAGAGCCTTAGCGGTCACTGCGGTTGTACTCTTTCACTTCAATATTGGCGGACTGCATGGAGGGTTTGTTGGAGTCGATGTCTTTTTTGTCATCTCAGGCTTCCTGATGTCAGGCATTATTGCCAGAGGATTGCAACAGGGTAATTTCTCCATATTTGCATTTTACTGGTCGCGAGCAAAACGCATAATACCCGCACTCATCGTTGTTGCCGCCATTTTGCTGGTATTGGGCTGGTTTTTCCTGGCGCCCAATGAATACAAGTTGCTCGCAAAACATGCTCGTCAATCCTTATACTTCCTGTCCAATATTAGTTACCTGAGAGAGTCGGGATATTTCGACAGCGCGAGCCATAGTAAATGGCTGCTCCATACATGGTCATTGTCCGTCGAATGGCAGTTCTACCTGTTACTGCCAATTTTGTTGACCGCCGTATGGAAGTTTTTCCCAGGCAAGAAGGCAATGATCTTTGTTCACTTGATTGCGCTGGCTTGCTCATTTTCAACCTGTCTATGGCTGACTAACACTTCGCAGCAACAAGCATTTTATCTTTTACAGTCACGGGCCTGGGAAATGCTTCTTGGCGGCCTGTGCTTCCTGCTTGTGTCGGAACTGAAGCTGTCGCTGATTGCTCGCAGAGCATTGGAGTCTGGCGGGCTGTTCTTGATTGTAGCCTCGATATTTTCGTTAGAATCTTCTGATGCATGGCCCGGGTTTCTGGCGCTGCTCCCGACAATAGGCGCAGTGATGGTGCTGGCGGCGAAGCGTGAGGATTCTCTGTGGAGTAACAATCGGATTACCAAATGGCTGGGCACGCGCTCTTATTCTTTGTACCTATGGCATTGGCCTCTGGTGGCCGGATTATTCTTTTTTTATCAGCAGGACAATACCCTCTGGATAACCGGGGCGATTCTGCTGGCGTTGCTAATGAGCGAACTTTCCTATCGGATGGTGGAGCAGCCGGTGAGGCGTGGGTTGCAGCAATCGAGTCTACCTCGTGCTGTAGCGTCCCTGGCAGGCCTGGTGATCTTGAGTGTGAGCGCGGCTCAGTTTGTAGTGAACAAGGACGGCTTATCTGACCGCATGCCTGCGGAAATCATCCAGATGATAGAGAAGGCCCAGATCGGAAATAATCCCCGCGGCGGGGAATGCCTGGCTAAAGGGGTTCCCTGTGTGTATGGGGGGCCGGACATCAAGGCAATCATCATCGGCGATAGTCATGCGTCGGCCTTGGTAACAGTCGCACAAGGCGTTCTGTCCACGCCGGAGCAGGGAATTTATTTTGAAGCGGCTCCCGGTTGCTTGCCAGTTCCCGGCTTGAACATCAGAGAACACTTCAGCAACAATCATGATGATCCTTGCATCCACATGAAAGAGCAGCTTGCAAAAACGCTGGAAACAGAAATGAGCCAGGTGCCGCTGATTATAATCAACCGAACGTCCATGTATCCACTTGGATACAACGGCATTGATCAAACACTGAAGCGCAAACCACAGGCCTATGCCTCAACACCCGTTGATGAGCCTTCTTCTGACTCGCTAAAGGAATTCGGTCAACTCTATATTGAGGGTGCGTGCGCCATGGCTAAAAAGCGCCCGGTTTACCTCATGCGTCCAATACCGGAAATGAAGGTTGAAGTACCGGATGCGGTCGGCAAGGAGATGCTGTTGGGTAGTCCGCGCGACTTCACCCTCAGTCGTGAAGAATATAAAGCGCGCAATGATTTTGTCTGGAGCATTCAAGATCAAGCCCATGAGCAATGCGGTGTGCACATTCTTGATCCGCTGCCCTACCTCTGCGATGAAAAAGTCTGTTATGGAAGCAAAAGTGGGGAACCGCTATATTTAGATGATAATCATCTTAATGCGCTTGGCGGTCGCCTGCTGGCACCTATGTTTTCCAAGGCTTTTTCATCCATGCCTTACATGCAAGTTCATGTTCGCGCCGCCGAAGCGAATCAACCAACACCTAGCATTTCTCCGCCCAAAGCTTAACCCTTGTTCCCGTGACGCTTCCTTCATGGTTGCCATACCGATATTGAGGTCACGAACCACCTCGGCTTGAGTCGGTTTTCTGGATTTGAGCACCGCACGGCTACTATCGTAGCCGTCGTTGCCGCACATCCTGTTCAGCCAGGGCGTGCTTGGGGGCGTGCCTGCTGGACTCGACATTGAGCAGTTACGAGCGATCTCTGCCGATCAAGACACATGCCGTAGAAGTTCTGCCCCCGCCCTCTTCCCGGCCCTGACTATCCTTGATCACGCCGCAGGACGCGGCTGCCGTCATCAAGGAATGATCATGTCTCTGGCCATCGTCCATAGCCGCGCCCAGGTCGGCGTCGAAGCACCCGCCGTCACCGTAGAAGTCCATCTGGCCAACGGCTTACCGTCGCTGACGATGGTGGGTTTGCCGGAGGCAGCGGTGAAAGAAAGCAAGGACCGGGTGCGCAGTGCGATCATCAATTCCGGGCTGCAATTTCCGGCGCGGCGCATCACCTTGAATCTCGCCCCGGCCGATTTACCGAAGGACGGTGGGCGTTTTGATCTGGCGATCGCCTTGGGGCTGCTGGCGGCGAGTGTTCAAGTGCCGACGCTGGCGCTGGAAGATGTCGAGTTTCTGGGTGAGTTGGCGTTATCCGGGACGATTCGACCGGTCAAAGGCGTATTGCCGGCGGCACTGGCAGCGCGCAAGGCCGGGCGCACGCTGGTGGTGCCGCGGGCGAATGCCGAAGAGGCGTGCCTGGCTTCGGGCTTGAAGGTGATCGCGGTCGATCATCTGTTGGAGGTGGTCGCACATTTCAACGGTCATACACCCATCGAGCCTTATGTCTCCAATGGGTTGCTGCACGTCAGCAAGCCGTATCCCGACCTGAGCGAGGTGCAGGGCCAACTCGCCGCCAAACGCGCCTTGCTGATCGCCGCTGCGGGCGCTCACAACCTGCTGTTCAGTGGGCCACCGGGGACGGGGAAAACTTTGCTGGCGAGTCGCTTGCCTGGCCTGCTGCCGCCACTGGCCGAGAGTGAAGCGCTGGAAGTCGCGGCGATTCAATCGGTCACCAGTTGTGTGCCGTTGAGCCATTGGCCTCAACGACCGTTCCGCCAACCGCACCATTCGGCGTCCGGCCCGGCACTGGTGGGCGGAGGTTCGAAACCACAGCCCGGTGAAATCACCCTTGCCCACCATGGCGTGCTGTTCCTCGATGAGCTGCCGGAGTTTGATCGCAAGGTGCTGGAGGTGCTGAGAGAGCCGTTGGAATCGGGATGCATCGTGATTTCCCGAGCCCGTGACCGCGTGCGTTTTCCGGCGCGCTTTCAACTGGTGGCGGCGATGAATCCCTGCCCCTGTGGATATCTTGGCGAGCCGAGCGGCCGCTGCCGTTGTTCTGCGGACCAGATCCAGCGTTATCGCAACAAGCTGTCAGGGCCGCTGCTGGACCGAATTGATCTGCACCTGACGGTTGCCCGCGAAGCGACAGCTTTGAATCCTGCGCTAAAACCTGGTGATGACACCGTAACCGCCGCTGCCCTGGTCGCGGACGCAAGGGAGCGGCAACACAAACGCCAGGGGTGCGCCAATGCCTTCCTCGACCTGCCGGGCCTGCGCCGACACTGCAAGTTATCCACAACCGACGAAAACTGGCTGGAAACCGCATGCGAGCGCTTGACCTTGTCGCTGAGGGCCGCGCACCGACTGCTCAAGGTGGCGCGCACCCTGGCGGACCTTGAGCAAGTCGATAGCATCACCCGAGAGCACCTGGCCGAAGCACTGCAGTATCGACCGACCACCCACTAGTCGAGGTTATTCCTTACTGAGATCCACCAACGGTGTTTGCCGCACCTCAGTCTCCCGTCCACCCTGAATCTCGCTCACCCGCGTCAACGCTTTATCCACAGCCGCTTTATCCGCCAGCAAGCTGTAGCTGATCCGGAACTGCTTCTGCTCCTTGGCCGCAATCGTCGGCACCAGATTCAGTGGCCGCTGATACCGACGGTTATAGGAAAAACTCGTCCCCGGCTCCAGCCCCGTGACATAACCCTGCCCTTGGGTATCAGTGTTTTTCCACAGGGAAAACACCGGCAATTGCCGGGTATTAAAACCAACCGACACCCCGAGGCTGCCCGCCTTGTTATGCAACACCGTCAGCGTGTCGCCCTTGGCGTCGGCATATGGCACGACGTTGTAGACGGTTTCGTCGTAGTCCTTGGTCGGCGCACGGTAGGTTTGCCACTCGGGCAAATCCGCCTTGGCCTTGTCGTTGAACGGCGACACCTGTTTCACCGGCGCGGCAAAGCGGGCGCCCTGTTCCAGGAACGGGGTGCTGAAATTGCTGTGATAGAGCGCCTGGTATTCCTTCGGATAGTCGCCGTTGTTGGTCAGGGTGTCGTTGAGAGCGAAGCGTACGCTGCCGGGTTCGGTGACCAGTTCGGTGATCACCGAGAAGTCGACTTTCTTGAACGCCTGCTCTTTCAGCTCGCCGCGCAGGCTGATGGCGTAGGGCGGTTTTTCATCGATGTGCAGAGTAACTTTGCTGGCCGGGATGTTAGCGGCGCGGCCATGAAGGGTCAGCAGTTCGCCGTTGTCCATGCCAGGGTGGCCGACCCATTCGTAGCCGCAGCGGGCGACCAGTTCGTTGAAGCCTTCCAGCCAGCCCAGTCCGCCACGGCCGTTGAGTTCGATGAACGACGGATTGACCACGTCCTTGACCGGCGAATCCCAGCCCATGCGCACATTACCTACCGACGCCTGTAGAACGTTCATCCCGCGGGTCGGCACCACCGACAGTTTCATCGTGCCGTTATCAATGTCGACGATGCTGACGCCCTCCTGCCGGCCGCCGTGCAGGGTGCGCAGGGTCACGGAGAAGGGTTTGTCGGTTTTCACACCGAGCTTCTGGCTGGTGATCTGCAGGTTCTCGGCAGCCTTGTCGGTATCGAGCAGCACGTAGTCCCAGGCCATGACGTGGGATGCAGCGGTCAACGTGCTGAGGGCAACGATCAGTTTGAGCGGGGTCATGAGAAGAGCCTTTCTTGGAGTTGTGCAATTTTTATAGCGCTGATGAAACGATTCAGCAAGCTTAAAAACGGCATAACTACCGCAAACCATCACTCAGCTCGCCCCCACTCGATCAGCAGCTAACAACGCCGCCATTGTGGCGATCACATCGATTCAGCCGAGGCGCTCGACGTCCGGCAATTCCATGGCCTGAACTTCGCCTTGAAGGAAGTCGCTGAGACGGCGTAAACGTTCACCGCCGGGACGGGTTTTCGGCCAGACCAGGTAATAATTCAGACCACTGGCGACGGCGGTTGGCCACGGCAAACTCAGACGTCCCTGAGCCACATCTTCGGCCACCATCAACAAGTCTCCCATCGACACCCCGTAACCTCGGGCGGCGGCAATCATCCCCAGCTCCAGCGTGTCGAACACCTGCCCGCCCTTGAGCGACACCTGCTCGGACAGGCCCATGCACTCCAGCCAACTGCGCCAGTCGCGACGGTCCGGGGTCGGGTGAAGCAATTCGGTGCTGGCCAGTCGCTCGACATCCCACGGCTGATCATTCAACAGATTCGGTGCACCGACCGGGATCAACAACTCTGGAAACAGATAACTGGCTTCCCAGTCCGGTGGAAAATGCCCGTTGCTCAGCAGCACCGCGCAATCAAACGGTTCGTGATTGAAGTCCACCGAGTCGACGTCCATCCAGGCGCTGGTCAACTGCACTTCGTTGCCCGGCTGCAAATGCCGGAAACGGCTGAGTCGCGCCAGCAGCCAGCGCATGGTCAGGGTCGAAGGGGCTTTCATGCGCAAGACGTCATCTTCGGCGCGCAAGGTATTGCAGGCCCGCTCCAACGCACCAAAGCCTTCACGCACGCCCGGCAACAGCAAACGCGCGGCCTCGGTCAGTTGCAGATTGCGCCCGCTGCGCTGAAACAGCCGACAGGCAAAATGCTCCTCCAGCGTACGCACATGTCGACTGACGGCACTTTGGGTAATCGACAGCTCTTCAGCCGCACGGGTAAACGAACTGTGCCGTGCCGCGGCTTCGAAAGCGCGAAGGGCATAAAGCGGAGGAAGACGACGAGACATCAGGAAAGCTCCTATAGCGCGACCCTGAAACCTTATCAGAAACTCTCCAGCATGAGTTTTAATCATGCGAGCAATCGTTTTTATCCCTTTGTGCAATCGCCTGAGAGCGCCGAGAATCAGCCCTTCCCACTTTGTCAGACTAAATGAGCGTGATGATCATGCAGCATCCAGCACGTACCGAACTCTGGGCCATCCTGCGGCTGGCGGGGCCGTTGATTGCCTCGCAGTTGGCGCACATGCTGATGATCCTCACCGATACCTTGATGATGGCCCGACTCAGTCCGGAGGCGCTGGCCGGTGGTGGCCTGGGCGCGGCGACCTATTCGTTCGTGTCGATTTTCTGCATCGGCGTGATCGCGGCGGTCGGCACGCTGGTGGCAATCCGTCAGGGCGCCGGTGACATCGAAGGCGCCACGCGGTTGACCCAGGCCGGACTTTGGCTGGCGTGGTTGATGGCGTTGGTGGCAGGCCTGCTGCTGTGGAACCTCAAACCGGTGTTGCTGCTGTTCGGCCAGACCGAAAGCAACGTGCATGCGGCCGGCCAGTTCCTGTTGATTCTGCCGTTCGCCCTGCCCGGCTACCTGAGTTTCATGGCCTTGCGCGGTTTTACCAGCGCCATCGGCCGGACGACGCCGGTGATGGTCATCAGCCTCGTCGGGACCGTGGCCAACTTCCTGCTCAACTATGCGCTGATCACTGGCATGTTCGGCCTGCCGAAAATGGGTTTGATGGGGATCGGTCTGGTCACCGCCATTGTTGCCAACTGCATGGCACTCGGTCTGGCCTGGCATATTCGCCGGCATCCGGCTTACAACGCGTATCCGCTGCGCAAGGGCCTGTCACGGCCGAACCGGCAGTACCTGCGTGAGCTGTGGCGTCTGGGCCTGCCGATTGGCGGCACCTACGCGGTAGAGGTCGGCCTGTTTGCGTTCGCTGCGTTGTGCATGGGCACCATGGGCAGCACGCAATTGGCGGCGCATCAGATCGCCCTGCAAATCGTCTCGGTGGCGTTCATGATTCCGGCGGGGTTGTCGTATGCGATCACCATGCGCATCGGTCAACATTACGGTGCAGGGCAATTGCTCGATGCGCGTCTGGCCGGGCGGGTCGGGATTGCCTTTGGCGGCGCGGCGATGCTCGGGTTTGCCATGGTCTTCTGGCTGCTGCCGAACCCATTGGTCGGGTTGTTCCTCGACCATAACGACCCGGCGTTTCGCGAGGTGATCAACCTTGCCGTGAGCCTGCTGGCAGTGGCGGCATGGTTTGAGCTGTTCGACGGCACCCAGACCATCGCCATGGGCTGTATTCGTGGTCTGAAGGACGCCAAAACCACTTTCCTGGTTGGCCTCGCTTGCTATTGGCTGATCGGCGCGCCAGCTGCGTGGTGGATGGCTTTCCACCTCAATTGGGGACCGACGGGCGTCTGGTGGGGTCTGGCGCTGGGGCTGGCCTGCTCGGCGGTGAGTTTGACGCTGGCGTTCGAATGGAAGATGAAGCGGATGATTCGGCGTGAACCTTCGTCACAACGTTTCGAGATCGCCCAGCCAGACTGAGATCCCTGTGGGAGCGGGCTTGCTCGCGAAGAGGCCGTGTCAGTCAACGTTGATGTCGGCTGACGCTCCGCATTCGCGAGCAAGCCCGCTCCCACATTGTTTTGTCGTTAACCCACCACTTCCAGCGCCTGCTGGCTGGACCCGAACGTCAGATACTCAACCAGCTCGGCCAACGGCAGCGGTTTGCTGATCAGGTAACCCTGCACCTGATCACAACCAAAGCCGCGCAGCAGCTCAAGCTGTTCAGGGGTTTCAACGCCCTCGGCGACCACTTCCAGGTTGAGGTTGTGGGCCAGGTTGATCATGGCGTGGACCAGCTTGCGATTTTCCTCACGCATCTCCATGCCACCGACAAAGCTTTTGTCGATCTTCAGCAAGGCAATCGGCAGGCTGTTGAGGTGCACGAACGACGAGAAACCGGTGCCAAAGTCGTCCAGAGAGAAGCGCACGCCCAGACGCCCCAAAGCATCCATGGTCTGTTTGACCAGATCACTACGGCGCATCACTGCAGTTTCCGTCAGTTCGAATTCCAGCCACTGCGCTTCAACGCCGCGTTCGGCAATCAGCCGACTCAAGGTCGACAGCAGCTGACTGTCCTGGAACTGCCGGAACGACAGGTTCACGGCCATGTGCAACGGCGGCAGACCGCGCTCGCGTAACGCCTGCATGTCACGCAAGGCACGGGAAATTACCCAGTACCCCAGCGGCACGATCAAACCGCTCTGCTCGGCCAGCGGCACGAACTCGCTCGGCGGCAACAGTCCGCGCTCGCCATGACGCCAACGCACCAGCGCTTCCAGGCCGACAATCTGCCCGTCGTCCAGATTCAGCCGCGGCTGGTAATGCAGTTCCAGCTCATCGCGACGCAAGGCCCGACGCAGTTCGCTTTCAAGATCGGCAAGGCTGCGCGCATTGCGGTTGATGCGTTCATTGAAGATGTGAAAGGTGCAGCCTTGGGTGCTTTTGGCCTGCTGCATGGCGATGTGCGCGTGCCACATCAGCGGGTCGGCGCCGGCCTGCGCACGCGCGTGGGCGATGCCCAGGCTGCAACCGATCAACAGGCTTTCGCCGTCGACCCAGTAGGGCTCGGCCATGACTTCGGTGATGCGTTCGGCCATCCACTCGGCGCGTTGCGGTGCGCGGCGGGTGTCGATGAGCAAGGCGAATTCGTCGCTGCCCAGACGCGCCAGTTGATCACCGGCCTCAAGCTGGCTCTTGAGCCGCGAGACCACTTGCAGGATCAGCCGGTCACCGGCCTGATGACCGAGCGCGTCGTTGGCATGCCGGAAGTTGTCGAGGTCGAGGTGTCCGAGCGCCAGGCCACGGCCGTCATTCTCCGCCAGACGCGCCGCCAGCAGGGTCTGAAACCCCTGGCGGTTGGCAATGCCGGTCAGCGGATCCTGCTCGGCGAGGCGCTGCAAAGTGTTTTCCAACACCCCGCGCTCGCGCACATGGCGCAGGCAGCGGCGCAAGGTATCCACATCCAGCACATCGCGAACCAGCCAGTCGCTGACACCGTCCGGTGGGGTAGGCGGTTCATGTTCGAGCAACAGCACCGTCGGCAGGCTGCAACGGCCCGGCTCCGGTTGAAGAGATGGAACAGTCAGCAGCACCGCACTGCGGTTGTCGGCAAATAGACTGCTCACCGACTCCCAGGTCGGTGCACTGATCAGCACAGCCGAGCTCCCCATAGGAGCCAGACACTCGCGTAACAACGCTGCCCACGCTGGCTCTTCAGCCAGTAGCAGCAAACGCAAGGGTTCGACAGGCGTAGACAAGCTAGCTCCCTAGACTCTGCAAAAGATGTTGGCGGCGGGCATTATGACGCGCAGATAAACAACGACCAATGATATTGCTTATCAAACACTCTGTTGTACCGCTTAAAATCGAACATTAGTCGCAAATTCAGCACGCATCCTGCGGGAAAGTAACAAAACCGGCAAATTTAGATAGCGTGCTGCGTCACAAGTCGGAGAGAGGCGGCAGAATCTGTGCATCCTGTTAAAATGCCCGCCCTTTTCGCAAACGACTCCCTTTTCCGTCATGTCCCGACTCAATCCCCGGCAGCAAGAAGCCGTGAGCTACGTCGGCGGCCCTCTTTTGGTGCTCGCCGGTGCTGGCTCCGGCAAGACCAGTGTAATCACTCGCAAAATCGCTCACCTGATCCAGAGCTGCGGCATTCGCGCGCAGTACATCGTCGCCATGACCTTTACCAACAAGGCCGCACGCGAGATGAAAGAGCGGGTCGGCACCTTGCTCAAGGGTGGTGAAGGGCGCGGCCTGACGGTGTGCACATTCCACAACCTTGGGCTGAACATCATCCGCAAGGAGCATGTGCGGCTGGGCTACAAACCCGGTTTCTCGATTTTCGACGAGACCGACGTCAAAGCCCTGATGACCGACATCATGCAAAAGGAATATTCGGGCGACGACGGCGTCGACGAGATCAAGAACATGATCGGCGCCTGGAAGAACGACCTGATCCTGCCGCCCGAAGCCCTGGAAAACGCCCGTAACCCCAAGGAACAGACCGCCGCCATCGTCTACACCCACTATCAGCGCACGCTCAAGGCGTTCAACGCGGTGGACTTCGACGACCTGATCCTGCTGCCGGTGAAGCTGTTCCAGGAACACGCCGACATCCACGAAAAGTGGCAGAACAAAGTCCGCTACCTGCTGGTGGACGAATATCAGGACACCAACGCCAGCCAGTACTTGCTGGTGAAATTGCTGATCGGTACGCGCAACCAGTTCACCGTGGTCGGCGACGATGACCAGTCGATCTATGCCTGGCGCGGCGCTCGCCCGGAAAACCTGATGCTGCTCAAGGACGACTATCCGTCCCTGAAAGTGGTGATGCTGGAGCAGAACTACCGCTCCACCAGCCGCATCCTGCGCTGCGCCAACGTATTGATCTCGAACAACCCCCACGAATTTGAAAAACAGCTGTGGAGCGAGATGGGCCACGGCGACGAGATCCGCGTGATCCGCTGCCGCAACGAAGACGCCGAAGCCGAGCGCGTGGCCGTGGAAATCCTCAGCCTGCACCTGCGCACCGACCGCCCGTACAGCGATTTCGCGATCCTGTATCGCGGTAACTACCAGGCCAAGCTGATCGAGCTGAAGCTGCAACATCACCAGATCCCTTATCGCCTTTCCGGTGGCAACAGTTTCTTCGGACGTCAGGAAGTCAAAGACCTGATGGCCTACTTCCGCCTGATCGTGAACCCGGATGACGACAACGCCTTCCTGCGGGTGATCAATGTCCCACGCCGGGAAATCGGTTCGACCACGCTGGAGAAGCTCGGCAACTACGCGACCGAACGCAAGATCTCGATGTATGCCGCCACCGACGAAATCGGCCTGGGCGAACACCTGGACAACCGCTTCACGGATCGTCTGGCGCGCTTCAAGCGCTTCATGGACCGCGTGCGTGAACAGTGTGCCGGCGAAGACCCGATCTCCGCCCTGCGCAGCATGGTCATGGACATCGACTACGAGAACTGGCTGCGTACCAACAGCTCCAGCGACAAGGCCGCCGACTACCGCATGGGTAACGTCTGGTTCCTGATCGAGGCGCTGAAGAACACCCTGGAAAAAGACGAAGACGGCGAAATGACCGTCGAAGACGCGATCGGCAAACTCGTCCTGCGCGACATGCTGGAGCGTCAGCAGGAAGAGGAAGACGGCGCCGAAGGCGTGCAGATGATGACCTTGCACGCCTCCAAGGGTCTGGAATTCCCCTACGTGTTTATCATGGGCATGGAGGAGGAAATCCTCCCGCACCGTTCCAGTATCGAAGCCGACACCATCGAAGAAGAACGCCGCCTGGCCTACGTCGGGATTACCCGCGCACGTCAGACCCTGGCCTTCACCTTTGCCGCCAAGCGCAAGCAGTACGGTGAAATCATCGACTGCTCGCCGAGCCGGTTCCTCGATGAACTGCCGCCGGATGACCTGGCCTGGGAAGGCAACGACGACACCCCGACCGAAGTCAAAGCCGTGCGTGGCAACAGCGCACTGGCGGATATACGCGCGATGTTAAAGCGCTAGAACTGACCACTTTTTAACCGACTTTTGGCGCTCAACGCGCTTTATGAGGAAGCCTCATGGAAGCACTGCACAAGAAAATTCGCGAAGAAGGCATCGTGCTTTCCGACCAGGTTCTGAAAGTCGACGCCTTTCTGAACCACCAGATCGACCCGGCACTGATGAAGCTGATCGGCGACGAATTCGCCACGCTGTTCAAGGACTCGGGCGTCACCAAGATCGTTACCATCGAGGCGTCGGGCATTGCACCAGCGATCATGACCGGTCTGAATCTGGGCGTGCCGGTGATTTTCGCCCGCAAGCACCAGTCCCTGACCCTGACTGAAAACCTGCTGTCGGCGACCGTGTACTCGTTCACCAAGCAGACCGAAAGCACCGTAGCCATTTCCCCACGTCACCTGACCAGCAGCGACCGCGTGCTGATCATCGACGACTTCCTGGCCAACGGTAAGGCTTCGCAGGCGCTGATCTCGATCATCAAACAGGCCGGCGCCACCGTGGCAGGTCTGGGTATCGTGATCGAGAAGTCGTTCCAGGGCGGCCGTGCCGAACTGGATTCGCAAGGCTATCGCGTCGAGTCCCTGGCCCGGGTCAAATCCCTGGCCGGCGGCGTTGTGACATTCCTGTAGGAGCAAAGCTTGCTCGCGATGAAGGCGACGCAGCCCTTCAGGCAGACCGCATTATCGTTCATCGCGGGCAAGCGCCACGGGATTCAGGCTATTGCTTGGTGGCCTTCAGGCCTGCCAGCAGCAACCGCTGATACAAATCCTCCTTCAAGCCTTCCGGCTTCGTCAGCTGCATCCGTTCCAGATGCACCGGATACTCCGACGGCTCCGGCGCATCCAGTGCGGCTTTGCCCAACTCCAGAATCTCCGTGAGTTTGAACTTGCTCTTGAGCCAGTTCAGAGCCCGCAACAAATCCTGCTCATCGCTGCTGAAATCACTGCCCAGCGGATACTCCGGAAACAGCTGCGGGTACCGTGCAGCAATGGCCTGCAAGCGCTGTGGGTTGTTGTCGGTGAAACGCGGATCGAGGCGAAAATCCTTCGGCAGTTTGCCGACCTTCTGTGCCTGTTCGATCAAGCCTGGCTGGAAGCGTGAATCGCTGATGTTGAGCAACGCTTCGATCACCTTGGCGTCGGTCTTGCCGCGCAAATCGGCGATGCCGTATTCGGTGATCACAATGTCGCGCAAGTGCCGTGGAATCGTGCAGTGGCCGTACTCCCAGACCATGTTCGAGCTCACTTCACCGCCCGACTCACGCCAGCTGCGCAGGATCAGAATCGAGCGCGCGCCTTCCAGTGCGTGACCTTGGGCGACAAAGTTGTATTGCCCGCCGACACCGCTGAGCACCCGCCCGTCTTCCAGCTGATCAGCGACTCCAGCACCGAGCAGGGTCATGGTGAAAGCGCTGTTGATGAAACGCGCATCCAGGCGCTGCAAGCGTTTGAGCGCCTCATGACCGTACAGCTCGTTGATATAGCTGATGGCGGTCATGTTGAATTCGGCGAGCTTGCTGTGGGGTAAATCCCGCAGCCGCTGATAGAAACTGCGCGGCCCAAGGAAAAATCCACCGTGTATCGAGACGCCGCCTGTTTGCGCCGATTCATCCAGAGTGCCGGCATTGGCGTGCTGTTGCAGGGCAACGCTCGGATAAACCTTACGCCGCACGATCCCGGCGTCAGACAACACCAGCAGACCGTTGACGAACATCTCGCTGCAACCATAAAGCCCCTTGGCGAAGGGCTCCACACCGCCTTCACGACTAATCAGTGACGCCCAGTAATGCGCATCGAGATCCGTCAGCAGTGCACGATAACCGTCGTTATTCGCCTGCCGTGACAGCAACGCGGCGGTCAGTGCGTCGCCCATGGCACCGATGCCGATTTGCAGGGTTCCGCCGTCCCGCACCAGGGTGCTGGCGTGCAGGCCGATGAAGTGATCCTGAAAACCCACCGGCATGTTTGGCGTGGAAAACAGCGTGCTGCCCTCCTCCTCGTCGATCAGCAGATCGAACGCCTCGCGCTCGACTTCCGAGTCTCCCGGCATGTACGGCAGATCCCGGTGAACCTGGCCGAGCAGCAGAATGGTTTCTCCGGCAGCGCGACGCTTGGCGATCATCGGCAACAGGTCAAGGGTGATGTCCGGGTTGCAGCTCAGACTCAGCCGCTCCGACTGCTGCGGGTCATGGGCCACCAGTTGCGCCACCAGGTTTAACCCGGCCGCGTTGATGTCGCGGGCGGCGTGGCTGTAGTTGCTGCTGATGTAGTCCTGCTGCGCCGATGCGCTATGCAGCAAGCTGCCGGGCTGCATGAAGAACTGCTCGATATGAATGTTCGCCGGCAGGCTGTCACGGTGCAGGTCGGCGAGAAAGTCCAGCTCGGGATAGTCGCCAAACACTCGCTCGACGAAGGGTTCCAGAAAGCGCCGCTGCAAGCCGTCGCCCAATGACGGACGACCCAGGCTCAACGCGGTGTACACCGTCAGCTGCCGCTCGGGCAGTTGGGCGATGCGCTGATAGAGCGCGTTGACGAAACGGTTGGGTTTGCCCAGCCCCAGGGGCAGGCCGAGGTGAATATGCGCAGGCAAACGTGCGAGCACATCATCGACTGCCTGTTCGATTGATACCGACTGCACCATCAGACCCTCCCGACCTGTCCATGAATTGAGGTGGGTCCGAGCTTGCCGGGTCCTGATGGTTATGACCAGTCTCAAGGTCAAATCCCAGGCACAAAAAAGCCGCTCGCAAGCGGCTTTTTCGCTGAAGATGGGGCTTATTTCAGGCCGGACATCTTCTGGATGGCGCCTTCAAGGTCTTTCACTTCGCAGTCACTGCACGTGCCTTTTGGCGGCATTGCGTTGAGCCCTGTCAACGCTACCTTCGCCAGACCAGCAGCGGTGCCGCCTTCTTTATCGGCGCGTTTTTTCCAGTCCGCAGCATCACCGATTTTCGGTGCGCCCAACAGGCCAGTGCCATGGCAAGCATTGCAATGTTTGGCAATGATTTCATCAGGGGTTTTCGCCCCGCCACCGCCTACCGAAGCAGCGACTTCCATCCCTTTGCACTCTTGACCTTGCACACAAACCTGGCCGACGGGTTCAAGGCGCTTGGCGATGTCGTCAGTGGTCGACGCTTGAGCGCTGACTGCCCAAAGGGCCAATACGGTTGCTGGTGCGGCCAGCATTTTCATAATTAGGTTCACGCGTACACCCTCAATGGTGGCTAGTCACGCCCACGGCCACGGTTTCGCAGGCGGGCGCAAGTATAGCGGTTAGCCCGCCACACTGAAACAACCCTTAAAGTCCAAGGGGTATTAAGTCGTGACGAAATACAGCATGGGCGACTCGCAAAACCTTGCCGGACGCCTCTTTTCTTAGAAATTCGCGGGAGTGGCTGCGCTAATTAGTCGCGCAGGCGCATCGAACGGATTTCGGAAACGGTGCGGTTTGGTGCTTTCGAAATAGTAGCTGTCACCGGCCTCGAGCACGAATGTCTCTAGCCCGACCACCAGCTCCAGCCGACCTTCGAGCAGAATCCCGGTTTCCTCGCCCTCATGCGTGAGCATCTCTTCACCGGTATCGGCGCCTGGCGGGTAGATCTCGTTGAGGAACGCGATAGCACGGCTGGGATGAGCCTTACCGACCAGTTTCATGGTCACGGCGCCATCGGAGATATCGATCAGCTCATTGGCTTTGTAGACGATCTGCGTCGGTTTTTCCTGGAGAATTTCTTCGGAAAAGAACTCGACCATGGACATGGGAATGCCGCCAAGTACCTTCCTCAGCGAACTGATCGAGGGACTGACGCTGTTTTTCTCGATCATCGAAATGGTGCTATTGGTAACACCCGCGCGCTTGGCGAGCTCTCGCTGGGAAAGACCTTTCAGTTTACGGATCGATTGCAGTCGTTCACCGACGTCCAATGCATTAGCCTCCCAGGATTCAGATTGTGTGGATAGTGAGCGTTATCATGGCGACAGCGTTCAGTATTTACAACACTTGGGTCTGAATCCCGTTCAGCAAAGCGACTTCTGGTATCGAGCGCCAGCCATCAGCTCCCGGAATAGAGCAGCGGCACGCGACGCAGGTTGCAGAAGATCTGGTAGGGAATGGTCCCGGCAGCCATTGCGACGTCGCTGGCCAGGATGTTTTTACCCCACAATTCGACCGTCGAACCGAGGCCGGCCTGCGGTACATCGGTCAAATCGATGCAGAGCATGTCCATCGACACCCGTCCCAGCAGTTGGCTGCGCTGCCCGGCCACCAACACTGGTGTTCCGGTAGGTGCCTGACGCGGATAACCGTCGGCATATCCCATCGCGACCACGCCGATGCGCATCGGCTTCGGGGTGATGAACTTCGCCCCATAGCCTACCGGCTCACCGGCCGGCAACTCGCGTACGCTGATGACCTTCGATTCCAGGGTCATCACCGGTTGCAAGCGTGCCGCCACGGGATTGGCTTCTTCGAAAGGTGTCGCGCCATAGAGCATGATACCCGGACGAACCCAATCGCTCGGCACCTGCGGCCAGCCCAGCACCGCTGGCGAGTTGCGCAAGCTGACCTGCGCCGATAAGCCCTGACGCGCCGCTTCAAACACCGCAACCTGCTCCGCCGCGCTGCTGCTATGAAGCTCATCGGCACGCGCAAAGTGGCTCATCAACACGATCTTCGAAACTTTGCCGCTGGCCAGCAGACGCTGGTAGCCCGCCTGATAATCCGCCGGATGCAAGCCAACCCGATGCATACCCGAATCAAGCTTGAGCCAGACCGTGATCGGCTTGCTCAACGCAGCTTTCTCGATTGCTTCGAGCTGCCACAGCGAATGCACCACGCACCAGAAATCATGCTCAACGATCAGCGACAGCTCATCGGCTTCGAAAAAGCCTTCGAGCAACAGGACCGGCGCACGAATGCCGGCGGTGCGCAGCTCCAGGGCTTCTTCGATGCAAGCCACGGCAAAACCGTCCGCCTCGGCCTCCAGGGCCTGGGCACAGCGCACCGCGCCATGGCCATAGGCATCGGCCTTGATCACCGCGAGGGCGCGAGCCCCCGAGACTTCTCGGGCCAGTTGGTAGTTATGACGCAGGGCTTGAAGATCGATCAGGGCACGGGCAGGACGCATGGCGGCAGACTTCTAGGCGGTCTTGAGGAAGAAAAAACCGGCGCAGACTAACGGCGTGAACCATCAGTAGCGCCGGGAGAGGGATCATTGTTTAAGGCAGAGCGGCCACTACCGACAGCTCAACCAGAATTTCCGGTTCACACAGTTTGGCTTCGACCGTCGCACGGGCTGGCGCGACGTTCTTTGGCAGCCAAGTGTCCCAGACACTGTTCATGCCCTCAAAATGGGCATCAATGTCTTTCAGGTAAATCGTCACCGACAGCAGCCTGGTTTTGTCGGTACCGGCCAGATCCAGCAATCGCTCGATGTTGGCGAGGGTTTCACGAGTCTGCTGCTCAATCCCGGCACTCATATCGTCGCCGACTTGCCCTGCCAGGTACACGGTACCGCTGTGGACAACGATCTGGCTCATGCGCTCATTGGTGAGCTGGCGCTGGATTGACATGTTTTTCAGGCTCCTGATGGGTCTTGTCATAACGGGAAATATCGAGGCCTTCTGCACTGATCTGCGGCGTTTTCTTCGCCATCAGGTCAGCCAGCAAGCGGCCAGAGCCGCACGCCATGGTCCAGCCGAGTGTGCCGTGACCGGTGTTCAGGAACAGGTTCTTGAACGGAGTGGCGCCGACAATCGGCGTGCCGTCCGGTGTGGTCGGACGCAGACCGGTCCAGAAACTCGCCTGGGCCAGGTCGCCGCCCTGAGGATAAAGATCGTTGACGATCATCTCCAGCGTTTCGCGTCGACGCGGGTTCAGCGACAGGTCAAAACCGGCTATCTCAGCCATGCCGCCCACACGAATGCGGTTGTCGAAACGGGTGATCGCGACCTTGTAGGTTTCATCGAGAATAGTCGACGTCGGGGCCATCGCCGGATTGGTGATCGGCACGGTCAGCGAGTAGCCCTTGAGCGGATACACCGGAGCCTTGATGCCCAGCGGCTTGAGCAACTGCGGCGAGTAGCTGCCGAGTGCCAATACGTAACGGTCGGCGGTTTCCAACTTGCCGTCGATCCACACGCCGTTGATCCGGTCACCGGCGTAGTCGAGGCGCTGAATGTCCTGGCCAAAGCGGAATTCCACACCCAGTTTCACGGCCATTTCGGCCAGGCGCGTGGTGAAGATCTGGCAGTCGCCAGTCTGGTCGTTCGGCAGGCGCAGGGCACCAGCGAGGATATCAGTCACACTGGCCAGCGCCGGTTCAACGCGGGCAATGCCGGCGCGGTCGAGCAGTTCAAACGGCACGCCGGACTCTTGCAGGACGGCGATGTCTTTTGCCGCGCCATCCAGCTGCGCCTGAGTGCGGAACAGTTGAGTAGTCCCCAGGCTGCGGCCTTCGTAGGCAATGCCGGTTTCAGCCCGCAGTTCATCGAGGCAGTCACGGCTGTACTCGGACAGGCGGACCATGCGCTCTTTGTTCACCGCATAACGGCTGGCGGTGCAGTTGCGCAGCATCTGCGCCATCCACAGGTATTGGTCGATATCGGCGGTGGCCTTGATCGCCAGCGGTGCGTGGCGTTGCAGCAACCACTTGATGGCTTTGAGCGGCACGCCCGGCGCGGCCCATGGCGAGGCATAACCCGGCGAAACCTGACCGGCGTTGGCGAAACTGGTTTCCATGGCAGCGGCCGGTTGACGGTCGACGACCGTTACTTCAAAGCCGGCCCGAGCCAGATAGTAGGCACTGGCGGTACCGATGACGCCGCTACCCAAGACCAGAACGCGCATTTTCATATCCCTCATCGCGGCTTACCGCTGACGTTTGTTGTTCAAAGCACAGATGCGCGCAGTGTAAAAAACATTTGCCAGTGCTTTTCACTATATAAGTGCCTATATTTGGCGACAATTCTCGGTAAAATCCCTTTTCACGGAGGCGCATCCCCTATGCGGACCAATACTCAGACCAAACGCGAGCTGGACAAGATCGACCGTAATATCCTGCGCATCCTTCAGGCGGACGGGCGGATTTCGTTTACGGAGCTTGGGGAGAAAGTCGGGTTGTCGACCACGCCGTGTACTGAGCGGGTGCGACGCCTGGAGCGCGAAGGGATCATCATGGGCTACAACGCCCGGCTCAACCCGCAGCACCTCAAGGGTAGCCTGCTGGTGTTCGTCGAGATCAGCCTCGACTACAAATCCGGCGATACCTTCGAAGAGTTCCGACGCGCGGTGCTGAAACTGCCTCACGTACTGGAATGCCACCTGGTGTCAGGGGATTTCGACTACCTGGTGAAAGCGCGGATTTCCGAGATGGCCTCGTACCGCAAACTGCTGGGCGACATCCTGCTCAAGCTGCCCCACGTGCGTGAGTCCAAGAGCTATATCGTGATGGAAGAAGTGAAAGAGAGCCTGAGCTTGCCGATTCCGGATTGAGATTTTCCTCAACGGAATGGTCGTCTCGACGGGCGCTTTCGCGAGCAAGCCCGCTCCCACATTTGATCTTCAGTGGGCACAGGATTGTGTACGACAGAATTCGAGTGTGGGAGTGGGCTTGCTCGCGAAGGCAGCGACTCGGTCTACCTGAAGCAACGGCGCCTCTAAACCAGGACTTGTCGGGTGCTGGCCATGTATTCATGAATCTGCTTTTCGACCCGAGGATGAATCAACTCCACCGGGCGGCGGCCGTTGGGGCACGGCAAGGTCTTCGTGGTGCCGAACAGCCGACAAATCAGCGGTCGTTCGTCATACACGGTGCAACCATTGGGGCCCAGGTGCACACAGTTCAGTTCATCCATTGCGGCGTCTTGCTCAGCCTTGGTCTTACGCGGCAGGCGGGACATTTCTTCCGGCGAAGTGGTCACTGGACCACAGCAGTCATGGCAGCCGGGCACGCACTCGAACGAGGGGATCTGCTGCCGGAGTGTGCGAATTATCTGGCGGTTGCAGCTCATCGAAGCGAGTACCGGGAAAGTGAACGGGGTGGGATTCTGCCCTAAAAGCCTCGCTCCAGACAGCACCAGCCGACCAATGTTGCCCAGGCCGAAAGGTCCGGCTTATGCTCCGTAAAATTTACTCAACACACAAAATCAGGATGACGTACATGAACGCCGGGGCTCAGCAACCTGTTCCGAGCCATCTGCACGCCGCGTCTTACTACGCCGCCAGCAGCCTGCCGCAGCCCGATTATCCGGAGCTCAAAGGTGAACTGCTGGCTGACGTGTGCGTAGTGGGCGGCGGGTTCTCAGGGCTGAACACCGCCATCGAACTGGCCGAACGCGGCCTCAGCGTGGTGCTGCTCGAAGCGCACAAAATCGGCTGGGGCGCCAGTGGACGCAATGGCGGGCAACTGATTCGCGGGGTCGGTCATGGCCTCGATCAGTTTGCCAATGTAATCGGCGCGGACGGCGTCCGGCAGATGAAGCTCATGGGGCTGGAAGCGGTGGAAATCGTCCGGCAACGGATCGAGCATTTTCAGATCGCCTGCGACCTGACGTGGGGTTACTGCGACCTGGCCAACAAACCCCGCGACCTCGACGGTTTCGCCGAAGACGCGGCCGAACTGCGCAGCCTTGGCTATCGCTACGAAACCCGGTTACTGCAAGCCAATGAAATGCACAGCGTGGTCGGCTCCGACCGCTACGTCGGTGGTTTGATCGACATGGGTTCCGGGCATCTGCACCCGCTGAACCTGGCCTTGGGCGAAGCAGCGGCAGCGCAACAACTGGGCGTGAAGCTGTTCGAACAATCGGCCGTGACCCGCATCGACTATGGCAGCGAGGTCAAGGTCCACACCGCACAAGGCTCAGTCCGCGCCAAGACCCTGGTGCTGGGCTGCAACGCCTACCTCAACAACCTGAACCCCGAGCTCAGCGGCAAAGTACTGCCCGCCGGCAGTTACATCATCGCCACCGAACCCTTGAGCGAAGCACAGGCGCACGCATTACTGCCGCAGAACATGGCGGTCTGCGATCAGCGAGTGGCGCTGGACTACTACCGACTCTCGGCGGATCGGCGCTTGCTGTTCGGCGGTGCCTGTCACTATTCCGGCCGTGATCCATCGGACATCGCCGCGTATATGCGACCGAAGATGCTCGACGTCTTCCCGCAACTGGCCGGGGTGAGGATCGACTATCAATGGGGCGGGATGATCGGCATCGGCGCCAACCGCCTGCCGCAGATCGGCCGGCTCAAGGACCAGCCGAATGTGTATTACGCCCAGGCCTACTCCGGCCATGGAGTGAACGCCACCCATCTGGCCGGCAAGCTCCTGGCGGAAGCCATCAGCGGTCAGCAAAGCGGCGGTTTCGACCTGTTCGCCAAGGTGCCGCACATTACGTTCCCAGGCGGTAAGTACCTGCGCTCGCCGTTGTTGGCGTTGGGGATGTTGTGGCACAGGTTCAAAGAACTGACCTGAGCCCGAGCCCGAACCCGAATCCAAACCCGACCCGACCCGACCCGACCCCCGTAGGAGCTGCCGCAGGCTGCGATCTTTTTTGCAGCACCACGCAGCCCAGATCAAACGATCGCAGCCTGCGGCAGCTCCTACGGGGAACCGCATTTCGGTTTACATCCGCCAAAACGGCTTCAAGCCCTCCTCCCGCGCCTGCTCACGACTCAAGCCCACATCGCGCAACTGTTCAGGCGTGAGTTCAAGCAAGGTTTTGCGCGTGTGCAGACGATGCCAGAACAGACCCCAGCGACCGAGACCGGACGGGGCATTGCGAATAGTTGCCGCACGCATGCCCTTTTCCTGCCCTGCCACCAGTTCCTGACTGTGTAACGTCAGCCGCACATCGCTCAAGCCGTTCATTTTGATTGCTCCTGTTTACTTGGGTAGCCAGAGATTCCATGATGCGCGGGCGAGCAAAACCGTTACAGATCCAACAGAGCTGTATTAATTACATACAGATTTTCCGTTTTACCGACTGAATCCTGTATTTTTTCCCAATCTGTACTGGTTCCCTGAATCTCCTCACCGAGGCTGCACCATGACTCTTTACGTCAACCTCGCCGAATTGCTCGGCACACGTATCGAACAGGGCTTTTACCGTCCGGGTGACCGACTGCCGTCGGTGCGGGCATTAAGCGTCGAGCACGGGGTCAGCCTAAGCACGGTGCAGCAGGCTTATCGGGTGCTGGAAGACAGCGGGCTGGCGATGCCGAAGCCGAAGTCCGGCTACTTCGTCCCGGCCGGGCGCGAGTTGCCGGAGCTGCCGGTCGTTGGCCGTCCAGCCCAGCGTCCGGTGGACATTTCCCAGTGGGATCAGGTGCTGGAGCTGATTCGCGCCGTCCCGCGTAAAGACGTCGTGCAGCTCGGTCGCGGCATGCCTGACGTCACCACGCCGACCATGAAGCCTCTGCTGCGCGGGCTGGCGCAGATCAGCCGGCGGCAGGACATGCGCGGCCTGTATTACGACAACATCTACGGCATCCTCGAACTGCGCGAACAGATTGCCCGCCTGATGCTCGACTCCGGCTGTCAACTGAGCGCCAACGACCTGGTGATCACCACCGGTTGCCACGAAGCGCTGTCCACCAGCATTCGTGCGATCTGCGAGCCGGGCGACATCGTTGCCGTCGACTCACCGAGCTTTCACGGCGCCATGCAGACACTCAAAGGGTTGGGCATGAAAGCCCTGGAGATTCCCACCGATCCGCTCACCGGGATCAGCCTCGATGCGCTGGAACTGGCCCTGGAACAGTGGCCGATCAAAGCCATACAGTTGACCCCCAACTGCAACAATCCACTGGGCTACATCATGCCGGAGGCGCGCAAACGGGCGCTGCTGACCCTGGCACAGCGCTTCGACGTGGCAATCATCGAAGACGATGTGTATGGCGAACTGGCTTACACCTACCCACGCCCCCGCACGATCAAATCCTTCGACGAAGACGGCCGCGTCCTGTTGTGCAGCTCGTTCTCCAAGACGCTGGCCCCAGGACTTCGCATCGGCTGGGTCGCGCCGGGCCGGTATCTGGAACGAGTGCTGCACATGAAATACATCAGCACCGGCTCTACCGCGCCACAACCGCAAATCGCGATTGCCGAGTTTCTCAAAGACGGCCACTTCGAACCGCATTTGCGGAGAATGCGTACGCAATACCAGCGTAATCGCGACCTGATGCTCGACTGGGTCAGCCACTACTTCCCCGCCGGTACTCGCGCCAGCCGTCCGCAAGGCAGCTTCATGCTCTGGGTAGAGTTACCGGAAGGTTTCGACACGCTGAAACTGAATCGTGCGCTGATCGACCAAGGCGTACAGATTGCCGTCGGCAGCATTTTTTCCGCCTCGGGCAAGTACCGCAATTGCCTGCGCATGAACTACTCGACCAAGCCGACACCGCAGATTGAAGAGGCCGTACGCAAGGTTGGCGCGGCGGCAATCAAGCTGCTGGCCGAGCATCACAACAGCACTCAACGGGACAAATGACGTTATCAACCGACGCCTGAGCATTCACTGAGCATCGCCAAACCACTATGCCGGCTGTACCGTGCCAAACGCCCCTTGGCGCATCAGCAGGATCACTAGCCCAAACGCCCCCGCCGCCATCAGCAACGGCAAGGCGTGCCCGCTGATCCATTGGCTGCCGGCACCGGCCGCCAGTGGACCGATCAGGCAACCGATGCCCCACAATTGCGCGATGTGGGCATTGGCCCGAACGAGGGCATCGTCGCGGTAACGCTCGCCGATCAAAATCAGCGACAAGGTGAACAAGCCGCCGGCACTGGCACCGAACAGCACCCACAACGGCCAGATCAGCAAAGTCTCGATCAACAGTGGAATCGCCAGGCTCGAGAGCATCAGGATCACCGCGCAACCGGCAAACAAGGTGCGCCGCGACAGCCGATCCGCCAGCGCGCCAATCGGCAATTGCAGCAACGCATCGCCAACCACCACGGTGCTGACCATCGCCAGGGCGATTTCCGCGGTAAAGCCCTGGCGCAGGCAGTAAACCGGTAGCAAGGTCAGGATCATTGCCTCGAAGGCCGCAAACAACGACACCGCCCAGGCAATCGCTGGCAAGCCACGGCAAAAGCTCAGCAAGTCGCTGAACGTCACGCTGCAGGCTTCGCTGCTCGGCGCGCCGCTACGTCCCAACAGCAACAGCGGCGACGTCACCAGCAAGCCGACACCGACCCAGAAACCGAAATCGTTGTCGGTGCCCAGCGCACCCAGCAGCAACGGCCCGGAGAGCTGACTCAGGGCATAACTGCTGCCATATAGCGCCACCAGTCGCCCACGCCATTGCTCGACCACCAATTGGTTGATCCAACTCTCGCCGAGAATGAACACGAGAGTCAGGATCACCCCGATCATCAGCCGCAGCACCAACCAGATCGGGTAGCTCGGCAACAGCGCCAGCAAGCCGATGGAAAACGCCCCGGCCCACAGGCATAGGCGCATCAAATTGGCAGTGCCGAAACGTGCCGCCAAATGGCTTGAGACCTTGGCCCCCAGCAGCACGCCAATCGCCGGCATCGCCGCCATCACGCCAATCGCAAACGAGCCGTAACCCCAGCTTTCCAGACGCAACGATACCAGCGGCATGCTGACGCCCAGGGCCAGGCCGACACTCAGGACAGACGCCAAAACGGCGAAGTAAGTCGCCCAACGCATTTCCACGCTCCTGTGGATAATTATTTTTTACAAACGGCACAAAACAAATGTGGGAGCGGGCTTGCTCGCGAAGAGGCCGGCACATTCAACATCAATGTTGACTGTTACACCGCCTTCGCGAGCAAGCCCGCTCCCACAGGGGATCTGCTTCGTTCAGGAGCCCGATTTACTACCGGGGCCCTTCACAGGTTTACAGCTTGATCCAGGTCGCCTTCAGCTCGGTGTACTTGTCGAACGCATGCAGCGACTTGTCACGACCGTTGCCCGACTGTTTGAAACCACCAAACGGTGCGGTCATATCGCCGCCATCGTACTGGTTGATCCACACGCTACCGGCGCGCAGGGCCTTGGCGGTCAGATGACCCTTGGAGATATCCGAGGTCCAGACTGCAGCAGCCAGACCATACGGCGTGTCGTTGGCGATCTGAATCGCTTCCTCGACGCTGTCGAAGGTGATGACCGACAGCACCGGGCCAAAGATCTCTTCCTGGGCGATCTTCATGGCATTGCTCACACCATCGAAAATCGTCGGTTCAACGTAGGTGCCACCGGTTTCCTGAAGGATACGCTTGCCGCCAGCCACCAGTTTGGCGCCATCAGAGTGACCGGATTCGATGTAGGACAGCACGGTGTTCATCTGTTGCGTGTCGACCAGCGCGCCGACGTTGGTGGCCGGATCCAGCGGATTGCCCGGCTTCCAGGTTTTCAGGGCCTCGATCACCAGTGGCAGGAACTTGTCCTTGATCGAACGCTCGACCAGCAGACGCGAACCGGCGGTGCAGACTTCGCCCTGGTTGAACGCGATGGCACTGGCCGCCGATTCGGCTGCGGCTTGCAGGTCCGGCGCATCGGCAAACACGATGTTCGGGCTCTTGCCGCCGGCTTCGAGCCAGACGCGCTTCATGTTCGATTCGCCGGAATAAATCATCAGTTGCTTGGCGATCTTGGTCGAACCGGTGAACACCAGCGTGTCGACGTCCATGTGCAAGGCCAGCGCCTTGCCAACGGTGTGGCCGTAGCCTGGCAGCACGTTCAGCACGCCTTTCGGGATACCGGCTTCAACGGCCAACGCCGCAAGGCGGATGGCGGTCAGCGGGGATTTTTCGGACGGCTTGAGGATCACCGAGTTACCGGTGGACAGCGCCGGACCGAGTTTCCAGCACGCCATCATCAGCGGGAAGTTCCATGGCACGATGGCGCCCACCACACCGACTGGCTCACGGGTCACCAGACCTAGTTGGTCATGCGGGGTAGCGGCCACTTCGTCGTAGATCTTGTCGATGGCTTCACCGCTCCAGCTCAGCGCTTGCGCCGCGCCCGGAACGTCGATGTACAGGGAGTCGCTGATCGGCTTGCCCATGTCCAGGGTTTCAAGCAGCGCCAGCTCTTCGGCGTGCTGCTTGAGCAGGCCGGCGAAACGAATCATGGTGGCTTTGCGCTTGGCCGGCGCCAGACGCGACCAGACGCCCGAGTTGAACGTGGCGCGGGCGTTGTCGACGGCATGCTTGGCGTCGGCGGCATCACAGCTGGCAATCTTGCCCAGCAGACGGCCATCGACAGGGCTGATGCAGTCGAAGGTCTCGCCGGAGACGGCTGCGGTGTATTCGCCATTGATGTAGGCACGGCCTTCGATTTTCAGGTCGCGGGCGCGTTGTTCCCAGTCGGCACGAGTCAGGGTGGTCATACGAGTGTCCTCCTCTTATTGAATACGAGCGCCACGCGATCTACGCAGGCACTTTCAGGAATTCTGCCCGCCAGCCTACAAATCGGCCCAAGGCAACTGCCACCCTAAACCAGCGACCCCTCATGTTTCAATATATTTGACACAAGAGCGGTAAACGGCCTTGCGATGTTCATTTTAATAAACATAGACTTTGGGCTTTCCAGCCACTCGCGCCGCAATCACGGGGGATTACAAGAATGAGCATCCAGGACATCGTCGACTTCAGCCAGGCCACCACACCCGCCGAGCGTTACCGCCCGGACGCCGCAAAAGTCCTCAAAGGCGACCCTGAGCAGGCCGTCTACAACCACTACAACAGCCCTTGCGGTCAGTTGAACGCTGGCGTGTGGGAAGGTGAAGTCGGGCAATGGATGGTGAACTTCACTGAACACGAATACTGCGAAATCGTGCAGGGGGTTTCGGTGCTGCGCGACCACGACGGCAATGCCAAAACGCTGCGCGCTGGCGATCGCTTTGTCATCCCGGCCGGCTTCCGGGGCACCTGGGAAGTGCTGGAGCCGTGCCGCAAGATCTATGTGGCGTTTGAACAGAAGGCCTGAGGCTTTTCCGAGCCACAACGAAAAAGGCCCGTATCTCGCGATATGGGCCTTTTTCTTAAGAGGGAAAAATCAATTACTTGATTTTGCCTTCTTTGTAGATCACGTGCTTGCGAACAACCGGATCAAATTTCTTGATCTCGATTTTGTCCGGAGTAGTGCGCTTGTTCTTGTCGGTAGTGTAGAAGTGACCAGTACCGGCGCTCGAAATCAAACGAATCAATTCACGCATGATTAGCTCCCTTAGATCTTGCCAGCTTTGCGGATTTCGGCCAGCACGACAGTGATGCCACGCTTGTCGATGATACGCATGCCTTTGGCAGATACGCGCAGACGCACGAAACGTTTCTCTTCTTCAACCCAGAAGCGGTGATGCTGCAGGTTCGGCAGGAAACGACGACGGGTTTTGTTGTTTGCGTGGGAAATGTTATTCCCAGTCACCGGACCCTTACCGGTAACTTGACAGACTCTCGACATGCCTCAGCCCTCTAAAACCACATGCCCAACCCGGCATGGGTTGGCCGCTTAATCTCTCAGTCATTTGGCGCCAGGCGCCGCGTTTCTTTAGGGGTCTTACCGGCTACACCTACAAACGAAGGAACCGGGCCCCTAGAAAAGAGCGCTGCTTTATACCAGAAAGACTAGAGAGCAACAACAATCGGTGTGCATTGAATTAACAAAACCCCTATTTTTCGGGCTCCGAGCGCCTTGAACAAAGGCTGTCGTCGATGGCGACCGCTCGTCGCAGAGAATCGGCCAACAGGCCAATCCAGGGTTTTCCTCGGGCAGCACTCACCGAAAACAATCGCACATAGTCCCCTTAAAATGAAAAAGGGGATAGTCATTTGTAAAAGAGCCCACTAGGGTAAGCCTTTTCCAGACTGCACTTGCAGATGGGCCTTCGATCTGCACAGGAATTCACACATGCGCCTCGCTGCCCTACCGTTGTTGCTCGCCCCACTTTTGCTGAGCCCATTGGCCCAGGCTGCCGCTTTAAGCGTCTGCACCGAGGCCAGCCCGGAAGGGTTCGATGTCGTTCAATACAACTCGCTGACGACCACCAACGCCTCGGCCGACGTGCTGATGAACCGCCTGGTGGACTTCGACACCGCCAGTGGCAAAGTGGTCGCCAGCCTGGCCGACAGCTGGGAAGTCTCGACCGACGGCCTGACTTACGTCTTCAAGCTGCACCCGCAGGTGAAATTTCACCACACCGAGTACTTCAGCCCCACTCGCGACCTGAGTGCAGAAGACGTGAAGTTCAGCTTCGACCGCATGCTCGACCCGGCCAACCCTTGGCACCAGGTTGCCCAAAGCGGCTTCCCGCACGCTCAATCGATGCAGTTGCCCGCACTGATCAAGAAGATCGATGCGCTGGATCCGCTGACAGTGCGCTTCACACTGGACCACCCCGACTCGACCTTCCTTGCCACCCTGACCATGGGTTTTGCCTCGATCTACTCGGTGGAGTATGCCGACCAGTTGCTCAAGGCCGGCACACCCGAGAAG
The DNA here is from genome assembly GCF_044743155.1 of Pseudomonas sp. NPDC087697. Classification (NCBI taxonomy): domain Bacteria; kingdom Pseudomonadati; phylum Pseudomonadota; class Gammaproteobacteria; order Pseudomonadales; family Pseudomonadaceae; genus Pseudomonas; species Pseudomonas sp. NPDC087697. The sequence goes on along the minus strand of NZ_JBIUVW010000019.1, from coordinate 23,537 downwards.
CTCAACAGCCAGCCAATCGGCAGCGGCCCGTTCATCTTCGGGCGCTTCCAGAAAGATGCGTCGATTCGCTACAAGGCCAACCGCGATTATTTTGCCGGCAAACCGGCGGTGGACAGCCTGGTGTTCGCCATCACTCCGGACGCCAACGTGCGCTTGCAAAAACTACGGCGCAACGAGTGCCAGATCGCCCTGTCGCCCAAACCACTGGACGTACAGGCCGCCGCCCAGGAACCGGCCCTCAGGATCGAGAGCACGCCGGCGTTCATGACCGCCTTCGTGGCCATCAACAGTCAGCACCCACCGCTGGATAGACCCGAAGTGCGCCAGGCGATCAACCTCGCCTTCGACAAGGCCAGCTATCTGAAGGCGGTCTTCGAAGACACCGCGCAAGCCGCCAACGGCCCGTACCCACCCACCACCTGGAGCTACGCCAAGGATCTGCCAGGCTATCCAAAAGACCTCGCCAAAGCGCGCGCGCTGCTGGCCAAGGTCGGGCTCAAGGAGGGTTTTAAAACCACCATCTGGACCCGCCCTTCCGGCAGCCTGCTCAATCCAAACCCAAGCCTTGGCGCCCAGCTGTTGCAGGCGGACCTGGCTGAAGTCGGGATTCAGGCGGAAATCCGGGTGATTGAATGGGGCGAGCTGATCCGCCGCGCCAAGGCCGGCGAACACGACCTGCTGTTCATGGGCTGGGCCGGCGACAACGGCGATCCCGATAACTTCCTCACGCCGCAGTTCTCCTGCGCGGCGGTCAAGTCCGGGACCAACTTCGCCCGCTACTGCGACCAGGGCCTGGACAAGGTCATCAGCGCCGGCAAGACCACCACCGAACAAGGTGTGCGCAGCAAGCTCTACGAACAGGCCCAGACGCAGATCCAGCAGCAGGCGCTGTGGCTGCCACTGGCACACCCGACCGCCTACGCGCTGACGCGCAAGGAAGTTCAGGGCTACCAGGTCAGCCCATTCGGCCGCCAGGATTATTCTAAAGTCAGCTTTAAGCCATAAGCTTCAAGCGGCAAGCCAGAGCGGTACGCATACTGTTTTGAGCTTGCCGCTTGAAGCTTGAAACTTGCAGCTGCCCCTCTACATCCACCCGTACTCGGCCATCGATAGCGGATCGCCGTCGCCGACGATGAAATGGTCGAGTACCCGCACATCGACCAGGTCCAGCGCCTCTTGCAGGCGCTTGGTCAGCGCTCGATCCGCCTGACTGGGCTCGGCACTCCCTGACGGATGGTTGTGGCACAGGATCAGTGCCGCGGCGTTGTGCGCCAGTGCACGCTTGACCACCTGACGCGGGTAAACGCTGGCGCTGTCGATCGAGCCGCGAAACAGTATCTCGAATGCCAGCACCCGATGCCGGGAGTCCAGAAACAGGCAGCCGAACACCTCATGAGGCTCATGGCGCAACATCGCCTTCAGGTAATTGCGCACTTCGATCGGGCTCTTGAGCACCGAGTCGCGACGCAAGCGTTCCGCCAGATGCCGCCGCGCCATCTCCAGCACGGCCTGCAACTGGGCAAACTTCGCTGGTCCCAGCCCAAGCTGACTGCCGAACGTCTGCTGGTCTGCCTCCAGCAACGCGCGCAGGCTGCCGAATTGATGCAACAGGTGTCGCGCCAGATCTACCGCGCTTTTGCCGGTCACCCCGGTGCGTAGAAAGATGGCCAGCAATTCGGCGTCCGAAAGACTCGCCGAACCCTGTTCCAGAAGCTTCTCCCGCGGGCGCTCCGCCGCCGGCCAATCGCGAATACTCATAGCACCTCCATGTGTGTGGGCGCCGCTGTTCCGTAGCGGTCGCTGTGATATCGTAGCCCATCTATTTTGCGGGCGATTTCACCCTGGGGAGGGGGTTTCGCCACGTAGTCATCAACGAATTGAAAGGCAGGCCTATGCAGCGGCTGTATCGGAAACGCATCGTTCTCGGCGTCGGCGGTGGCATCGCCGCCTACAAGAGCGCCGAGCTGGTTCGCCGACTCATCGACCAGGGCGCCGAAGTGCGCGTGGTCATGACCCGCGGCGGCAGCGAGTTCATCACCCCGCTGACCATGCAGGCACTCTCCGGGCACCCGGTCCACCTGGACCTGCTGGACCCGGCGGCTGAAGCCGCGATGGGCCACATCGAGCTGGCCAAGTGGGCTGACCTGGTGCTGATCGCCCCGGCCACCGCCGACTTGATCGCACGCCTGGCCCAAGGCATCGCCAACGACCTGCTGACCACCCTGGTGCTGGCCACCGACGCCACCGTTGCGCTGGCCCCGGCGATGAACCAGGCCATGTGGCGCGACCCGGCCACCCAGGCCAACACCCAGTTGCTCGAAAGCCGTGGCTTCCAGGTCTTTGGCCCGGCCTCCGGCAGCCAGGCCTGCGGCGACGTCGGCATGGGCCGCATGCTCGAAGCCGACGATCTGGCACAGTGCGCCGCCGATTGCTTCCAGCGCCAGGCACTGACCGGCAAACACGTGCTGATCACCGCCGGCCCGACCCAGGAAAACATCGACCCGGTGCGCTACATCACCAACCACAGCTCCGGAAAAATGGGCTTTGCCCTGGCCGAAGCCGCGGTTGAAGCCGGCGCTCGAGTGACCTTGATCACCGGCCCTGTACACCTGCCGACCCCGGATCGCGTCACCCGGATCGACGTGGTCAGTGCCCGCGACATGCTCGCCGCCTGCGAAGCCGCGATCCCTTGCGACCTGTTCATCGCTTCTGCTGCGGTTGCGGACTATCGCCCGGAAGTCGTCGCCCCACAAAAACTCAAGAAAGACCCTACGAACGGCGACGGTTTGTTGCTGCAAATGGTCCGTAACCCAGACATTCTGGCGACCATTGCCACACGCCCCGACCGTCCGTTCAGTGTCGGTTTCGCCGCTGAAACCGAACACTTGCTCGACTACGCTGCACGCAAACTGAAAGACAAAAACCTCGACCTGATCGTCGCCAACGACGTGGCCAACCCGAGCATTGGCTTCAACAGCGAGGAAAACGCTTGCAGCGTGATCGACCGTGAGTTGCACGCAACGCTCTTCGCCCAGACCAGCAAGGGCAAAATCGCCCGCCAGCTGATCACTTTTATCGCCGAACGTCTGAACCAGGTTTAATTCGCATGCACGCTTTACAAGCCAAGATCCTCGACCCACGCATTGGCAGCGAATTCCCGCTGCCGCTATACGCCACACCAGGCTCCGCCGGCCTCGACCTGCGGGCGATGCTGGAACAGGACACCGTCATCAAACCGGGTGAAACCCTGCTGATCCCGACCGGTCTGTCGGTGTACATCGGCGACCCGGGCCTTGCCGCACTGATCCTGCCGCGCTCGGGCCTGGGCCATAAGCACGGCATCGTGCTGGGCAACCTGGTCGGGCTGATCGACTCCGATTACCAGGGGCCGCTGATGGTCTCCTGCTGGAACCGTGGACAGACCGACTTCAACATCGTGGTTGGCGAACGCCTTGCCCAACTGGTGCTGGTGCCGGTGGTTCAAGCGCACTTCGAGTTGGTCGAAGAGTTCGACGAAACCCAACGCGGCACCGGTGGTTTCGGTCACTCCGGCAGCCACTGATTGCACCCTTTCAGGCCGGGCGCCCAGCCCGGCCCGAGCACAACGCTTTGCATTTCAGGATGAATATTGCGCAGACCTCTACTTTAAGGTTTACCGGTCGAAATCAAGGCACTAGATGACCCCGCGCAGGCTAAAGCCCCAAGCATGGCACTTGCGCACCACGAACTCTCTGCCAAAAGCGCCGTCATACCCTTCAGTTGAGCCCGCCGATGACCCGTTCGTCGGCCCGTCCAGCAACCTTTGAGTTGGAGCAGCCCCAGTGATGAGCAACGCAGCCCGAGTCGCCCCCACGTTCCCCGACAGCATCTTTCGCGCCTACGATATTCGTGGTGTCGTCCCGGAAACCCTCACCGCTGAAACCGCTTATTGGATCGGTCGCGCCATTGGCTCCGAAACACTGGCCAAGGACGAGCCAAACATTTCTGTTGGTCGTGACGGACGCCTATCTGGCCCGGAGTTGGTCGAGCAGTTGATCCAGGGCCTGCACGACAGCGGCTGCCACGTCAGCGATGTCGGACTGGTGCCAACCCCGGCGCTCTATTACGCGGCCAACGTGCTGGCCGGCAAGTCCGGCGTGATGCTCACCGGCAGCCACAACCCGTCGAACTACAACGGCTTCAAAATCGTTATTGCCGGCGACACCCTGGCCAACGAACAGATTCAGGCCCTGCATGAACGCCTCAAGACCAACAACCTGAGCAGCGGCAAGGGCAGCATCACCAAAGTCGAAATCCTCGACCGCTACACCACCGAAATCGTCCAGGACATCAAACTCGCCCGCCGCCTGAAAGTGGTGGTCGACTGCGGTAACGGCGCCGCCGGCGTTATCGCACCACAGCTGATCGAAGCGCTGAACTGCGAGGTCATCCCGCTGTTCTGCGAAGTCGACGGCAACTTCCCGAACCACCATCCGGATCCGGGCAAGCCTGAGAACCTGGTGGACCTGATCGCCAAGGTCAAGGAAACCAAGGCCGACCTGGGCCTGGCCTTCGACGGCGACGGCGACCGCGTGGGCGTAGTGACCAACACCGGCAGCATTGTCTTTCCAGACCGCCTGCTGATGCTGTTTGCCAAGGACGTACTGGCGCGTAACCCCGACGCGGAAATCATCTTCGACGTCAAATGCACCCGGCGCCTGACCCCGCTGATCAAGGAATACGGTGGCCGTCCGCTCATGTGGAAAACCGGTCATTCGTTGATCAAAAAGAAGATGAAGCAAACCGGCTCCCTGCTCGCAGGCGAAATGAGCGGGCACATCTTCTTCAAGGAACGCTGGTTCGGTTTCGACGACGGTATTTACAGCGCTGCGCGACTGCTGGAGATCCTCAGCAGGGAAAAAACCAGTGCGCAAGAGCTGTTCGAGACCTTCCCGAACGATATTTCTACGCCAGAAATCAATATCCATGTGACCGAAGAGAGCAAATTCAGCATCATTGATGCACTGCACGATGCCCGCTGGGGCATCGGTGCCGAACTGACCACCATCGACGGTGTGCGAGTCGATTACGCCAAAGGCTGGGGCCTGGTGCGCGCGTCCAACACCACACCGGTGCTGGTCCTGCGTTTCGAGGCCGATAACGACGCCGAACTGCAGCGCATCAAGGACGTGTTCCACACCCAACTGAAACGTGTTGCACCTGACCTCCAACTACCGTTTTGATTTTTTGAAGCGCCTTTTTCTGAAGTGCCGGAGCCCTGAATGACCCTCGAACGCGAAGCCGCCGCCAACACCGCCAAGGTCCTGTCCGAAGCGCTGCCTTACATTCGCCGCTATGTCGGCAAGACGCTGGTGATCAAATACGGCGGCAATGCAATGGAAAGCGAGGAGCTGAAAACCGGCTTCGCCCGCGACATCGTGCTGATGAAAGCCGTCGGTATTAACCCGGTGGTGGTTCACGGTGGCGGCCCGCAAATCGGCGATCTGCTCAAGCGTCTGTCGATCGAGAGCCACTTCATCGACGGCATGCGTGTCACCGATGCCCAGACCATGGACGTGGTGGAAATGGTCCTCGGCGGCCAGGTGAACAAGGACATCGTCAACCTGATCAACCGCCATGGCGGCAGCGCCATCGGCCTGACCGGCAAAGACGCCGAGCTGATTCGCGCGAAGAAGCTCACCGTGACCCGTCAGACGCCGGAGATGACCCAACCGGAAATCATCGACATCGGCCAGGTCGGCGAAGTGGTCGGCATCAACACCGACCTGCTGAACCTGCTGGTTAAAGGCGATTTCATCCCGGTGATCGCGCCAATCGGCGTCGGCGCCAACGGCGAGTCGTACAACATCAACGCCGATCTGGTGGCCGGTAAAGTGGCCGAAGCGCTGAAAGCCGAAAAGCTGATGCTGCTGACCAATATCGCCGGCCTGATGGACAAATCCGGCAAGGTCTTGACCGGCCTGAGCACCCAACAGGTCGACGAGCTGATCGCCGACGGCACCATCTACGGCGGCATGCTGCCGAAGATCCGTTGCGCGCTGGAAGCGGTGCAAGGCGGCGTGGGAAGCTCGCTGATCATCGATGGCCGGGTTCCGAACGCGATTCTGCTGGAAATCTTCACCGACACCGGTGTGGGCACTTTGATCAGCAATCGCAAGCGTTCTTAAACAGCACAAACAAAAAGACCCCGCTCAGCCTGGCTGAGCGGGGTCTTTTTTTTTCACCGATCCTGTGGGAGCGGGCTTGCTCGCGAAAGCGGTGTGTCATTCACATTGATGCTATCTGACACGACGCCTTCGCGAGCAAGCCCGCTCCCACAAAGGGATGGCGTTAGACGCCGAACTGGGCGCGGTAGGCTTCTACCGCCGGCAAATGCTGCTTGAGCTGCGGATCATCGGCGAGAAATTCCAGCACCTGATTCAACGAAACAATGCTGACCACCGGGATACCGAAGTCGCGTTCCACTTCCTGGATTGCCGACAGCTCACCGTTGCCGCGCTCCTGACGGTTCAGCGCGATCAGCACGCCGGCCGCCTTGGCGCCGTCCTGGGAAGCGATGATCTGCATCACTTCACGGATCGCGGTACCGGCGGTGATCACGTCGTCGATGATCAGCACTTCGCCAGTCAGCGGCGCGCCGACCAGGCTACCGCCTTCGCCGTGAGCCTTGGCTTCCTTACGGTTGAAGCACCATGGCAGATCGCGGTTGTGGTGCTCGGCCAAAGCCACCGCAGTGGTCGCTGCCAAAGGAATGCCTTTGTACGCAGGGCCAAAGAGCACGTCGAACGCAATTCCGCTCTCGACGATGGCCGCCGCATAAAAACGACCCAGCTGCGCCAGCGCAGAACCTGAGTTGAAAAGGCCGGCATTGAAGAAGTAAGGACTGGTACGCCCGGACTTCAGGGTGAACTCACCGAAGCGCAAAACGCCGCGATCGATGGCAAAACGAATGAAGTCGCGCTGATACGCTTGCATGAAAAAAACCCCAAATACCACGGATTTAGCTAATTAGGTAGACGCCGTGTATCATACACGCACGCGATTTTTGGGGCCATTTATGCGGATCATCAGTGTGAACGTCAATGGTATTCAGGCTGCAGTCGAGCGTGGTTTGCTCAGTTGGCTGCAAGCACAGAATGCCGACGTCATCTGCCTGCAGGACACCCGCGCCTCCGCCTTTGAACTGGACGATCCAGCCTTCCAACTGGATGGCTACTTCCTTTATGCCTGCGATGCCGAAGTTCCCGCCCAAGGTGGCGTGGCTTTGTACTCGCGGTTGCAACCGAAGGCTGTCATCAGCGGTCTCGGCTTCGAGACGGCCGACCGCTACGGGCGCTACCTGCAAGCCGATTTCGACAAGGTCAGCATCGCGACCTTGCTGCTCCCTTCGGGGCAGAATGGCGATGAAGACTTGAACCAGAAGTTCAAGCTAATGGACGACTTCGCCCGTTATCTGGATAAACAGCGGCGCAAACGTCGTGAGTACATTTATTGTGGCTCGCTGTACGTGGCGCAACAGAAGCTGGATATCAAGAACTGGCGCGACAGCCAGCAATCCCCGGGCTTCCTGGCGCCAGAGCGCGCCTGGATGGACGAGATTGTCGGCAACATGGGTTATGTCGATGCCCTGCGTGAAGTCAGCCGCGAAGGCGATCAGTACAGCTGGTGGCCGGACAACGAACAGGCCGAGATGCTCAACCTGGGCTGGCGTTTCGACTACCAACTGCTGACCCCGGGCCTGCGCCGCTTTGTACGCAGCGCTCGCCTGCCGCGTCAGCCGCGGTTCTCGCAACACGCGCCGTTGATCGTGGACTACGACTGGACGCTGACGATCTAAGCGCTTTTCTCAGCCACAAAAAAGCCGACATCACTGTCGGCTTTTTTGTGTGCGCTGCCCCGTAGGAGCTGCCGCAGGCTGCGATCTTTTGATGTTTGCTGATGTATTCGACCACCGTCAAAGATCGCAGCCTGCGGCAGCTCCTACGGGTCGCGGGTGTTACTTGATCAACCGCCAGGTGAACGGATAGCGATACAGCTGCCCTTCATTGGCCTTTACCCCGGCGATGATCGTCAGCACCAGCGCACCGATGGCCACAAGGCCAAACAGGAAGAAGCCGATCACCACCACCATCAGCAGCAGGCAGATCGCCGAAGCAATGGCCACGCTGATCTGAAAGTTCAGCGCCTCCTTGCCCTGGTCATCGATGAACGGGTCCATCTCGCGCTTCAGTTGCCAGAGGATCAGCGGCCCGATCAACGAACCGAACGGCACCCAGATCCCCAGCAAGGCCGAGAGATGACAGAACATTGCCCACTGACGAACCTCTCGGCTCGGCACTGGCAGCGGTAGTTGCTCATCACTCATGACGCTCTCCTTGCTGGACATCGGAACCTGGATGTTGGAGCAATCAGTCAGCCAACGCAGCTTTTTGCAGGTCGAAAATTTCGTTCATGCCTTTTTTCGCCAGCTCCAGCATCGCGTTCAGCTCTTCAGGCTGGAACGGCGCGCCTTCAGCGGTGCCCTGCACTTCAATGAAACCACCGGTGCTGGTCATCACTACGTTCAGGTCGGTCTCGGCAGCCGAGTCTTCCAGGTAGTCCAGATCAAGCACTGGCTCACCCTGATACATGCCCACGGACACTGCAGCAATCATCTGCTTGAGCGGGTCACCACCTTTCAGGCCGCCGCGCTTCTTGATCACTTTCAAGGCGTCAACCAGCGCAACCATGGCGCCGGTGATCGAGGCAGTACGCGTACCGCCATCGGCCTGAATCACGTCGCAGTCGACGTACAGGGTGATGTCGCCCAGCTTGGACATGTCCAGCGCAGCGCGCAGGGAACGGCCGATCAGGCGCTGGATTTCCAGGGTGCGACCGCCTTGCTTGCCACGGCTCGCTTCACGCTGGTTACGCTCGCCAGTGGCGCGCGGCAGCATGCCGTATTCGGCGGTCAACCAGCCTTGGCCCTGCCCCTTGAGGAAGCGCGGCACACCGTTTTCGACGCTGACGGTGCAAATCACCTTGGTATCACCGAACTCGACCAGTACAGATCCCTCGGCGTGTTTGGTGTAGTTGCGGGTGATGCGGATCGAGCGGAGCTGATCGGCAGCGCGACCACTTGGACGTTTCATAGAGGAACACCTGTACGGAGGACGGAAATCTGCCGAGCATTATAGGGCGACCGGGCGCGACTGGGCACTTCTAAAAAACCCGGGCGACGAGCGAGGGCTCTGAACAGCGCTCCGCGACGACTTGCAGCGCTTTGTCACACGCGCCATTTGGGAGCATCCGCCGCACTGCGCTACAATCCTGCGCCTTTACAGCCTGTGGGCTTTAATTCATCTAATCAGGTCCGTTGAGCCCGCAGGGTTCGGCACCGGCCTGAATCGCGAGGTACCTCCATGGTGCACAGCATGACCGCCTTCGCCCGCGCCGAAAAAGCCGGCAGCCAGGGCACCCTGAGCTGGGAGCTGCGCTCGGTCAACAGCCGCTACCTGGAACCGCACCTGCGCCTGCCAGAGTCCTTTCGCGACCTCGAAGGCAACGTGCGCGAAGCGCTGCGCCAGGGCCTGTCGCGCGGTAAGCTTGAATGCACGCTGCGCTTCACCGAAGAAACCACCGGCAAACCACTGCAAGTTGATCGTGAACGCGCCGCGCAACTGGTCGCCGCCGCCGAAACCGTCGCCAGCCTGATCAAAAATCCCTCAGCCCTCAACCCGCTGGAAGTGCTGGCCTGGCCGGGCGTGCTGGTCGCCGACGCGAGCGACCCGCAAGCGCTCAATGCCGAGGCACTGGCACTGTTCAATGAAGGTCTCAAAGAACTCAAGGCTGGCCGCGAGCGCGAAGGCGCGGAGCTGGCCCGACTGATCAACGAACGCCTGACCTCCATTGAAGAAGACGTAGTGACCCTGCGCGAACTGGTTCCGCAGATGCTTGCCACCCAGCGCCAGAAGGTGCTCGACCGCTTTGCCGACATGAAGGCCGAGCTCGACCCGCAGCGCCTGGAACAGGAAATGGTCATGCTCGCGCAAAAGAGCGACGTCGCCGAAGAACTGGACCGCCTGAGCACCCACATCATTGAAGTTCGCCGCGTGCTCAAGTCCGGTGGCGCTGCCGGTCGGCGCCTCGACTTCCTGATGCAGGAACTCAACCGCGAAGCCAATACACTGGGCTCCAAAGCCTTCGACCCGCGCAGCACCCAGGCTGCGGTCAACCTCAAAGTGTTGATCGAGCAGATGCGCGAACAAGTGCAGAACATTGAGTAAGGCTACCCCGACATGACCCACAGCACCGGCACCCTGTACATCATTTCTGCCCCTTCGGGCGCGGGCAAGAGCAGCCTGGTCAAGGCCCTGACCGACGCTGATCAAAAGATCCGCGTCTCGGTCTCCCACACCACCCGTGCCATGCGCCCCGGTGAAGTGAACGGCGTGAACTATCACTTCGTCGAACGCAGCGAGTTCGTGAAGATGATCGAGCACGGGGATTTCCTCGAGCGCGCCGAAGTGTTCGGCAATCTCTACGGCACCTCGCAAAGCCACCTGCAGCAGACCCTGGACGAAGGCCACGACCTGATTCTGGAAATCGACTGGCAGGGTGCCGAGCAAGTGCGTCAACTGATGCCCAAGGCCCGCTCGATCTTCATTCTGCCGCCGTCCCTGCAGGCCTTGCACCAGCGCCTGACCAATCGCGGCCAGGACAGCGACGAGATCATTGAAGGCCGTATGCGTGAAGCCGTCAGCGAGATGAGCCATTACGTCGACTACGACTACCTGATCATCAACGACGATTTCGCCCATGCGCTGCACGATTTGAAGGCGATTTTCCGTGCCAATCAGCTGCACCAGAAGCGTCAGCAGCAGCTTCACGGAAAACTTTTGGCCGAATTGCTCGGCTAAACAGCTCTTCCCAAAACCGCTGCAAGGGCTTTACATTGGTACTTGCAGCGCGTTGAAGGGCTTGGTTAAAAAATCAGCGCTTCCCTAATCGCTGGTGATTTTTTAAACTGTTGAGTCCGCTCGCCCAACCGGGCAGCGCGCATTTTGCATTCGCTCCGAGGAATACCATGGCCCGCGTAACCGTTGAAGAATGTTTAGAACTCGTGTATTACGTCTTTTTGTTGGTCATGCTCTCTACCAAGCGTGCCCGTCAACTGGCCACCGGTGGCAAAGAGCCGCTGGTCCAGTGGGAAAACGACAAGCCTACCGTTGTAGCCCTGCGTGAAATCGCTGAAGGCCTGATGAGCTACGAGTTCATTGCCAATGCTGAAATCGTCGAAGACGAACCGCTGTTCGCAGCGTTCGAGGACGAGTCCAACGAGGCGGTCTAATCCATGCCTGGTCGACGTAGCACGGCGCGGGGTCACAGCCATCGGCAGGAGTCATCATGCCGAGCATAGACGCCCTCGCCGATCGCTTATCGACCTACCTCGGCACTGACCAGGTCAACCTGGTCCGCCGAGCGTACTTCTACGCCGAACAAGCACACGACGGCCAACGCCGTCGCAGCGGTGAGGCGTACGTCACGCACCCGTTAGCGGTCGCGAACATTCTTGCCGACATGCACATGGACCATCAGAGCCTGATGGCCGCGATGCTGCATGACGTGATCGAAGATACCGGTATTGCCAAGGAAGCGCTCTCTGCGCAGTTTGGCGAAACCGTGGCCGAACTGGTCGACGGGGTCAGCAAACTGACCCAGATGAACTTCGAGACCAAAGCCGAAGCCCAAGCCGAAAACTTCCAGAAAATGGCCATGGCCATGGCGCGCGACATTCGCGTGATCCTGGTCAAACTGGCCGACCGCCTGCACAACATGCGCACGCTGGAAGTCCTGTCCGGTGAAAAGCGCCGGCGGATCGCCAAGGAAACCCTGGAAATCTATGCGCCCATCGCCAACCGGCTGGGCATGCACGCCATCCGCATAGAATTCGAAGACCTGGGCTTCAAGGCCATGCACCCGATGCGTTCCGCGCGGATCTACCAGGCGGTCAAACGCGCCCGGGGCAACCGCAAGGAGATCGTCAACAAGATCGAAGAATCCCTCAGCCACTGCCTGGCCATCGACGGCATTCAGGGCGAGGTCAGCGGTCGCCAGAAACACCTCTACGGCATCTACACGAAGATGCGCGGCAAGCGTCGGGCCTTCAACGAGATCATGGACGTCTACGCCTTCCGGATCATCGTCGACAAGGTCGATACCTGCTACCGCGTGCTGGGTGCTGTGCATAATTTGTACAAACCATTGCCGGGGCGCTTCAAGGATTACATCGCAATTCCCAAGGCCAACGGCTATCAGTCACTGCACACCACGCTCTTCGGCATGCACGGCGTACCGATCGAAATCCAGATCCGCACCCGTGAAATGGAAGAGATGGCCAACAACGGCATCGCCGCCCATTGGCTGTACAAATCCAGCGGCGACGAGCAGCCAAAAGGCACTCACGCCCGCGCCCGCCAGTGGGTCAAAGGCGTACTGGAAATGCAGCAACGCGCCGGCAACTCGCTGGAATTCATTGAAAGCGTGAAGATCGACCTGTTCCCGGACGAGGTCTACGTGTTCACGCCGAAAGGCCGGATCATGGAGCTGCCAAAAGGCTCCACAGCGGTCGACTTCGCTTACGCGGTACACACCGACGTCGGCAACAGCTGCATCGCCTGCCGGATCAATCGTCGACTGGCGCCGCTGTCCGAACCGCTGCAAAGCGGCTCGACGGTCGAGATCGTCAGCGCCCCGGGCGCACGGCCGAACCCGGCGTGGCTCAACTTCGTGGTCACCGGCAAGGCCCGCACGCACATTCGTCACGCGCTTAAACTGCAGCGCCGCTCCGAGTCCATCAGCCTGGGCGAACGCCTGCTGAACAAGGTACTCAACGGTTTCGCCAGCTCGCTGGAAAAAGTCCCGGCCGAGCGCATCAAGGTGATGCTCAACGAATACCGCCTCGAACTGATCGAAGACCTGCTCGAAGACATCGGCCTGGGCAATCGCATGGCCTACGTCGTGGCGCGCCGCCTGCTCGGCGAAGGCGAACAGCTACCAAGCCCGGAAGGTCCGCTGGCCATTCGCGGCACCGAAGGCCTGGTGCTCAGCTACGCCAAGTGTTGCACGCCGATTCCTGGAGACCCGATTGTCGGCCACCTGTCCGCGGGCAAAGGCATGGTCGTGCACCTGGACAACTGCCGCAACATCAGCGAAATCCGTCACAATCCGGAAAAATGCATCCAGCTCTCGTGGGCCAAGGATGTCACCGGCGAATTCAATGTCGAACTGCGCGTCGAGCTGGAACATCAGCGCGGCCTGATTGCCCTGCTGGCCAGCAGCGTCAACGCCGCCGACGGCAACATCGAAAAAATCAGCATGGACGAACGCGACGGTCGTATCAGCGTGGTCCAACTGGTGGTCAGCGTGCACGACCGTGTACACCTGGCCCGCGTGATCAAGAAACTGCGTGCCTTGACCGGGGTGATTCGCATCACCCGCATGCGCGCATAGCTCGTCCATATAGCCCCCCCATAACAAGGAGTCATTCATGACCAAGACTGTTATAACCAGCGACAAGGCCCCGGCCGCCATCGGTACTTACTCCCAGGCGATCAAGGCTGGCAACACCGTTTACATGTCCGGTCAGATCCCGCTTGATCCAAAAACCATGGAACTGGTCGAAGGCTTCGAAGCCCAGACCGTCCAGGTGTTCGAGAACCTGAAAGCCGTGGCCGAAGCCGCTGGCGGTTCGTTCAAGGACATCGTCAAACTGAACATCTTCCTCACCGACCTGAGCCACTTCGCCAAGGTCAACGAGATCATGGGCAAGTACTTCGACCAGCCGTACCCGGCTCGCGCCGCCATCGGCGTGGCTGCCCTGCCAAAGGGTTCGCAGGTTGAAATGGATGCCATTCTGGTCATCGAGTAATACGCACGGCGCAGCCCCTCGGGTTGCGCCGACTTCGTTCTGTAAGGATCTCCTCATGCGCAAAGCGCTAGCTCTCTCGTTGCTCGCGGTGTTTCTCGGTGGCTGTGCCAGCAACCCTGCCGACCGCGACATCAGTGGCATCTGGATCAACCAGTCAGCAATCGATGCTGCGTCCAAGGGCGGCCCGTTGCGTGAAGCACTGCAAGCCTATGGCCCGAACCTGGAGTGGGACGTCAACACCAAGGCCGGCCAGGCGCGCTACAGCAATGGCTTCGAGAAAATCGAAGGCAAGGTACTGGGCGAGCAGTCCGGCGCCTGGAACGTCGAAATTTATGGCAGCCCTGCCACCGTATTGAAGCGCGACGGCAAACAACTGCAGCAAGTGGCCAACGACAACGAGCCAGAGCAACTGTTTGACCGCGCCAAAGACGCCGCTCCTGAAGGCGCGCCACTGGGTGCCAGCTTCGAGCGGGCGCTGTACTCCGCGTACCTGGGTGGCAGCTGGAAGATCGTCAACGGCCCAGGCGAAGGCAGCACCGTTCAGTTCCAGGCCGATGGTGCCGTTCAGGGCCTGCCCGGCGCTGACCGTTACGCGCTGTGCCTGGCCGGCGACTGCGCCTCGATGAGCGGCGGCCACGACACTGTCTGGCTGCAACTGAGCGGACAGGGCAACCCGTGGATCTTCACCCGCAACGGCAAACAGATGGAGATCTTCCAGGCGGTCAACGGATCCCAGGCGGACGAAGTGCCTTCGTTCTCCCCTGGCAATCACCAATGGACACTGGAAAAACAGTGATTCCGCTCTAATTGCAACGAAGATCCAATGTGGGAGCGGGCTTGCTCGCGAAGGCGGTGTATCAGTCAACATGGATGTTGGATGTGATGGCCTCTTCGCGAGCAAGCCCGCTCCCACATTTTTATCGCGGTGTTTGGCTGTCAGCAGCGGTCTTCAAGAATCGCCACATACCCTTCGCGGTAGCTCGGATAGCGCGGTGTCCAGCCCAGCGCTTTAGCGCGGGCGTTGCTGCAACGCTTGCTGCCAGTACGGCGCACGCTGGCGTCCTCGGACCATTCGGTCACTCCAAGGTACTCACGCAACCAGCCCACCACGTCCGCCAGTGGCGCGGGTGCATCGTCGACGCCGATATAGCAGTCATCCAGTACGGCACCCTGCCAATCCGCCTTGAGCAAAAACGCCAGCAAGCCTGCCGCATCGTCGGCATGAATACGATTGGCATACAGCGGCGGGTCGATGGCCACGCGATAACCTCCGCGCACCTGCGTCAGCAGCCGCTCGCGGCCCGGGCCGTAAATCCCGGTCAAGCGCACCAGACTGGCAGCGATGCCGCTGTTTAAAGCAACCTGCTCAGCTTCCAGCATCACTCGCCCGGAATAGCCGTCCGCTTGAGTCGGCGAAGTTTCATCGATCCATTCACCATTCTGCTGCCCGTAAACGCTACTGCTGGAAACGAACAGCAAGCGCTTGGGCGCCTGACCGTAGTCGTTCAGCCACTCCAGCACATGCTGCAAGCCCTGGACATAAGCGGCGCGGTAGCCGGCTTCATCGTGATCGGTGGCGGTCGCGCAATACACCAGGTAATCCACCGCACCGACGGGCCAGGTTGCCGGGCAGTCTTCATTGAACAAGTCGCCGGCAACGCCAATAACGCCCTCGGGCAGACGTGAAATGTCACGCCGCAAGCCATGAACCTCCCACCCCGAGGCCAGCAATTGAGTGGCCAGACGGCCGCCGACATCACCACAACCGGCGATCAAAACAGAAGGCGTGGACATCAAAATTCTCCCATCAGAAAGGTACAGGCTAGCCTCGGCATAGGACGTGCGGCTAGCAATCGAAGAAAAAAAGAGACTCTATTACTTTTGTTAACAAGAATTACTTGCAATAATGCCTGCCACTTTTGTTCTCGGCCTACGAGGCCTGGAAGGACATTAAACCCTCTTTTTCTCTCAGGTCCGGCCAGCATGACACGTAATCCTCTCTCCGCTTCGCCAACCACGCTTGCTCGTCCAACTCGCGCCCTGAGCGCCGTCGCCGCGCTGTTGTTCAGCCTGCTACTGCCCCCGACCGCGCTCGCCGATGAGCCGACTACTGCCACCGCACCGGCTGCAACAGCCTCCGCGCCAGCCGTTCATGCAAACGCCGACCACGCTGCCCCGGTCGTGACGCCCGTCGCCACCGAAGACGCTGCCGCTGACGCACCTGAAGTCCTCGAAGCCGACAACACCCTGGGCATGGCCCATGACCTGTCGCCGTGGGGCATGTACCAGAACGCCGACATCATCGTGAAAATCGTGATGATCGGCCTGGCCATCGCGTCGATCATCACCTGGACCCTCTGGATCGCCAAGGGTCTTGAGTTGCTGGGCGCCAAACGTCGTCTGCGCGGCGAAATCGCCAACCTGAAAAAAGCCACCACCCTTAAAGAAGCCAGCGTCAGCGCGGCCAAGGAAGGCACCCTCGCCAACCTGCTGGTCCACGATGCCCTGGAAGAAATGCGCCTGTCGGCCAACAGCCGTGAAAAAGAAGGCATCAAGGAACGCGTCAGTTTCCGTCTTGAGCGTTTGGTGGCAGCCTGTGGTCGCAACATGAGCAGCGGCACCGGCGTGCTCGCCACCATCGGTTCCACTGCACCGTTCGTCGGCCTGTTCGGCACCGTGTGGGGCATCATGAACAGCTTCATCGGCATCGCCAAAACCCAGACCACCAACCTCGCCGTCGTCGCTCCCGGCATCGCCGAAGCCCTGCTGGCCACCGCGCTGGGCCTGGTGGCCGCGATTCCTGCGGTCGTGATCTACAACGTCTTCGCTCGCTCCATCGCCGGTTACAAGGCTCAAGTCTCCGACGCGTCGGCAGAAGTGCTGCTGCTGGTCAGCCGCGACCTCGATCACCTGCCGCCCGAGCGCACCGCCTCGCAACCGCACATGGTCAAAGTAGGGTAATCCGCCATGGGCTTGCATTTAAAGGAAGGCGTGGACGACGATCTCGCCGAGAACCACGAAATCAACGTCACGCCGTTCATCGACGTGATGCTGGTACTGCTGATCATCTTCATGGTGGCCGCCCCGCTGGCCACCGTGGACATCAAGGTTGACCTCCCTGCCTCGACCGCCAAACCGGCGCCGCGGCCAGAGAAGCCGGTGTTCCTCAGCGTCAAGGCCGACCAACGCCTGTACCTGGGCGAAGACGAAGTCAACGCCGAAACCCTCGGCGCGACCCTCGATGCGCGAACCCACGGCAAGAAGGACACGACCATCTTCTTCCAGGCCGATAAAGGCGTGGACTACGGCGACCTGATGCACGTGATGGATGCCCTGCGGGCCGCCGGCTACCTGAAAGTCGGCCTGGTCGGACTTGAGACGGCAGCCAAGAAATGATCACGACGCGCCAAAAGCTGACGCGTTACGGCGCTAGCCTGGCCGTGGTGCTGGGCGTCCATGCGGTCGCGATTCTGCTCGCGCTCAACTGGAAGTCCTCACCGCCTGTCAAGCTGCCGCCAATGGCGATGATGGTTGAGTTAGCGCCGGTTCCGGCCCCACCGCCTCCCGCACCGCCCAAGGTCGTAACGCCGCCGCCACCGGCTCCGGTGGAAGAGCTGCCATTGCCGAAACTCGCCGAAGCGCCAAAACCGACGATCTCGGTGCCCAAGCCGGTCAAACCCAAGCCCAAGCCTCAACCGCCCAAGCCTGTGGAGAAGAAGCCCGAGCCGCCGAAAGAAAAACCGGCCGAGGAAAAACCCAGCGACGCGCCGCCGACCAACGCTCCGACAGAGAAATCTGCACAACCTGCCCCAGGCCCGACGCCGGCGCAAATCGCCGCCAAGGCCAACTGGCTAGGCGAGCTGAAAGCCCACCTGGCGAAACACATGCGCTATCCGGAAGAGGCTGAACGCCGTAACAAGGCGGGCATCAATACCCTGCGCTTCGCTATCAACGCACAAGGCATGGTGTTGTCCTATGAAATGGTGAGCCGTTCCGGCAATACGTTGCTTGACCAGGCTACCCTGGATTTGATCCGTGAGGCCCAGCCCCTGCCAAAACCACCGGCAGACATACTCTCCAATGGCAGCATCGAAATCACTGCCCCTTTCAACTACGTGATCGACCGGAAACGGCGTCGCTGATCCTCCCGGAAGGCACCAAAAGGTGCCTTTTGCATATCTGCCAGCGCCAAACAGGCATTGCCCAGTGTCGCTCTCCTCCCTCTGTCTGATAACGTGCGTCTATCGATTGCAGCCGGTATGCTTGGCCGCATCATCATGGACGCCCGCTATGACCCTCACAGAATTACGCTACATCGTTACCCTCGCCCAAGAGCAGCACTTCGGCCACGCGGCCGAGCGTTGCCACGTCAGCCAGCCGACCCTGTCGGTGGGCGTGAAAAAGCTTGAAGACGAACTCGGTGTGCTGATTTTCGAGCGCAGCAAAAGCGCGGTGCGCCTGACCCCGGTCGGCGAAGGCATCGTCGCCCAGGCCCAGAAAGTCCTCGAACAGGCCCAAGGCATTCGCGAACTGGCCCAGGCCGGCAAAAACCAGCTGACCGCCCCGCTGAAAGTCGGCGCGATCTACACCGTCGGCCCATACCTGTTCCCCCACCTGATTCCACAACTGCACCGGGTCGCCCCGCAGATGCCGTTGTACATCGAAGAAAACTTCACCCACGTGCTGCGCGACAAACTGCGCAACGGCGAGCTGGACGCGATCATCATCGCCCTGCCGTTCAACGAAGCCGACGTGCTGACCCTGCAACTCTACGACGAGCCGTTCTACGTCCTGATGCCGGCCCAGCACCCGTGGACCGAGAAAGAATCCATCGACGCCAGCCTGCTTAACGACAAGAGCCTGCTGCTGCTCGGCGAAGGCCACTGCTTCCGCGATCAGGTGCTCGAAGCCTGCCCGACCCTCGCCAAGGGCAACGACGGCGCCAAGCACACCACGGTCGAATCCAGCTCCCTGGAAACCATTCGGCACATGGTCGCCTCCGGCCTCGGCATCTCGATCCTGCCGCTCTCGGCCGTCGACAGCCACCACTACGCGCCCGGCGTGATCGAAGTGCGCCCACTGTCGCCGCCGGTGCCGTTCCGCACCGTGGCCATCGCCTGGCGCGCCAGCTTCCCACGGCCGAAAGCGATTGAAATCCTCGCTGACTCGATCCGCCTGTGCTCGGTGGCCAAGTCGCCAGCGGTTGCGGGTTAAGCGTTCGCAATGACTGAGCTGTCGCAGGTGTCGGTCACGGCACTCAAGGGTGTCGGCGAAGCCATGGCCGAAAAACTCGCCAAGGTCGGCCTGGAAAACCTCCAGGACGTGCTGTTCCACCTGCCGCTGCGTTACCAGGATCGCACCCGCGTGGTGCCGATCGGCCACTTGCGACCGGGTCAGGACGCGGTAATCGAAGGCACCGTCAGCGGCGCCGATGTGGTCATGGGCAGGCGCCGCAGTCTGGTCGTACGCCTGCAGGACGGTACCGGCGGGCTCAGCCTGCGCTTCTACCATTTCAGCAACGCGCAAAAGGAAGGCCTGAAACGCGGCACCCGCGTGCGCTGCTACGGCGAGGCCCGGCCCGGTGCTTCGGGACTGGAAATCTACCACCCGGAATACCGCGCCATCACCGGCGACGAACCGCCGCCGGTGGATGAAACCCTGACGCCGGTCTACCCGCTCACCGAAGGCCTGACCCAACAACGTCTGCGCCAACTGTGCATGCAAACCCTGACGCTGCTCGGCCCCAGCAGCCTGCCTGACTGGCTGCCACAAGAGTTGGCGCGGGACTACCAACTCGCGCCATTGGCCGACGCAATCCGCTACTTGCATCACCCGCCCGCCGATGCCGATGTCGACGAACTCGCCCTCGGCCATCACTGGGCGCAGCACCGTCTGGCCTTTGAAGAACTGCTGACCCATCAGCTGTCGCAGCAACGCCTGCGCGAAAGCATGCGCGCGCTGCGGGCGCCGGCCATGCCCAAAGCCACCAAGCTGCCGGCCCAGTATCTGGCCAACCTCGGCTTCCCGCCGACTGGCGCGCAGCAACGGGTGGGCAATGAAATCGCCTACGACATGAGCCAGCACGAGCCGATGCTGCGGCTGATTCAGGGCGACGTGGGCGCCGGTAAAACCGTGGTCGCTGCCCTCGCAGCATTGCAGGCGCTGGAGGCCGGCTATCAAGTCGCGCTAATGGCACCGACCGAAATCCTCGCCGAGCAGCACTTCATCACCTTCAAGCGCTGGCTCGAACCGCTGGGCCTGGAGGTCGCCTGGTTGGCCGGCAAGCTCAAGGGCAAAAACCGTGTCGCCGCACTGGAACAAATCGCCAGCGGCACGCCGATGGTGGTCGGCACTCACGCCTTGTTTCAGGACGAAGTGCAGTTCAAGAACCTCGCACTGGTGATCATCGACGAACAACACCGCTTCGGTGTACAGCAACGGCTGGCGCTGCGGCAGAAAGGCGTTGGCGGACGGATGTGTCCGCACCAACTGATCATGACCGCCACGCCGATTCCACGAACCCTGGCCATGAGCGCCTACGCCGACCTCGATACCTCGATCCTCGACGAACTACCGCCCGGCCGAACTCCGGTGAACACCGTGCTGGTTACCGACACGCGCCGGGTTGAAGTGATCGAACGGGTTCGCGCCGCGTGCGCCGAAGGGCGTCAGGCGTATTGGGTGTGCACGCTGATCGAAGAGTCGGAAGAGCTCACCTGCCAGGCCGCCGAAACCACCTATGAAGACCTCACCGCCGCCCTCGGCGAACTGAAGGTTGGCCTGATCCACGGCCGCATGAAGCCCGCCGAGAAAGCCGACGTCATGGCGCAGTTCAAGGCCGGCGCGCTGCAACTGCTGGTGGCGACCACAGTGATCGAAGTCGGCGTCGACGTGCCCAACGCCAGCCTGATGATCATCGAAAACCCGGAACGCCTGGGCCTGGCGCAACTGCACCAGTTACGCGGTCGAGTGGGCCGGGGCAGCGCCGCCAGTCACTGCGTGCTGCTCTACCATCCGCCGCTGTCGCAGATCGGTCGGCAGCGCCTGGGCATCATGCGCGAGACCAACGACGGCTTCGTGATCGCCGAAAAAGACCTCGAACTGCGCGGCCCCGGCGAGATGCTCGGCACCCGGCAAACCGGCCTGCTGCAATTCAAGGTCGCCGACCTGATGCGCGACGCCGACCTGCTGCCAGCGGTGCGCGACGCGGCCCAGGCATTGCTGGAGCGGTGGCCGCATCACGTCAGCCCGTTGCTCGACCGCTGGCTACGTCATGGGCAGCAATACGGCCAAGTGTGAGCACCGTCTCAGTTTCTGGGCGATGGTTTTAAACAAGCTGGTTATACTCCTGCAATTGTTTGAAAACGGATACAGGCCATGACCGAAGTTGCCCTCGCACCCGAAGCCCCGCACGCCCCGTCTGTTATCCGGCTGCTGCTCGGCAAGCTGGGCATCAGCTACGCCGAAGTGCTCGATCGCCCGGGCCTCAACCCCGCACGCAAGGTGCAAGCGGTGTTGCTCGACGACGCCGTCGGCGCGCTCATGGTGCTGTTCCCGCAGAGCCAGTTGCTGGACCTCAACCGCCTCGCCGAACTCACCGGCCGCCGGCTCACCGCCGTGCCGACCGAACGCCTGGAGCGCATGCTCGGCAAACACAACCTGAGCTTTCTGCCCGGCCTGCCGGCGCTCACCAGCTCGCCATGCCTGTACGAAGAAAGCCTTCTGCGCGAACCGCAGTTGCTGATCAACTCCGGTGAGCCCGGCGTGCTGCTGGAAATTTCCAGCGAAGACTTCAAAAGCATGCTGACCAAGGCCAGCGCCGCGAACTTCGGCGAAGCCCTGAGCCTCATCCGCCCGAACCTCGATCGCCCCGACGATGACCGCGAGGAAATCACCCAAGCGGTGCAGGCCTTCACGGCGCGACGCATCCAGCAGCGCCTGGAAGCGACCATCGAGATTCCGCCACTGGCCGAAACCGCGCAAAAAATCATCAAACTGCGGGTCGACCCCAACGCCACCATCGACGACATCACCGGCGTCGTTGAAACCGACCCGGCCCTGGCCGCGCAAGTCGTCAGCTGGGCGGCGTCGCCGTACTACGCCTCGCCGGGCAAGATTCGTTCAGTGGAAGACGCGATCGTCCGCGTGCTGGGCTTTGATCTGGTGATCAACCTGGCGCTGGGCCTGGCCCTGGGCAAAACCCTGAGCCTGCCCAAGGACCACCCGCAACACACCACGCCGTACTGGCAGCAATCGATCTACACCGCCGCCGTCATCGAAGGCCTGACCCGCGCCATGCCGCGCACCCAGCGCCCGGAAGCCGGCCTGACCTACCTCGCCGGCCTGCTGCACAACTTTGGCTACTTGCTGCTGGCCCACGTCTTCCCGCCGCACTTCTCGCTGATCTGCCGGCACCTGGAGGTCAACCCGCACCTGTGCCACAGCTTTGTCGAGCAACACCTGCTGGGCATCAGCCGTGAACAGATCGGCGCGTGGCTGATGCGCTACTGGGACATGCCCGACGAACTGGCCACCGCCCTGCGCTTCCAGCACGACCCGAGCTACGACGGCGCCTACGCCGAGTACCCGAACCTCGTCTGCCTGGCCGTACGCCTGCTTCGCAGCCGCGGCATCGGCTCCGGCCCCGACGAAGAAATCCCCGACGCCCTGCTGGAGCGCCTCGGCCTGAGCCGCGCCAAAGCCGAAGACGTCGTCAGCAAAGTCCTCGAAGCCGAAGTCCTGCTACGCGAACTCGCCTCGCAGTTCACCCAGCCCTAAAAAGCATCGCGGGCAAGCCTTGCTCCTACAGGATTGTGTGATCCGTAGGAGCAAGGCTTGCCCGCGATGAACCCACCTCGGTCTACCTGACCAACCTCAAGCCTTAGCCTTCCTCGGCCTCAAATACTTGGTCAGCCCCTGGAACCACATCACCAGCGCCGGGTTGCCCTTGATCTGAATCGACTTGTCCTGAATCCCGGTCATGAACGCCAACTGCTTGTTCTTCGCCTGCATCGTGGCAAAGCCGTAAGCGGCATCTTTAAAGGCAATCGCAAACGCCGGCTCCGCATACACCCCCGCCTTGCTGCTAATGCGCTGATCCTTCACCACGAAGTGCCGCGCCACCTTGCCGTCCAGCGTCTGCAACTGGAACACCAGTTCTTTATCACCCAACTGCTGCTGAAACGCCGGATTGGTCCGACTGGCCTTGCGCATCAGCAAGCCCATCATCCAGAGAAGAAAACGAAATTTCATGCTCAAGCCCCAAAAGAAAAATGAACGCTGGCGCAGTGTAGCGGCTTAAACCCAGAACGCCACCGTTGCACAGCGTTAGCAGAAGATGAAGCGCTTTTTAAGCACGATGACCACCAAGTCACGCCCTCTCCCCCGGCTGATTGATCATTCCCACACCCCACACGGAACGATCTCCCCCCCTCCCGTGATCGTTCCCACTCCGCGTGATAACAATCTTCAACCCCTAACCTGATCGTCCCCGCTCCGCGTGATAACAATCTTCAATCCCTAACCCGATCATCCCCGTAGATACCGTCTTGAGCCTCACCGGGCAAGCGCAAGTTTCGGGTCAAAGGGTTGACCCGACTTGAGCACGCCGTAAACGAAGTGCAACAGC